>NZ_JARAYJ010000002.1:0-506868 GCF_033794345.1 Streptomyces niveiscabiei
CGCCCGGTTACATTCCGAACCCGGAAGCTAAGCCTTACAGCGCCGATGGTACTGCAGGGGGGACCCTGTGGGAGAGTAGGACGCCGCCGAACAATCTTTAGAGCTCTGGCTCTTGGGCACACAAGCCCAAGAGCCAGAGCTTTTTTGCGTTGAGGTAGGGTCAAGGGGCATCGTTGGCTCATTTTCTACTGGAGGCCCCCGGGTGGAGGTCCAGGAGACCCGTGTCCAGACTGACCGGGTCCTCACCATCCCGAACATCCTCAGCATGGCGCGTCTCGTGGGCGTGCCGATCTTTCTGTGGCTGATTCTCAGGCCCGAGTTCGGGGGGCCGAAGAGCGACGGCTGGGCGTTTCTGGTGCTCGCGTTGAGCGGTATCAGTGACTACCTGGACGGCAAGCTCGCCCGGAAGTGGAACCAGATCAGCAGTCTCGGCCGGCTGCTCGATCCGGCGGCCGACCGGCTGTACATTCTCTCGACGCTCGTCGGCCTCACCTGGCGCGAGATTCTCCCGCTCTGGTTGACGGCTGTACTTCTCGCGCGAGAACTGGTCCTCCTGGTGATGGTGGGCATCCTCAGGCGGCACGGCTATCCGCCGCCGCAGGTGAACTTCCTCGGGAAGGCCGCGACCTTCAACTTGATGTACGCCTTCCCGTTGTTGCTGCTCAGTGACGGAAGCGGCTGGCTCGCGTCACTCGGCGCGATTTTCGGCTGGGCGTTCGCGGGGTGGGGTACAACGCTGTATTGGTGGGCAGGAGTTCTCTACGTGGTACAGGTCCGCCGTCTGATCCGCGCGGACGCCATGGCCGACTGAGCTCGCCGATGAGCGCCAGCAGTGCCTCGATGGCCCGCGGCGGAGAACTGCGGGACAATCTGGACGGGTGAAGTCGGTGGACCGTCGTTTCTTCAAGGAGGACGCTTCCGACATGAAGGCCGTCGTGATGGCCGGAGGCGAGGGCACACGCCTTCGCCCCATGACCTCAAGCATGCCCAAACCGCTCCTGCCGGTGGCCAACAGGCCGATCATGGAGCACGTTCTGCGGCTGCTCAAAAGGCATGGTCTCAACGAGACCGTCGTTACTGTCCAGTTCCTGGCATCGCTGGTCAAGAACTACTTCGGTGACGGCGAGGAGCTCGGAATGGAGCTCAGCTATGCCAACGAGGAGAAGCCACTCGGTACCGCCGGAAGCGTCAAGAACGCCGAAGAGGCGTTGAAGGACGATGCTTTCCTCGTCATCTCCGGCGATGCGCTGACCGACTTCGACCTCACCGACCTCATCGCTTTCCACAAGGAGAAGGGGGCGCTGGTCACGGTCTGTCTGACCAGGGTCCCCAACCCGCTGGAATTCGGTATCACGATCGTCGACGAGGAGGGCAAGGTCGAGCGGTTCCTCGAGAAGCCGACCTGGGGCCAGGTCTTCTCCGACACGGTGAACACCGGGATCTACGTCATGGAGCCCGAGGTCTTCGACTATGTCGAGGCCGATGTGCCGGTGGACTGGTCAGGTGACGTCTTTCCGCAGCTGATGAAGGAAGGCAAGCCGGTCTACGGCTATATCGCCGAGGGCTACTGGGAGGACGTAGGGACGCACGAGAGCTATGTGAAGGCCCAGGCCGACGTCCTCGAAGGCAAGGTCGACGTCGAGATCGACGGGTTCGAGATCTCGCCGGGCGTCTGGGTCGCCGAGGGCGCCGACGTGCATTCCGACGCCGTGCTGCGGGGGCCGCTGTACATCGGGGACTACGCGAAGGTCGAGGCCGGGGCGGAGATCCGGGAGCATACGGTCGTCGGGTCGAACGTCGTCGTCAAGAGCGGGGCGTTTCTGCACAAGGCGGTCGTGCACGACAACGTGTACGTCGGGCAGCAGAGCAATCTGCGGGGCTGTGTCGTCGGGAAGAACACCGACATCATGCGGGCCGCGCGGATCGAGGACGGCGCGGTCATCGGGGACGAGTGCCTGATCGGCGAGGAGTCGATCGTCCAGGGGAACGTACGGGTCTATCCGTTCAAGACGATCGAGGCCGGCGCGTTCGTCAACACCTCGGTGATCTGGGAGTCGCGTGGTCAGGCGCATCTCTTCGGGGCCCGGGGGGTGTCGGGGATCCTGAATGTCGAGATCACCCCGGAGCTGGCCGTACGGCTGGCGGGGGCCTATGCGACGACTCTGAAGAAGGGGGCGACCGTCACCACGGCCCGTGATCACTCGCGCGGCGCGCGGGCGCTCAAGCGGGCGGTGATCTCCGCGTTGCAGGCGAGCGCCATCGACGTACGGGACCTGGAGAACGTACCGCTGCCTGTGGCGCGGCAGCAGACCGCGAGAGGGAGTGCGGGCGGGATCATGATCCGGACCTCGCCCGGGGTGCCGGATTCCGTGGACATCATGTTTTTTGATGGACAGGGTGCCGATCTGTCGCAGGCCAGTCAGCGGAAGCTGGACCGGGTGTTCGCGCGGCAGGAGTACCGGCGGGCGTTCCCCGGGGAGATCGGGGATCTGCACTTTCCGGCGAGTGTGTTCGACTCGTACACGGGGTCGTTGCTGCGGAACGTCGACACGTCCGGGATCGCGGAGTCCGGGCTGAAGGTCGTCGTGGACGCGTCGAACGGGAGCGCCGGGCTGGTGCTGCCGAGTCTGCTCGGGAAGCTCGGGGTGGATTCGCTGACCGTCAATCCGGGGCTCGACGAGGCGCGGCCGACGGAGACGGGGGAGATGCGGCGGGGCGGGCTGGTGCGGCTCGGGGAGATCGTGGCGTCGTCGCGGGCCGCGTTCGGGGTGCGGTTCGACCCGGTCGGTGAGCGGCTGTCGCTCGTCGACGAGAAGGGGCGGATCATCGAGGACGACCGGGCGCTGCTGGTGATGCTCGACCTGGTGGCCGCCGAGCGGCGCAGCGGGCGGGTGGCGCTGCCGGTGACGACGACGCGGATCGCCGAGCAGGTCGCGGCGTACCACGGCACGCAGGTCGAGTGGACGACGACGTCGCCGGACGACCTGACGCGGGTCGGGCGGGACGAGGCGACGATCTTCGGCGGGGACGGCAAGGGCGGGTTCATCGTCCCGGAGTTCAGCGGCGTGTTCGACGGGACCGCGGCCTTCGTACGGCTGATCGGGCTGGTCGCGCGGACGCAGTTGACGTTGAGTCAGATCGACGCGCGGATTCCGCGGGCGCACGTCCTGAAGCGCGATGTGGCGACCCCGTGGGCCGTCAAGGGGCTTGTGATGCGGCGGGTCGTCGAAGAGGCCGGAGAACGCTTCGTGGACACCACGGACGGCGTGCGGGTGGTCGAGACGGACGGGCGCTGGGTGATGGTGCTGCCCGATCCGGCCGAGGCGGTCACCCATCTGTGGGCCGAGGGCCCGGACGACGCCTCCGCGCAGGCCCTGCTGGACGAGTGGTCGTCGGTCGTGGACGGCGCCGGACGCTGAGCCGTACCCACGCGCGCGTGCCGGACAAGTGTCCCCAAGGGGGCCTGTCCGGCACGCCGGTGGGGCCGTTCGGAAGCAGTGCCCGCGACGTGCGACGATGTGCGGCATGCCGCAGCAGCCCCCCGTTCGGAGCACACCCGCGCGCGCGTCGCGTCCGGACGCCTCCATGTCGCTGCTCACCAACGTCATGGACCACAGCCTCGACGAGGGCTACGCCGAGGCCGCCGCGCGCAGACGCGCCGAGGGGACGGGCGGCCTGCCCAAGACGCTGAAGGCCAGACTCGGACTCGCCGGCGGGCTGGTGCTCGCGGCGCTCGTCGTGACCGTGGGCGCGGCGCAGGCGCGGGTGTCGGCCCCGGTGGTGGCCAAGGAGCGCCAGGAGCTGATCGACCGGATCGACCGGGAGACGGAGGCCGCGGACAAGCTGGAGAAGACCGTGGACACCCTCCGGGACGAGGTGAGCGCCCGTCAGCGCCAGGCCCTGGAGAACAGCGGCGGCAGCGGCCGGGCGGACCTGGTGGGCATCCTGTCGGGGGCCGTCGCCGTACACGGTCCTGGTGTCAAGCTCGTCGTGGACGACGCCAAGGAGGCGACCACGGGTGGGGGCGCCGACCCGCGCGAGACGTCCGGTTTCTCGGACACCGGGCGGGTGCGCGACCGGGATCTCCAGCGTGTCGTCAACGGGATGTGGGAGTCCGGCGCTGAGGCCGTCTCCGTCAACGGGCAGCGGCTGACGGCGCTGTCGGCGATCAGAGCCGCCGGGGAGGCGATACTGGTCGACAACAAGCCGCTGGTGCCGCCGTACACGGTGCTCGCCGTGGGGGACGGGGACAAGCTGAGCACCCGGTTCCAGAACAGCGCGGACGGCCTGTATCTGAACGCTCTCCAGGAGAACTACGGCATTCGGACGGCCATCTCCACGGAGAAGGACCTGCGGCTTCCCGCGGCGCCGAGTGTGATCGTCCGAACCGCACAGCCGAGAAGTGAGAAGGGCACATCGTGATCGCCGTACTGGGCCTCGTCGTGGGAGTCGTGGCCGGCCTGTTGGTCCGGCCCGAGGTTCCGGCGGCCGTCGAGCCGTATCTGCCGATCGCCGTGGTGGCGGCGCTGGACGCCGTCTTCGGCGGGCTGCGGGCCATGCTCGACGGCATCTTCGACGACAAGGTCTTCGTGGTGTCGTTCCTGTCGAACGTGGTCGTCGCCGCGCTGATCGTGTTCCTGGGCGACAAGCTGGGTGTGGGCGCCCAGTTGTCGACGGGTGTCGTGGTGGTCCTCGGCATCCGGATCTTCTCGAACGCCGCGGCGATCCGCCGGCACGTCTTCCGGGCGTGACGCCGATGAGCCAAGGAGACCAGGAACCCGGCCACCGGCTGCGCAGGGAACTGCCGCAGGAGATCGAGGCGGCGCCCGCGCGCGAGGCCGGGGAGTCGCCCGCCCGGCCGGAGGTGACCGGCCGTCAGCGCCTCGCGCAGGGGCTGTGGCCGCCCCGGGTGACGCGCGCTCAGCTGATCGTCGCCCTGCTGCTGTTCGGCCTCGGCTTCGGACTCGCCGTCCAGGTTGCCTCCAACAGCGACAGCGACAACGCGCTGCGCGGCGCGCGCCAGGAGGACCTCGTACGGATCCTCGATGAACTGGACGACCGCAGCCGGCGTCTTGAGGACGAGAAGACCGGGCTCGACAAGCAGCGTCAGGAGCTGGAGAACAGCTCCGACCAGGCCGAGGAGGCCCGGAAGCAGACGATCGAGAAGGAGAGGCAACTCGGCATCCTCGCGGGCACGGTGGCGGCCCAGGGGCCGGGTATCACGATGACCATCGACGACACGAAGGGGACGGTCGAGGCGGACATGCTGCTCGACACGATCCAGGAGCTGCGCGCGGCCGGCGCGGAGGCGATCCAGGTGAACGGTGTACGCGTCGTCGCCGGGACGTACTTCACGGACGGCGACAACGGAGTGAGCGTGGACGGGAACCAGATCCGTACTCCGTATCGTTTCCAGGTCATCGGCAAGCCCGAGGATCTGGAACCGGCGCTCAACATCCCGGGAGGTGTGGTGCAGACCCTGGAGAAGGAGCAGGCCACGGTCACCGTGAAGCGATCCGACAAGATCGTCGTGGACGCCTTGCGGGCGGCGAAGCAGCCTGACTACGCTCGGTCGTCGTCCCGGTGAACCGGGGGTGCATGGGGGCCGTCCGGCAGGGGCATGAGGTTGCGGGGGGTCGGCGCACCGATCGGGTGGTCGGTGGTGGAAACTGTCTGGTGGATACGGACGTTGTGAAGGTGTCCGGGTCGGCCGGTGTATTGAGTCAGGGTTCGTCCTGCCCCACGGGCGGGTCTGTTTCGGTCAAGGGGAATCGCCCGTGAAGTTGTTTGCGAAGTTGTTCGGCAAGAGCGCGCGAGGAGAGGGCGGCGAGAACGCCACCGCCCGCCATCGCGCACAGCCAGGCGACGAGGGTCAGCGTCCGCTGTTCCGCGACCAGGTGGCTGGGGGTGACATTCCGGGAGGTCAGGGCGCGGCGTCTGTTGACCCTGCGCAGTCCGGCGACATAGGTTTCGGGCAACCGTCAGCCTCAAGTGCGGGTGGAGGGTTTTCCCCTATGTCGGCCCTGGTGTGTTCGAGGTGCGGTAACCGCAACGCGGAGAACAGCCGCTTCTGTTCCAACTGCGGCGCTCCGCTGCGTCCGGGCGTGACGCCCGAGCGCGCCTCGGAGACGACCTCCACCATCTCCATCTCGGGCCTGGAGGCGTACGACTCCGAGGTCACCGGCCAGACCGCGCTCCCGGCGCTGTCGCCCGAGGCGCAGGCCGCCGTCGAGGCGCTGCCGCTGGGTTCGGCCCTGCTGGTGGTCCGCCGGGGTCCCAACTCGGGCAGCCGCTTCCTGCTGGACGGCGACCTGACGACGGCCGGCCGTCACCCGCAGAGCGACATCTTCCTGGACGACGTGACGGTCTCGCGCCGCCACGTGGAGTTCCGGCGCGGTCCGGACGGCTCGTTCAAGGTCGCTGACGTCGGCAGTCTCAACGGCACCTACGTCAACCGCGAGCGGATCGACGAGGTCGCGCTGAACAACGGCGACGAGGTGCAGATCGGCAAGTACCGCCTGGTCTTCTACGCGAGCCAGCGCGGCTACTGACCCGCCCCGGACTCGTCCGGGGTTCTCCCAGGGAAGGTCCATGCTGAGAACACCGAGGGGCGGTGCCGGAGACGGCACCGCCGCCACGGAGGCCGGGCCGATGAGCATCGGCGCCGTGCTGAACGTGCTGCGGGACGAATTCCCCGAAGTCACCGTCTCCAAGATCCGCTTCCTGGAGTCGGAAGGGCTCGTCGAGCCCGAGCGGACCCCCTCGGGGTACCGCAAGTTCAGTCCGCGGGACGTCGAGCGGCTCGCTCGCATCCTGCGGCTCCAGCGGGACCACTACCTGCCGCTCAAGGTCATCCGGGAGCACCTGGAGGCCCTGGAGCGCGGCGAGGCCGTCCCCCTGCCGACCGTGGGCAGGCAGCGGGACGGCGAACCCGACCCCGGTGACCCCGTCGGTCCCACTGTTGCCCGCATCGGCCGCGCCGAGCTGCTGGCCGCCGCCGGCATCGACGAACGCGAACTCGCCGAGTGGGAGTCCTACGGCCTCGTCGTCCCCCTGGAGGACGGCGTGTACGACGCCGAGGCGGCCACCGTCGCCGCGCTCGTCGTGGAACTCGGGCGCTTCGGGATCGAGCCGCGGCACCTTCGGGTGATGAAGGCGGCGGCGGATCGCGAGGCCGGGCTCGTCGACCAGGTCGTCGCCCCGCTGAAGCTCCACCGCAACCCGCAGACGCGGGCCCTCGCCCAGGCCCGTACCAAGGAGCTCGCCTCTCTCACGGTCCGGCTGCACTCCGCGCTGGTGCAGACCGCGCTCGGGGTGCGGCTGCCCTGACACGGGCGTTCGCCCTGGGCGGATCGGCCGTCCAGCAGGGGCCCGACTACCCAAACGTCCCGGGCACGGCCTAGGGTTGCTGTGTGAACGAGCTCGATGTCGTAGGTGTCCGGGTCGAAATGCCCTCCAACCAACCGATCGTGCTCCTGCGCGAAGTGGGAGGCGACCGCTACCTCCCCATCTGGATCGGACCGGGGGAGGCGACCGCGATCGCCTTCGCCCAGCAGGGCATGGCCCCCGCCCGGCCGCTCACCCACGACCTGTTCAAGGACGTGCTGGAGGCCGTCGGCCAGGAGCTGACCGAAGTGCGCATCACCGACCTCAGGGAAGGCGTCTTCTACGCCGAGCTGGTCTTCGCCAGCGGTGTCGAGGTCAGCGCTCGCCCGTCCGACGCCATAGCGCTCGCCCTGCGCACCGGCACGCCGATCTACGGCAGCGACACGGTGCTCGACGACGCGGGCATCGCCATCCCGGACGAGCAGGAGGACGAGGTGGAGAAGTTCCGCGAGTTCCTCGACCAGATCTCGCCCGAGGACTTCGGCACCAGCAACCAGTGACGCGCGCGCCGGACACCCGTCGGTGACGATGGCGTCTCGGTTCGGCAATTGCCAGCGGCCAGTGAGAGCGTCCTACGGCATCGTCTCAGCGCATTCGGCTAGCCTTTCCCCGCGGTGGGGCACGGGAAACCACTCCCAGGGTGATTATCACTCGGCGTGCCGAGTGTGGCGATCGTTGACGCACCCCAGGTGACTGCCTACCGTCGAGAAGGCAGGTCAAGGACGGAGGTCGGCGTGAGAAGCAGCGGCGACGGTACGGCTGGGGGTGCCCCCGGACGAGGGTTCGGGGGAAATGGCCCGTACCGGCTTCACGGCAGCGCGGCCGATCACGCTCCTCAGCGCCCGGCGGCCGTGCCGAGCAGCAGCAAGGGGGCGGCGGCGATGGCGTCCGAGGAGATCGGCTACCGAGGTCCGACGGCGTGTGCCGCCGCCGGCATCACCTACCGGCAACTGGACTACTGGGCGCGCACCGGGCTCGTCGAGCCCAGCGTGCGGCCCGCCCACGGGTCGGGCACCCAGCGCCTCTACAGCTTCCGGGACGTCGTCGTCCTGAAGATCGTGAAGCGCTTCCTCGACACCGGCGTGTCCCTCCAGAACATCCGCGGCGCGGTGCTGCATCTGAAGGAACAGGGCTTCCGCGACCTGGAGCGCATGACCCTCATGAGCGACGGCGCGACGGTGTACGAGTGCACCTCGCCGGACGAGGTCCACGCGCTGCTCCAGGGCGGCCAGGGCGTCTTCGGGATCGCCGTCGGCGTGGTCTGGCGGGACGTGGAGGGCGCGCTGTCGCAGCTGCACGGCGAGCGCGTCGACACCGGCGAGACCCTGGTCGGGCACAACCCGGCGGACGAGCTGGCGCGGCGGCGGCACAAGGCGGTCTGAGGGCGCTCTCGGGCGCGTGTTCGGGCCCGTTGTCAGTGGCGTGGTGCAGCATCGGAGATGTGAGAAACGCGCCGACCGTCCTGCACCTCGACATGGACGCCTTCTACGCCTCGGTGGAGCAGGCGGCCAAGCCGAGTCTGCGCGGGAAGGCGGTCGTCGTCGGCGGGCTCGGGCCGCGCGGGGTGGTGGCGACCGCGTCGTACGAGGCCCGGGTGTTCGGGGTGCACTCGGCGATGCCCATGGCGCAGGCGCGCAGGCTCGCGCCCAACGCGGCGTACCTCGTGCCGCGGTTCGGGGTCTACCGGGCGATCAGCGAGCAGGTGATGGGGCTGCTGCGGGCGCTGTCGCCGCTGGTGGAGCCGCTCAGCCTGGACGAGGCGTTCGTGGACCTGGAGGCCGAGGGGGCGGCCTGGGACAGCGCGTCGGCGCGGGAGGCGGGCAGCAGGCTGCGGGCGGACATACGGGCCGTCACGGGGCTCACGGGGTCGGTGGGGCTCGCCGCGTCCAAGATGGTCGCGAAGATCGCCTCCGAGCGGGCCAAGCCGGACGGCCTGGTGCTCATCGAGCCGGGCACGGAACGCGCGCTGCTCGGGCCGATGCCGGTGCGGACGCTGCCCGGGGTCGGCCCGGCCACCGGCGACCATCTGCGCCGGGCCGGGATCACCACGGTCGACGAGATCGCGGAGGCCGGCGAGGACGAACTCGTCCGGCTGCTCGGCAAGGCGCACGGCCAGGGGCTGTACGCGATGGCGCTCGCGCGCGACGACCGGGCGGTGGTCGCCGAGCGGGAGACCAAGTCGGTGTCCGTGGAGGACACGTACGACGTGGACATCCACGACCGGCTGCGGGTCGGGTTCGAGGTGCGGCGGCTCGCGGACCGGTGCGTGCGGCGGCTGCGGGAGGCCCGGCTGTCGGGGCGGACCATCGTCCTGAAGGTGCGGCGGTACGACTTCTCGACGCTGACCCGCTCCGAGACCCTGCGCGGGCCCACCGACGATCCGGCGGTCGTGCGTGAGGCCGCGGCGCGGCTGCTGGAGTCCGTGGACACCACCGGCGGGGTGCGGCTGCTCGGGGTCGGGGTGTCGGGGCTCGCCGACTTCACGCAGGAGGACCTGTTCGCGCAGGCCGCGGAGGAGGTGCGGGATGAGGAGGAGGTGCCGGAGACACCGGGGGAGGCGGTGGCCGAGGCGGTGCCTGTCGAGCATCGGTGGCGGCCGGGGCAGGATGTGCGGCACGCCGGGTACGGGCAGGGGTGGGTGCAGGGGAGCGGGGTGGGGCGGGTGACCGTGCGGTTCGAGACGCCGGGGGACGTGGTGCCGGGGCGGGTGCGGACGTTCCGGGTCGACGATCCCGAGTTGGAGCAGGCGGAGGCGTTGCCGCTGGTGGCGGGGGGTGCTTGTGCGCAGGGGGCTTAGGGGGCGCGCGGTTTTGGGCCCTAGGCGGGCGGGTCGTCGCCGGCGATCGTGCCGAAGTCGCGGTCCTCGGGTGGGGTGGGGGCGACCGTGTCCATGCCGTAGTGGTGGTAGAGCTGGAGTTCCTGGGCGGGGGAGAGGTGGCGGCCCACGCCGAAGTCGGGGGCGTCCTTGATCAGGGCCCGGTCGTAGGGGACGCGCAGGGTGCCCTCGACGAGTTCGCTGGTCTCCAGGGGGACGAAGGCGTCGCGGGTGAACAGGCCCGTCCTTATCGCGGCCCACTCCGGGACGCCGGTCGCGTCGTCGAGGTAGACCTCGTCGATCGTGCCGATCTTCGCGCCGTGCCGGTCGTACGCCTTGCGGCCGATCAGGTTGCGCGGATCGATGTCGGTCTGCACGGGCCCTCCACTGGTCGCGGGGCGGCCGAAGCCTTCGTAAGGACTACGAAAGAGCACTTCGGGCCCGGTGGCCACTCGAAGGCTGGGGCGTTGACCTCGCTGGTAAGGTGAAAGTGGCTGTCGACCCTGTGCGGGAGAGTCCTCCGGAACCCTCGGAGGCGCCGAAGGAGCAACTCCTCCCCGGAATCTCTCAGGCTCACGTACCGCATGGGCGAGGTCACTCTGGAAAGCAGGGCGGGTGTCGACGGCGTCCGCTCTCACCGACGGTGAAAGCCGGGCGCTCGCGGGCGGCCGGTGAAGCTCTCAGGTCGAGATGACAGAGGGGGAGGCCGTTCGGGCACCCCGCAGCCGTGGTGCCACCGAAGGTCGTCTCGGCCAGGAGGCCCCCTCATGACCCCTCCCCGTATCCCGCTCAGCGTCCTGGAACAGGGCATTCCCTTCGAACAGCGCCATATCGGGCCCGACCGCGAGGCCCAGGCCAAGATGCTCGCGCAGGTCGGGTACGGCTCGCTGGACGAGCTGACCGCCGCCGCCGTACCGGACGCGATCAAGAACGTCGCCGCGCTGGACCTGCCGGGTGCGCGGACCGAGGCCCAGGTGCTCGCCGAACTGCGGGAACTGGCCGGGCGCAACCAGGTGCTCGGGTCGATGATCGGGCTCGGGTACTACGGGACGTTCACGCCGCCCGTCATCCTGCGGAACGTGATGGAGAACCCCGCCTGGTACACCGCGTACACGCCGTACCAGCCGGAGATCTCTCAAGGGCGCCTCGAAGCGCTGCTGAACTTCCAGACGATGGTCGCGGACCTGACCGGGCTGCCGACGTCCGGGGCCTCGCTGCTGGACGAGGGGACGGCCGCCGCCGAGGCGATGGCGCTGTCGCTGCGGATGGGGAAGAACAAGAAGGGGCTCTTCCTCGTCGACGCGGACGCCTTCCCGCAGACCGTCGCCGTCCTGCGGACGCGGGCCGAACCGGCCGGCGTCGAGGTCGTCGTCGCCGACCTCGGTGACGGGATCCCGGCCGAGGTCGCAGGCCGGGAGATCAACGGGGTGCTGATCCAGTACCCCGGCGCCTCCGGCGTCGTACGGGACATCAAGCCGCTCGTCGAGCAGGCGCACGAGGTGGGGGCGCTCGTCACCGTCGCCGCCGATCTGCTGGCGCTGACCCTGCTGACCTCGCCCGGGGAACTCGGGGCGGACATCGCCGTCGGGACCACACAGCGGTTCGGGGTGCCGATGGGGTTCGGGGGGCCGCACGCCGGATACATGGCCGTGCACGAGAAGTTCGCGCGGAGCCTGCCCGGGCGGCTCGTCGGGGTGTCCGTCGACGCGGACGGCAACCGGGCGTACCGGCTGGCGCTCCAGACGCGCGAGCAGCACATCCGGCGGGAGAAGGCGACCAGCAACATCTGCACGGCGCAGGTGCTGCTCGCCGTCATGGCCGGGATGTACGCCGTCTACCACGGGCCCGACGGGCTGCGGCAGATCGCCTGGAAGACGCACCGGTACGCCACCGTCCTCGCCGAGGGGCTGCGGGCCGGGGGTGTCGAGGTCGTCCACGGGGCCTTCTTCGACACGGTGTCGGCGCGGGTGCCCGGCGGTGCGGCCCGGGTCGTCGAGGCCGCTCGGGACGGCGGGGTGAATCTGCGGCTCGTCGACGCGGACCACGTGTCCGTCGCCTGTGACGAGACCACGACGCGGGAGCAACTCGCCGTCGTGTGGGGGGCGTTCGGGGTTTCCGGGGATGTCGACTCGCTGGACTCTTCGGCCCGGGAAGGGCTGGGCGACGAGGTGCTGCGGCGGGACGAGGTGCTGACGCATCCCGTGTTCCATCAGCACCGGTCCGAGACCGCCATGCTGCGGTACCTGCGGCGGCTTGCCGATCGGGACTACGCGCTCGACCGGGGGATGATCCCGCTCGGGTCCTGCACGATGAAGCTCAACGCGACGACCGAGATGGAGCCGGTCACCTGGCCCGAGTTCGGGCAGCTGCACCCCTTCGCGCCGGTCGAGCAGGCCGAGGGGTACCTCACGCTCATCCGGGAGCTGGAGGAGCGGCTCGCCGAGGTCACCGGGTACGACAAGGTGTCCCTCCAGCCCAACGCCGGGTCGCAGGGGGAGTTGGCGGGGCTGCTCGCCGTACGCGCCTATCACCGGGCCAACGGGGATCTTCAGCGGACCGTGTGTCTCATTCCGTCGTCCGCCCATGGGACCAATGCGGCTAGTGCCGTGATGGCCGGGATGAAGGTCGTCGTCGTCAAGACCTCCGAGGACGGGGAGGTCGACGTCGAGGATCTGCGGGGGAAGATCGGGCAGTACCGGGATGAGCTCGCGGTGCTGATGATCACGTACCCGTCCACGCACGGGGTGTTCGAGGAGCATGTCGGGGAGATCTGCGGGCTTGTCCATGAGGCCGGTGGGCAGGTCTATGTCGACGGGGCCAATCTGAATGCGCTGGTCGGGCTTGCCAAGCCCGGGCATTTCGGTGGGGACGTCTCCCATCTGAATCTGCACAAGACGTTCTGTATTCCTCATGGTGGGGGTGGGCCTGGGGTGGGGCCTGTGGCTGTGCGGGCTCATCTCGCGCCTTATCTGCCGAATCATCCTTTGCAGAGTGAGGCCGGGCCCGCTACCGGGGTCGGGCCTGTTTCCGCTGCGCCCTGGGGGTCTGCCGGGATTCTTCCCATTTCCTGGGCCTATGTGCGGCTCATGGGTGGGGAAGGGCTGAAGCGGGCCACCCAAGTCGCCGTGTTGTCCGCGAATTACATCGCCAAGCGGCTTGAGCCTCACTATCCCGTGCTCTACACCGGGCCCGGGGGGCTGGTCGCGCACGAGTGCATCATCGATCTGCGGCCCCTGACCAAGGCGACCGGGGTGAGCGTCGACGATGTCGCCAAGCGGCTCATCGACTACGGGTTCCATGCGCCGACCATGTCGTTCCCCGTTGCGGGGACGCTGATGATCGAGCCCACGGAGTCGGAGGATCTGGCCGAGCTGGATCGGTTCTGTGCGGCGATGATCGCTATTCGGGGGGAGATCGAGAAGGTGGGGGCCGGGGAGTGGGCGGCGGATGACAATCCGCTGCGGAATGCTCCGCATACCGCTGCCGCGTTGAGCGGGGAGTGGGCTCACTCCTATACGCGGGAAGAGGCCGTGTTCCCCGGTGGGGGGTCCGTTTCCGAGAAGTACTGGCCTCCTGTTCGGCGGATCGATCAGGCTTATGGGGATCGGAACCTCGTGTGTTCCTGCCCTCCGCTCGAGTCTTATCAGTAGGGGTTCCGCTACGCCGGGTACGCGTGTGTCTGGGCCGCCTTCAAGGAGGCCCAGATGTCCGTGCCCGGGTGGAGGCCCAGGTCTGCCGCCGCCGCTGTGGTGAGGTCCGCCGTCAAGGGGAGGTCGCCTTTCAGGTCGGCGCGGATCTGGTCGCCGTGGGATTCCAGGCCCGCGACCTGGCAGTGCCAGAGGTTGCGGGCGCTGGTGTTTTCGGGGCGGGTTCGGTGGAGGGTCACCGCGGACGGGGGGAACGCGACGAATGCGGGGCCCTTCAGGTGTTCCGACGTGGTGATTTGTTGGCCTGTGGGGAGGGTTACCGTCGTGCCTTCCGCCTTGCCCTTGTAGAGGTTCAGGCCCACCAGCTGCGCTATGTAGTCCGTGCGGGGGTGGCGGGCTATGTCTGCGGGGGTGCCCTCCTGGACTATCGATCCCTGTTCTATGACCACCAGGCGGTCTGCCAGGACCATCGCGTCCAGGGGGTCGTGGGTGACGATGACCGCTACCGCTTCGAAGTCTGCTAGGTGGTGGCGGAGTTGGGCTCTCACGTC
Source organism: Streptomyces niveiscabiei (assembly GCF_033794345.1). Lineage (NCBI taxonomy): Bacteria > Bacillati > Actinomycetota > Actinomycetes > Kitasatosporales > Streptomycetaceae > Streptomyces > Streptomyces niveiscabiei. Next base: position 14,400 of record NZ_JARAYJ010000002.1, read on the forward strand.
CAGGCGGGTTCTTGCGTCCAGGGCTGCCAGGGGTTCGTCCAGGAGCAGTAGGCGGGGGTTTGTCGCCAGGGCTCTTGCGAGTGCTACGCGTTGGGCCTGGCCGCCTGAGAGGTTTCGGGGTTTTGTGGTGGCGTGGTTTTCCAGGCCCATACGGGTCAGCCACTCTTTTGCTCGGGTCCGGGATTCGGATTTTGTGGCGCCCTGGCATCTGGGGCCGAAGGCTATGTTGTCCAGGGCTGTGAGGTGGGGGAAGAGGAGGTAGTCCTGGAAGACGACTCCTACCGGGCGGGATTCGGGGGGTGTGTTCTCCAGGGGGTGGCCGTCCAGGTGGAGGTGGCCTGAGGTCAGGGGGAGCAGGCCCGCCAGTGCTCTGAGGGCGGTGGTTTTACCGGCGCCGTTGGGGCCCAGGAGGGCTAGGACTTCGCCGGGGGTGGCTTTGAGCGTGATGTTCAGGTGGAAGGTCGGGGGGTGGGTTACTACGAGGTGGGTGTGCAGGCCGGGGTGGGTGGTCATGGGGGTCCTGGGGTTGGTTTTCCCGCCCGCCCACCCGTGCGGGTTTGGTTGTCGGGTGCGGGTGGTTCTTGTGGGGGGAGCTGTTGAGTGGCGGCTGCGGGGAGGGTGGGTTCGGGTGGGGTGGGGGTGGGTTTTTGTTGAGGGTCGGGTGCGGGTTTGTTGTGGCTGGTCGCGCAGTTCCCCGCGCCCCTGGGGTGGGAGTGGGGGCTGTGGGTTGGGATGTGAGGTGGGTGGGGCTGGCGTGCTCGTGAGGTGGTAGCCGTTTGTTGGTGGGGTTCCGCGCCTTTTGAGGGGGTGGGACTTTGTGGCGGGAGCCGCATGTTCAGGGTTTTTTGCGTTCAGGTTGTTGTCAGCCAGTTTTCTCTCAGGGCCGCCAGGACCGCTATGGAGACGGTCAGGAGGACCAGGCTCAGGGCCATTGCTGATTCCGGGTTGCTTTGCAGGGCCAAGTAGACCGCCAGGGGCATTGTCTGGGTTTTTCCTGGGAAATTGCCTGCGAAGGTGATCGTGGCGCCGAATTCGCCCAGTGCTCTTGCCCAGGCCAGGACCGCTCCTGCGGCTATGCCGGGGGCGATGAGGGGGAGGGTTATTCTGCGGAATGCTGTGAAGCGGGTTGCTCCCAGGGTGGCCGCTGCTTCTTCGTAGCGGGGGTCCGCTGCTCTTAGGGTGCCTTCTACGCTGATCACAAGGAACGGCATGGCTACGAATGCCTCGGCTATCACCACGCCTGTTGTCGTGAAGGGGAGGGTGATGCCGAACCAGCGGTCCAGCCATTGGCCCGCTATGCCGTTTCGGCCCAGGGCCATGAGGAGGGCCACGCCTCCTACCACCGGGGGGAGGACCAGGGGGAGGGTTACCAGGGCTCGCAGGAGCGCTCTGCCTCTGAAGTCCGTTCTTGCCAGGAGCCAGGCCAGGGGGACGCCTATGACCAGGCTTACCGCTGTGGCCGCCGTGGCGCAGAAGAGGGAGAGGCGGAGGGCCTCCCAGACCTCGGGGGTGGTGAGGAGGGAAGGGAGGCTGTTCCAGGGGGCGCGGATCAGGAGGGCCAGGAGGGGGAGCAGGAGGAAGGCGACTCCGAGGAGGGCCGGGAGCAGGAGGGGGAGGGGGACGGGCCTGCGGAGTCTTGCGGGGCGGGGCTTCGGCGCCGGCACTGTGCGTTCTCCCTCGGGGCGTTCGGGCGGGTCACGGCTGGAGGAAACCCGCCTCCGTCAGTATCTTCCGGCCCTCCGGGGACTGCACGAGGGCGATGAACTCCTTGGCCGCCGCCGCGTTGGGGGCGTCCTTGAGGAGGGTGATCGGGTAGTCGTTCACGGCCTGGGAGGACTCGGGGAAGTCGATGCCCTGGACCTTGGTGCCGGCGGCGTGGACGTCGGTCTTGTAGACGAGGGCCGCGTCCGCCTCCTTGAGCTCGACCTTCGTGAGCGCGGACTTGACGTCCTGCTCGTACGACACGGGCGTGACCTCGACCCCCGTCGCGGTGAGGATCTTGTCGGCCGCTGCGCCGCAGGGCACCGTCCTGTCGCACAGGACGACCTTGAGGCCGGGCCTGGTGAGGTCCTTGAGGCCGGTGACCTTGTCGGGGTTGCCCGGCAGGGTGGCGATCTCCAGCTGGTTGCGGACGAAGGTGACCGGCGTCGTGGCGTTGTCCTTCTTGCCGGTGACGATGGCCATGGTCTTGGCGCTGGCCGCGGCGAACACGTCGGCGGGGGCGCCGCCGGTGATGCTCGCGGCGAGGCTGTCGCTGCCGGCGAAGCTGAAGGTGACCTTCGTACCGGGGTGGGCCTTCTCGAACTGTTCGCCGAGCGCGGTGAACGTCTCCTTGAGGGAGGCGGCGGCGAAGACGGTGACCGTGCCGGAGACCTTGCCGGAGGCGGACGGGGGCGTGCCGGGGGCCGGCGTGGAGTCCGAGGAGCACGCGCTCAGCGTCAGCAGCGCGGCGACCCCCGCGCCGGTCACCTGGAGCAGCCGGCGGGGGCGGGGCGCGGGACGGGTCATCACGGGTACTCCTCGGAGACGGATCGGCTGACGGCCGGGATGATGATACTGCCGCATCTGCGAGGTGTAAGTCTCTCTTCGTGCCGCATGAGCTGGGCGGGTGCGTGATTCGGATGGTATCTGCGGTGGGTTACGTCCGGTCGATGTGGACGTTCGTCGACTTCACCCGGGCCGTCGCCTCCATGCCCACTTCGAGGCCCAGTTCCTCCACCGCTTCCCGGGTGAGCAGCGAGACCAGTCGGTGCGGGCCCGCCTGGATCTCGACCTGGGCGGCGACGTCGCCGAGCTTCACGGCCGTGACGATGCCGGGGAAGGCGTTGCGGACGGACGTGTGCGAGGGGGTCTCGTCGCCGTCGGAGCGGGCCAGCTCGACGGAGAACGCGGCCAGGTCGGTGCCGTCGACGAGGCGCCGGCCCGCGTCGTTGCGGTGGGTGGTGAAGCGGCCCGCGTCCGCCCAGCGGCGTGCGGTGTCGGGGCTGACGCCCAGGAGGCGGGCGGCCTGGCCGATGGTGTAGGAGTGCATGCGGTCACGATAGGTCGCCGTACGACGCTCCTGAGCTGGTACGGCGACCCCGGCCCAGGCTGAGCCGCGTACGGATCTCAGCCCGTGTGGACCCTCGGCCTGCGGGCGCGGTCCGGTTCTGCCTCGCGGAGGACCTCGCGGGTCACCGGGGCCACCTCGCCCTGGCCGAAGAGGAAGAAGCGCAGGAAGTTGGTGAAGGGGCCGCCCTCGGTCCACTCGAAGTAGATGTGCGGGGTGCAGCCGGTGGAGTCGCGGATGTGCAGGAGGAGGGCCGCGAGGGCGTTGGGGATGGAGGAGTGCTCCAGGGTCAGGACGCGGTAGCGGCCGTGCAGGACCTCGCCCCGTACGGTGAGGCTCGCCTCGAACTCGGAGGGGTCGGTGACGGTGACCTCGACGAAGACGTAGTCCTCCTGGCCGGGGATGTCGTTGTCCTCGCGGATCTGCTCGATCTTCTCGCGGTACTCGGCGACGTCGCGCCGGTCGGGCTCGTTGGCGATCAGGCGGATCTTGCGGCTCGCCATGTCCCGTACGAAACGTTCCGCCATCGGGTCGAGGGTGACGCTCGTGACGCGCAGCTCGAAGGCGCGGGCGAGGCGGGAGAGCAGGGAGACGAGGATGATGCCGGCGATGAAGCAGGCGCCGATCTTGACGCCGTCGGGGCGTTCGATGACGTTGGCGACCGTCGTGTAGAGGAAGACGGCGGCGATGACGCCGAAGCCGATGGTCCAGTTGCGCTGGCCCGCCTTGTGCGCGGCGATGGTCACGGCGATCGCCGCCGAGCTGATGAGGACGAGCACGCCGGTGGCGTACGCGCCGCCCTGCGCGTCGACGTCGGCGTCGAAGATCCAGGTCACCAGGAAGGCGATCAGCGTGAACACGATGACCATGGGGCGCACGGCGCGGGCCCAGTGCGGGGCCATGCCGTACCGGGGCAGGTAGCGCGGCATCAGGTTGAGCAGGCCCGCCATCGCGGAGGCGCCGGCGAACCAGAGGATGGCGATCGTCGACACGTCGTACACCGTGCCGAAGGCGCTGCCGAGGTAGTCGTGGGCGAGGTAGGCGAGCGCGCGGCCGTTGGCCTCGCCGCCGGTCTTGAACTCCTTCTCGGGGATGAGGAGGGTGGTGATGAAGCTGGTGGCGATGAGGAAGCCGCTCATGATGAGGGCGGCGGTGGTGAGGAGCTTCTTGGTGTCGCGGATGCGGCCCGCGGGGCGTTCCTCGGTGTCGTCCGGGTCGCCCTTGACGTTCGGCATGACGGCGACGCCGGTCTCGAAGCCGGAGAGGCCGAGGGCGAGCTTGGGGAAGACGATCAGGGCGACGCCGATCATCGCAAAAACGTTTCCGTGCTCGGTGGTGAGCGCGTTGGACCAGTCGGTGACCACATGGCCGGCGGTGATGACGTGCCACAGTCCGACGGCCACGACCACGACGTTCAGCGTGAGGTAGGCGCCGACCAGGACGACCGCGACCCCGATCGCCTCCAGGAACCCCTTGAGGAAGACCGCGCCGAGCAGCGCGACCAGGACCAGGGTGATCAGCATCTGCTTGCCGTGCAGGGCGCTGGTGAGGTGCGGGTTCTCCACCAGGTGGGTCGAGGCGTCGGCGGCGGAGAGGGTGATCGTGATGAGGAAGTCGGTCGCGGCGAAGCCCAGCAGGGTGAGGACGAACAGCTTGCCCTGCCAGAAGGAGAGCAGGCGCTCCAGCATCGCGATCGAGCCCTCGCCGTGCGGGCTCTCCTCGGCGACCCTGCGGTAGACGGGGAGCGCGCCCGCGAGGGTGACGATCACGAGGACGATCGTCGCGACCGGGGAGAGGAGACCTGCGGCGAGGGCGGCGATACCGGGCTGGTAGCCGAGGGTGGAGAAGTAGTCGACGCCGGTGAGGCACATGACGCGGTACCAGGGCTGGCCGCGGTGGACCTCGGGCTTCCGCTCGCTCTCGCCCCGGTCCCCCTCGGCCGCCTTGCCCTTGCCCATGTCGGACAGGCCCTCCAGCATCCAGGCCCTGAGGCGGCTGGGTGCTGGTCGTTCGGTCGTGGCCATCGGCGGTGCTCCAGGTGTGCGGCTCGGGCGCGGCTGCGGCCATCACGCGGACGGCGGCTACAGCGTAAGCAGAGAGTGACACGCGGGCCTGGGGTTCGGGGGGTGGGGGGCGTCAAGCTTGCGTTAAGACTGGCCTGGTCGGGGTGGGTGTGAGGCCGTGGAGGTGGACTGGGCCGTACGGGGGAGTGGACACCCAGTGTCATGGTCGGCGGAGGCTGCGATTTCGTAATGTTCGCCGTTCGAGCCGAATGTTTCGAACCGTCTTGGGGTGGATTCCGTGTAACGGGCTGGGGAGCGTTCTCCAACTGGCCTTCGAATTGACCGTGTTCAAGGGGTTGCCTCCGCTCGGAGGCTGTCTCTAGGGTGCGGCAGCAGCGAAGCTTTCTGGATCTGCTACGAAACTTTCGATCAATCGAGGAGAGCACAATGGGCGACCCGGCACTCTCCCGCCGAGGCTTCCTGGGGGCCTCCGCCGCGGCCGGTCTGGGCGTGACGGCGCTGAGCGGCTGCGGCGGCGACTCGGACGGGGGATCGTCCGGGGGCACGACCACCGTCGAGTGGTGGAACATCTCCACGACCCAGCCCGCCAAGGACGTCTGGGCGGCTCTGGCCAAGAAGTTCGAGAGCCAGAACCCGGGCGTCAAGATCAAGATCGTCCAGCTGGAGAACGACGCCTACAAATCCAAGATGACGGCGCAGACCGCCTCCGGCAAGCTCCCCGACATCTTCCACACCTGGGGCGGCGGCGTCCTCAAGCAGCAGGTCGACGCCGGGCTCGTCGAGGACCTCACCGACCGCACCAAGCCCTGGTCCGACGGCCTGCTGCCGGTCGCGAAGGCGCCGTACCTCATCGACGACAAGGTGTACGGCATCCCGTTCGACATCGGCATGATCGGGTTCTGGTACAACAAGGCGCTCTTCAAGAAGGCCGGGATCGCCGCGCCGCCCACCACCTGGTCCGGATTCCTCGACGCCGTACGGAAGCTGAAGGCATCCGGGGTCACCCCGCTCGCGCTCGCCGGCAAGGAGAGCTGGACCGGGATGTACTACTGGGCGTACCTCGCGATGCGTACGGCCGGGCTCGACGCCCTCCAGAAGGCCGACTCCGACAAGGACTTCACCGGCGACGGGTTCGTACAGGCCGGGCAGCACCTCCAGGAGCTGATCGACCTCCAGCCGTTCCAGAAGGGGTTCCTCGGGGCCGCCTACTCCACCCCGACCGGGCAGGCCGCGGCCGTCGGCAACGCCAAGGCGGCGATGGAGCTGATGGGCCAGTGGGCGCCCACCGTCGAGGCCGACGCGGGCAAGGGCATCGGCGCCGGCCTCGGGTTCTTCCCCTTCCCCGCGGTCGACGGCGGCAAGGGCGCGATCACCGAGGTGTTCGGCGGGGGCGGCGGCCACGCGCTGCGCAAGGGCGCGCCCCAGGCGGCCGTGGACTTCCTGAAGTTCTTCGCCTCCGAGGCCACCGACATCGAACTCGTCTCCAAGACCGGGGCGTTGCCGGTCGTGCCCGCCGCCGAGTCCGCGCTCAAGGACCCCAACCTCTCCGCCGTACAAGCCCAGTTGAAGGCCGCCACCGGGTTCCAGCTCTACCTCGACCAGGCCTACGCGCCCGCCGTCGGGCAGCAGGTCAACGACAGCGTGGCCGGGCTCATCGCCGGGTCCAAGTCGCCGAAGCAGGTCACCGAGGCGATCACGAAGACCGCCAAGGAAGAGCAGTGACCTCGACGTTCGTCGAGGAGGAGCGGGGTACGGCGGTGAAGGAGCCGCCCGTCTCCCGGCGTGCGCGCTCCCGGCGGCGGATCGCGCACTGGTTCACCGCCTTCGCGTTCCAGGTGCCCGCGCTCGTGCTGTTCGGCGTGCTGGTGCTGCTGCCGATGCTGTTCGCCGTGTACGCGTCCTTCTTCCGCTGGGGCGGGTTCGGGTGGCCCTCCGAGGCCATCGGGTTCGACAACTACACGCGGCTGCTCCAGGACTCCGTGTTCATCGGGGACCTGGGGCGCGGCGCCGTGATCATCGGGCTCTCCATCGTCGTCCAGCTGCCGTTCGCGCTCGCCCTCGCCGTCGCGCTCAACCAGAAACTGCGCGGGCGGGCCGTCTACCGGATGCTGTTCTTCGCGCCGTACATCCTCTCCGAGGCGATCACCGGCATCCTCTTCAGCATGCTGTTCGCGCCCGACGACGGGTTCGCGGACCAACTCCTCGGCCGGATCGGGCTGGACGGGCTCGGCGGGGAGTGGTTCTCCGATCCCTCGACCGTGCTCGCGACGCTCTTCCTCGTCATGACCTGGAAGTACTTCGGCTTCCACATGATGCTCTACCTCGCCGGACTCCAGTCCATCCCGGCCGAGTTGAAGGAGGCCGCGCTCATCGACGGCGCCGGGCCCTGGCAGCGGTTCCGCTCCATCACGCTGCCGCTGCTCGCGCCGACCCTCAGGATCAGCGTGTTCCTGTCGGTGATCGGTGCGATCCAGCTCTTCGACCTGGTGTGGGTGACCACCGGCGGCGGGCCCGACCACCACTCCGAGACCATGGCCGTGTCGCTGTTCCAGTACGGCTTCAAGCGCTACCAGGTCGGCTACGCCAGCGCGATCAGCGTCGCGATGTTCGTCATCAGTCTCGTCTTCGCCCTCGTCTACCAGCGCTACGTCCTGCGCCGGGACCTGGAGGGGGCCACCACGACCATGCGAGGAGGCGGCGCGTGAAGAGGCGCTGGCGCAGTCTGCCGTTGCACGTCGTCCTGGTCATGGTCGGCGCGATGATGGCCGTACCGCTGCTGTACGCGGTGCTGTCCGGGTTCAAGACCACCGACGAACTCTCCCGCAACCCCGTGGGGCTGCCCGAGAAGTGGATCACCTCCAACTACACCGACATCCTCGGGTCCAGCTCCTTCTGGCGGATGGTCGGGTCCAGCACCTTCATCGCCGTCGCGACGACCGTGGCGGTGGTCGGGGTCTCCGCGCTCGCCGCGTTCTCCTTCGCGCGGTTCTCCTTCCGGGGGCGGGAGGCGCTGTTCACGCTGTTCACCATGGGGCTGATGTTCCCCTTCGCGGTCGTCGCGCTGCCGCTGTTCCTGCTGCTGCGCTCCCTCGACCTGCTGGACAACCCGCTCGGGGTGATCCTGCCGCAGGCCGCGTTCGGGATACCGGTGACCATCGTCATCCTGCGCGGGTTCTTCCGGGAGATCCCGGCGGAGCTGGAGGAGGCGGCGACCCTCGACGGCTGCGGGCCGCTCGGGTTCTTCTGGCGGGTGCTGCTGCCGATGGCCCGCCCGGCCCTCGGGACCGTCTCCGTCCTCGCCGTGGTGGGCAGCTGGAACAACTTCCTGCTGCCGCTGCTCGTCTTCACCGACCCCAGCTGGTGGACGATCCCCATCGGGGTCCAGCAGTTCCAGGGGCAGTACTCCTCGGAGTACGCCCGGGTCTTCGCCTACCTCGTCCTCGCCATGGTGCCCGCCCTGGCGTTCTACTCCGTCGCCGAGCGCCAGCTCGTCGGCGGGCTCACCGCCGGGGCCTCCAAAGGCTGACCGGCCAGCTCATGTACGGCTCACCCCCCTTGAGGAGTCGCAGCATGCTCGTCCGCACCCGTCTCAGACTCGCCGGGGCGCTCGCCGCCGCCCTCGTCGCCGCAGGCGTCGCGAGCGGCCCCGCCGCCCAGGCCGGGGAACAGCACCACAAGGCGACACTCGCCGACCTCGCCCAACGGCATGGGCGTTACTTCGGCAGCGCCACCGACAACCCCGAACTCACCGACGCCCCCTACACGAAGATCCTCGGCCACGAGTTCGACATGATCACGCCGGGCAACGGGATGAAGTGGTACGCCACCGAACCCCAGCAGGGCGTCTTCGACTTCACCGCCGGCGACGAGATCGTGAACCTTGCCCGGGCCAACCACCAGAGGGTGCGCGGCCACACCCTCGTCTGGCACAGCCAGCTCCCGGACTGGCTGACCGGCAAGGAGTGGACGGCGGCCGAGCTGCGGGCCGTCCTCAAGAACCACATCCAGACCGAAGTCCGGCACTACCGGGGCAAGTTGTACGCCTGGGACGTCGTCAACGAGGCGTTCAACGAGGACGGCACCTACCGCGAGACGATCTTCTACAAGACCCTCGGCCCCGGCTACATCGCCGACGCGCTGCGCTGGGCCCGGCAGGCCGACCCGCGCGTCAAGCTGTACCTCAACGACTACAACATCGAGGCCGTCGGCCCCAAGAGCGACGCCTACTACAAGCTCGCCAAGGAGCTGAAGGCACAGGGCGTGCCGCTCGACGGGATCGGCCTCCAGGCGCACCTGGCCCTCCAGTACGGCTATCCGACGACCCTGGAGGACAACCTCCGCCGCTTCTCCCGGCTGGGGCTCGACACCGCGCTCACCGAGGTCGACGTGCGGATGTTCGTGCCCGCGACCGAGGAGAAACTCGCCCAACAGGCCCAGTGGTACGCCGACATGACCGACGCGTGCCTGTCGGTGCGGCGGTGCGTGGGCATCACGATCTGGGACTACACGGACAAGTACTCGTGGATCCCGGCCGTCTTCCCCGGTGAAGGGGCCGCTCTCCCCTGGGATGAGCAACTCAAGCCGAAACCCGCCTACTTCGCGCTCCGGAACGCGCTCAAGTAGGAGGGTTTCAGGGGCGGGCTGGTGGTGCGGTGCTGGACCGCACCACCAGTTCCGTGCCCAACTCGACGCGCGGCGAGTCGGGATGCTCGTCGTGCGCCAGGCGCAGGGCCGTACGGACGGCCAACTTGCCCATGTCGGCGAGGGGTTGGCGGACGGTCGTCAACGGCGGGGCGGACCAGCGGACTTCGGGGAGGTCGTCGAAGCCGACGACACTCATGTCCTGCGGGACGCGCAGGCCCCGCTGGCGCAGCGCCTCCACCGCGCCGAGCGCCATCCGGTCGCTCGTCGCGAACAGGGCCGTCGGCGGGTCCGGGAGGTCCAGGAGGGTGCCCGTGCCCCGGAAGCCCGACGCGGACTGGAAGTCGCCGGGCACGACGAGGGAGTCGTCCACCGGGACGCCCGCCGCCTCCAGCGCCGCGCGGTAGCCGTCGTAGCGGGCGCGGGAGCACAGGAGTCTCGGGGGGCCCGCGATCAGGCCGATCCTGCGGTGGCCCAGGGCCAGCAGGTGCTCCGTCGCGGCGAGGCCGCCGGACCAGTTGGCGGCACCGATCACCGGGACGCCGTCCGCGTACGTGCCCGTCGGGTCGACGACCACCAGGGGGACGCCGAGGATCCTCAACTCCTCGTGCAGCGTGGGTTCCAGGTCCGACGTGACCAGGATGACGCCGCCCGAGGCGCGGGCCCTCAGGTTGCGCATCCACTCGCGGGCGTCGCCGGTGCGGCCGTGGATCGCCGAGACGACCGTGCCGACGCCGGCCGCGTGCGCGACCTCCTCGACGCCGCGGATGATCTCCACCGCCCAGGGGCTGCCGAGGTCGTTGAAGACGAGGTCCAGGAGGGCGGGGCTGCGGGCCGGGGCGGTCGGGGGGCGCTTGCGGTAGCCGTGCAGACGCAGGAGTTCCTCCACGCGGGCCCGGGTGGCGGGGGAGACGTCCGAGCGGCCGTTGACGACGCGGGAGACGGTGGGGACGGAGACGCCTGCGCGGCGGGCGATCTCGGTGATGGTGATTTTGGCGGGGGGTGCGGGGGCGGGGGGTGTGGGAGTGAGGGGCGTGGGGGTGGAGGGGGTGGTGCCGGGGGGCGCGGTGTGGGGTGTCGCGGTGTGGGATGGGGCGGCGGGTTGTGCTGCGGGGGTGTGCCCATCGAAGTCGTGCCCATCGAGGCCGTGCGCTTTGACGCTGTGCGCCTCGGTGTGCTGTGCCTCGGTGTCCTGTGGTGCCATGTGCCCGCCTCTGCTTCCGGTACCCGAGCCGAAACTTCCAGGAGTCTTCCGGAAAAACGGCGGGGAGGGGAGGGGTTTTGGGCGGGGAGGGGCGAGAAGTGGCGGTGGGCATGTGTCAGGGCCGGGACACGGGTGTGTCGCCGGCCCTGGAAGTGCCCTGGTCCGCTGCTCTGTTCTCAGGCCACCGCCACGATTCGGCCCGGGCCCAGCGGGCGGTGCGGGTCGATCACGCTGCCGTCCGGCAGCAGCTCACCGGTGTCCTCGAACAGCAGGACGCCGTTGCACAGCAGGCTCCAGCCTTGTTCCGGGTGGTGCGCCACCAGGCGGGCGCAGTCCCGGGCGGTGGAGTCGGCTGGCGGACACGGTGGCTGGTGCTGGCACATGGAAGGGATCTTTCGCTCTGTCGTGACGGATGAAGTGACCGGTGCGATGTGTGGATCGTGTGTCATGTCGTTCTCGCGGCGCGAAGCGTCGTTCATGGCCGCCCCCGTTGTGATAAGTCGGTCGGAACCCAGTGTTGCTCTACGGGCGTGGATCCGCAGGGATTTCGCGGTACCGCTACTCACAGGTTCATGACGCGTCACTCGCACGGGCGGTTCAGTCCCGCCGCCCGGTCACTTCGGATGGTTCGGGCTGGTCACAACGGGCTAGTCCGACAGGATGACGTCACGCCGGGGAGCTCAACAGGGGCGCCGGCGTGACCCGGTGGGTGAGCGCCGGGAGCAACTCCGCGACCCGGTGCGGGCGGTGGGCCGCGATGCCGGGCGGGGCCGGGGCCAGCGGGATCAGGACGTCCGCCGGGGCGGGGTGCCCGGTCGTGCCGTCGGACGCGCAGTCGCCGTGCAGCCAGAGCGTCAGCATGTACAGGCCGGGGACGGACAACAGGCGTGCCTGGACGGCGAGTTCGGTGGACTCCGCCTGGCGCAGGGCGCGTTCCGTCGAGTCGATGTACGGGCCCTCGAAGAAGTGCGAGAACGTCCAGCCGTCCGCCGTGAGACGGGTCTCCGCCGCGGCCACGGCCCGCTCCTGGCAGCGGATCAGGAACCGCCAGCCGGCCAGCCGGGTCTCGGGCACGCCCTCGGCGCTGATCCGGTCCAGCACGTGCAGCGGGAGCGGGAGTTCGGGTACCGCCTGACCCTCGGCGGTCCTCAGGGACGGGGTACGGGCCTCACGGACGGCCGTCGGGGAGCCGAGGGCGGTGAGGACGGAGCGCAGGGCGGGCGCGGGTGCCGGGGGGACATGCAGCGGCATGGTGGGTCGCCTCTCTCATTCGACAGGCAGGGGTGACGCGAGGGCGGGGGCGGACGGCGCTGTCAGCTCTCGGATTCGGGGCGGTGCGGTCGGAGAGGCGGTGCCGTGGCCGGTGTACCGGGGTGCGTGCGATCTGTCGTCCGCGGCCTGAACGGCAGTTCCTTCGGCCGGGTTCCCGCCTTCTCCGCCTGCCGCGGAGTTTATACGACGGGTGTTCGGAGTGGGTTTCGGCTACCCGATCCCTTTCCCTGTCGCAAGTATCTATTCGGTCGGCGATACGACTGAATCATCCCGATTCAGAGCATCCTCACCGGCGTCCACCTGGGAAAGTCTCCGCCCCGCGGTCGGCGTATTTCCGTCGGTGTTTTTCACGAGCAGCCGAGTTCCGGAAAAAGATTTCCGCGTCACGCTTCGTCGAATGTGTCGGCGGTCACTTATGGGGTGCTTACGAGGGGCTGGGCCCAGCCTAGCGGGCCCCGGACGGCGCCGGGGGCGTTATCGATCGTTCCGCTGGGCATCATCCTTCCTGACCCGGGACGACCCCCGGCGGCCGGGAGACCGGGCCGCCAGCCGAGGAGGGACGCTTCGTATGGGCGAGAAGGTCGTGGCTGGCGCGTTCGACCTGTCCGATCGGCAGCACTACCGCGACAAGCTCCGGCAGTGCCTCGCGGGGCTGGAGCGACTGCTGGCCGAACAGCGCTTCGACCGCCCCAAGAACCTCATGGGGCTGGAGATCGAACTGAATCTCGCGGGTGCCGACGGCGCGCCGAGAATGTTGAACGGGCAGGTACTCGAACGTATCGCGAGCCGTGATTTCCAAACAGAACTCGCCAGGTTCAATCTGGAGGTCAACATAGCTCCACACCGGCTCGGCGGGCGGGTATTCGACCAGCTCGCCGAGGAACTCCGTACCTCCCTGGCATATGCGCACCGTAAGGCCCGGGAAGTCGACGCCGGAATCGTGATGATCGGGATTCTGCCCACCCTCGGGGCCGAGGACCTCGTCTCCGCGAACCTCTCCGAGGTCGACCGGTACGCCCTCCTCAACGATCAGATCGTCGCCGCCCGCGGCGAGGACTTCACCCTCGACATCGACGGCGTCGAGCGGCTCTCCTGCACCGCCAAGTCCATCACCCCCGAGGCCGCCTGCACCTCCGTACAGCTCCATCTCCAGGTCACGCCCGGGCGGTTCGCCGATGTCTGGAACGCCGCGCAGGCCGTCGCCGCCGTCCAGGTCGCCGTCGGGGCCAACTCGCCGTTCCTCTTCGGGCGGGAGCTGTGGCGGGAGTCGCGGCCCCCGCTCTTCCTCCAGTCCACCGACACCCGGCCCCCCGAGCTGCAAGCCCAAGGGGTGCGGCCCCGGACCTGGTTCGGGGAGCGGTGGGTCTCCTCCGCGTACGAGCTGTTCGAGGAGAATCTCCGGTTCTTCCCGGCGCTTCTTCCGATCTGCGACGAGGAGGAGCCGCTCGGGGTCATCGAGGCCGGGGGGACGCCCAAGCTCGCCGAACTCGTCCTGCACAACGGGACCGTCTACCGGTGGAACCGGCCCGTCTACGGGGTCGCCGACGGGGTTCCTCATCTGCGCGTCGAGAACCGGGTACTGCCCGCCGGGCCCACCATCACCGATGTGCTGGCCAACGCCGCGTTCTACTACGGCGTCGTGCGGGCCCTCGCCGAGGAGTCCCGGCCCGTGTGGACGCGGCTGCCTTTCGAGGCCGCCGCCGCGAACTTCGACGCCGCGTGCCGGTACGGGATCGAGGCGCGGGTGCTGTGGCCTCGGCGGGGGCGGCTCGGTGGGGTGGGGGAGGTGGACGTGGTGAGCCTTGTGCGGGACGAGTTGTTGCCGTTGGCCGCGGCTGGGCTCGACGCGTGGGGGGTGGAGGCCGTGGACCGGGACTTCTACCTCGGGGTGATCGAGGAGCGGTGCCGGCTGCGGGTCAATGGGGCTACGTGGCAGGTGGATACGTTTCATCGGGCGCTGGAGGCGGGGGTGTCGCGGGGGGAGGCGTTGGCGGCCACCACCCGGCGGTACGGGGAGTTGATGCGGGCGGGGGAGCCTGTGCATCTGTGGCCTGTGGGGGTGGGGGAGGTCGCGGCGTTGGGGTGACGTGAGGTTTTTCGCCCCCGCCGCCCCTACCCATCCCATCCTGAAGGGGCTCCGCCCCTTCGACCCCAGCCGGGGGCTCCGCCCCCTGGCCCCCAGGGGTTCGTGGTCTGGTGCGGGTGCTTCGTGGTTGCTCGCGCAGTTCCTCGCGCCCCTAAAAGCGTCTGGTGTGGGCGCGTCATGACATCTGTCCCCGCGTTCCTCGCGCGCGGAGGCCTGTTCCGGCTGGGGGAGGATGTAGGTCCGGACAGGAAGTGGGTGGGTGCGTGGTGTCTTCTGTGGCTGAGGAGCAGCCTTGGGGGCGGGGGTCTCGGCGCGGGCTGCGGGATGAGACCTTGTTGGTGCTGGGGGTTTCCCTGGGGGCCAGTGGGGTTTCTGCGTTGATCAGTTTTGTGGGGTCTGTCACCAAGCCTGGGGGGCTCAAGGATCAGACGGCGACGCTTAACGGGTCTGCTGCTCCTGGGCGGCCCTGGCTGGATCTCGCCTGGCAGTTGTTCGGGATCGGGACGGCGCTGGTGCCTGTGGCGCTGGTGGCTCATTTTCTGGTGCGGGAGCGGGTCTCCTTGCGGGCGCTCGGGTTCGATCGGACTCGGCCCTGGCCGGATCTGGGGCGGGGGGCTGCCATTGCCGCTGTGATCGGGAGCAGTGGGATCGCGTTCTATCTGGCGGCTCGGGGGCTGGGGTTCAATCTGACCGTCGTGCCCGAGGCGTTGCCCGACGTGTGGTGGAAGTATCCGGTTCTGGTGCTGTCCGCTCTTCAGAACGCGATCCTCGAAGAGGTCATCGTCGTGGGGTATCTGCTGCGGCGGCTGGGGCAGTTGGGGTGGAGTCCGGTTGCGGCGCTCGTCGGCAGTTCTGTGTTGCGGGGGTCCTATCACCTCTATCAGGGGATCGGGGGATTCATCGGGAACATGGTGATGGGGGTGGTGTTCGTCTATCTGTACCGGCGGTGGGGGCGGGTGGGGCCGCTCGTCGTCGCGCATTCGCTGCTCGATATCGGCGCTTTCGTGGGGTACGCCCTCCTCGCCGGGAAAGTCGGCTGGTTGCCGACCGCCTGAGTCAGGCGAGGAGTTCGCCCTCGATGACCGTGACCGCGCGGCCGGTCAGGAGGGTGCGGTTGCCGCGCAGGGAGGTGCGGACCCGGCCGGAGCGCGGGGACGCCTGGAGGCCGGTGAGGTCGGGGGTGCCGAGGCGCTGGGACCAGAAGGGGGCCAGCGCGGTGTGGGCGCTGCCCGTCACCGGGTCCTCGTCGATGCCGACGTTGGGGAAGAAGCAGCGGGAGACGAAGTCGTAGCCGAGGGCGGGGTCCTCGGCGCGGGCGGTGGCGATGACGCCGCGCGCGGAGTAGGCGGCGAGGGCCTTGAGGTCGGGGCGCAGGGCGTGGACGGTCTTCTCGTCGGGCAGCTCCACGAGCAGGTCGCCCACGTTCTCACCCGTGTCGTACGCGGACAGCGGCTGCGCGCCGAGCGCCTCCGCGACGCCGTCCGGGAGGTCGACCTGCGTCAGCGGGGCCGTCGGGAAGTCGAGGGTGATCGAGCCGTCGGCGGCGGGGGTGGCGGTGAGGATGCCGCTGAGGGTCCTGAAGCGTACGAGGCCCTCGTGGGCGCCGGTCGTGTGCAGAACGTGCGCGGTCGCCAGGGTGGCGTGGCCGCACATCGCGACCTCCGTGGCGGGGGTGAACCAGCGCAGGGCCCAGTCCGCCTCGGGGTCGTCCGGCGTCGGGTGGGTGAACGCCGTCTCCGCGTGGTTGACCTCCAGGGCGATGTTCTGGAGGCGGTCGTCGTCGGGGTAGGAGTCCAGGAGCAGGACGCCCGCCGGGTTCCCGGAGAACGGGCGGTCGGTGAAGGCGTCCACGATTCTGATCCGCATGGACGTGACAGTAGGGGGTGGCGGAGACGGGGCGCCAAGGCCAATCCGGGAAAATTGGACGGGTGCGAGGGAACTGGCGTATGGGGTCGGACGTTGTCGTGGTCACAGGGGCCGGCGGGTTCGTCGGGACGGCGGCCGTGCGGGAGTTGCTGGCTCGGGGAGCGCGGGTCCGGGCGGTGGTGAGACGGGTTCCGGAGGAGGTGGTGGAGGGCGTCGAGTGGGTGACCGGTGATCTGACCGAGCCCGGTGCGGTGTCGGGAGTGTGCGAGGGCGCGCGGGCCGTCGTCCATCTCGCCTCGTACATCGGGGGCGACGAGGCGATGTGCCGGGCCGTGAACGTCGACGGGACCCGGGCCGTGATGGCCGAGGCCCGGCGGGGCGGGGTGCGGCGGGTGGTGCATCTGTCGACCGCCGCCGTGTACGGGGCCGGGCCGCACAGCGGGATCGAGGTCGGCGAGGTCGTCGCCGAGCCGGTGTCGGCGGTGAGCCGGAGCCGGCTGGCCGGGGAGGGGTTCGCGTTGGAGGCGGGAGGTGTGGTGCTGCGGCCGGGGCTGGTGCTGGGGGAGGGGGACCGGTGGGTGGTGCCGGGGCTGCGGGAGCTGGTGGCCCGGGTGCCGGGGGTGTGGGACGGGGGCAGGGCCCTGCTGTCCGTCGTCGACGTGGCCGACCTCGGGCGGCTGATCGCCTCGCTGGCGCTGGCGGAGGGTGCGGTGCCCGGTGGGGTGTACCACGCGAGCCATCCCGTGCCGGTGCGGATCGGGGAGCTGATCGCCGGGCTCGTGGCGCGCGGGGAGCTGCCGCCGGTGCCCGAGGTGGAGTGGAGCTGGGAGGAGTGTCTGGAGCGGTTCAGGGCGAGTGAAGGGCGGGCCAGTGAGCGGCAGTTCGCGCTCGTGGGGCGGGACCACTGGTATGTGAGCGAGGAGGTGTGGCGGATTGCCGGGTGCGAGCCGAGGGGGCGGGGGTGGTGATGTGAGGGCCCTGATCCTCGTACGTGGTGCTGCTCGGCGTACGGGGATCAGGGGGTGCTCAGGCGCTGACGTACTCCGCGAGGTGTTCGGCCGTCAGGGTCGTGCGGGCGGTGATCAGGGCGGACGGGGTGCCCTCGAAGACGATCGTGCCGCCGTCGTGGCCGGCGCCGGGGCCGAGGTCGATGATCCAGTCGGCGTGGGCCATGACGGCCTGGTGGTGCTCGATGACGATGACGGACTTGCCGGAGTCGACCAGGCGGTCGAGGAGGGCGAGGAGCTGTTCGACGTCGGCGAGGTGGAGGCCGGCCGTCGGCTCGTCGAGGACGTAGACGCCGCCCTTGTCGGACATGTGGGTGGCCAGCTTGAGGCGCTGGCGTTCGCCGCCCGAGAGGGTGGTGAGGGGCTGGCCGAGGGTGAGGTAGCCGAGGCCGACGTCCGCGAGGTGGCCCAGGATGCGGCTCGCGGCGGGAGTCTTCGCCTCGCCCGTCGAGAAGAACTCCGCCGCCTCGGCGACCGGCATCGCCAGGACCTCGCTGATGTCCTTGCCGCCGAGGTGGTAGTCGAGGACGGCCGGCTGGAACCGCTTGCCCTCGCAGTCGTCGCAGGGCGTGGCGACGCCCGCCATCATCGCGAGGTCGGTGTAGACGACGCCCGCGCCGTTGCAGGTCGGGCAGGCGCCCTCCGAGTTGGCGCTGAACAGGGCCGGTTTGACGCCGTTGGCCTTGGCGAACGCCTTGCGGACGGGCTCCAGGAGGCCCGTGTACGTCGCCGGGTTGCTGCGGCGGGAGCCCTTGATCGGGGTCTGGTCGACCGAGACGACGCCGGCCGCGCGCGGGATGGAGCCGTGGATCAGGGAGCTCTTGCCGGAGCCCGCGACGCCGGTGACGACCGTCAGGACGCCGAGGGGGACGTCCACGTCGACGTTGCGCAGGTTGTGCCGCGTCGCGCCCCGGATCTCCAGCTTGCCGGTGGGCTCGCGGACCTCGTCCTTCAGCTTCGCCCGGTCGTCCAGGTGGCGGCCCGTGAGGGTGTCCGTCGCGCGCAGGCCCTCGACCGTGCCCTCGTAGCAGACCGTGCCGCCCGCCGTGCCGGCGCCCGGGCCGAGGTCCACGACGTGGTCGGCGATCGCGATGACCTCCGGCTTGTGCTCCACCACCAGCACCGTGTTGCCCTTGTCGCGCAGGCGCAGCAGGAGGTCGTTCATCCGGCGGATGTCGTGCGGGTGCAGGCCCGTCGTCGGCTCGTCGAAGACGTACGTCACGTCCGTGAGCGACGAGCCCAGGTGGCGGATCATCTTCACGCGCTGGGCCTCGCCGCCGGACAGTGTGCCCGAGGGGCGGTCCAGGGAGAGGTAGCCGAGGCCGATCTCGTTGAACGAGTCCAGAGTCTGGCCGAGCGCGGCCAGGAGCGGGGCCACGGAGGGGTCGTCCAGCTTGCGGACCCACTCCGCGAGGTCGCTGATCTGCATCTGGCAGGCGTCCGCGATGCTGATGCCGCCGATCTTCGAGGAGCGGGCCGCCTCCGTCAGGCGGGTGCCCTCGCAGTCCGGGCAGGTCGTGAACGTGATCGCGCGGTCCACGAACTCCCTGATGTGCGGCTGCATCGCCTCGCGGTCCTTCGCGAGCATCGACTTCTGGATCCGGGGGACCAGGCCCTCGTACGTCATGTTGATGCCCGCGATCTTCATGCGGGTCGGCTCCAGGTACAGGAACGCGTGCCGTTCCTTCTTCGTGAAGCGCTTGATCGGCTTGCCCGCGTCGTACAGGCCCGACTCCGCGTACAGGCGGTGGCCCCAGCCGCCCGTCTTGTAGCCGGGGACCAGGAGCGCGCCGTCGTCGAGGGACTTCTCCTCGTCGAAGAGCTGCGTCAGGTCGAAGTCCGTGACCGAGCCCCGGCCCTCGCAGCGGGGGCACATGCCGCCCTGGATGCTGAACGAGCGGCGCTCCTTCACGGTCTGGCCGCCCCGCTCGATCGTCACCGCGCCCGCGCCGCTGATCGAGGCGACGTTGAACGAGAACGCCTTCGCCGGGCCGATGTGCGGGGTGCCGAGGCGGCTGAAGAGGATCCTCAGCATCGCGTTGACGTCCGTGACCGTGCCCACGGTCGATCTCGGGTCCGCGCCCAGGCGCTGCTGGTCGACGATGATCGCCGTGGTCAGGCCCTCCAGGACGTCCACGTCGGGGCGGGCGTTGTTGGGCATGAAGCCCTGGACGAACGCGCTGTACGTCTCGTTGATCAGCCGCTGCGACTCCGCCGCCACCGTCCCGAACACCAGCGAGCTCTTCCCCGAGCCCGAGACGCCGGTGAACACCGTCAGCCTCCGCTTCGGGATCTCCACGCTGACGTCCCGCAGGTTGTTCACCCGCGCGCCGTGCACCCGGATCAGGTCGTGGCTGTCGGCGGCGTGCGGCTTCGTCATCGCGGCTCCTCGTGTGGGCGGGGTTGAGGCCAGGCTAGGTGGGGGAAGGGGGTGCGCGCTTCTCGATTCCTGACCGGTGGGGAGCGGGGTCGGCCGGCTTATGGGAACCGGTGCTCAGCTCGTTCCGGCTTCGAGCCGGAAGTGCCAGACGACCGCCAGCGGGGAGCCGTTCAGGGCTGTGGTGGCGGCTTGCGGGGTCCAGTCGAGGAGGTCCCAGGTCATGTGGGTGGGGAGTGGGGGCGCGGTCGGGGGGAGGGGGCGGTGCGGGCGGGCGGGCTCTTCGCAGTGGTGGGGGTGGAGGCCCAGGGGGAGGGCCGCGGTGAGGTAGGCGCTCAGGGAGCGGTGGTGTTCCTTCAGGAGGGACGGCGGGGCGGTGGGGGTGGTGTGGCGGGGGAGGGTGGGGCTCAGGTACGGGACCAGGGGGTGGGCGTCCGAGAGGATCAGGTGGCCGCCGGGGCGCAGGACGCGGGTGAACTCCGTCAGGACGGGGGTCAGGTCGGGGACGTGGGTCAGGGCCAGGGCGCAGACGACCGTGTCGATCGTGTCGTCGGCGATCGGGAGGCGGTGCAGGTCGGCCTGGTGGAAGGTGACGTCCGGCAGGCGTTCTCGGGCCAGGGCGAGCATCTCCGGTGAGGCGTCGACGCCCGTCACCTCGTGGCCCAGCTCGTGCAGGTAGGCGGTGTGGCGGCCGGTGCCGCAGGCCGCGTCCAGGGCCGTGCCGACGGGGAGGGCGTCCAGGAGACGCCGGACGACGGGCTGTTCGACCTCGATCATCTGGTTGCCGGGAGCGTCGTAGTGCGGCGCCCAGGAGCGGTACACGTCGGCCGTGCTGATCGCGTCGTCCGCCGCTGTCACGCCCTCGGCGAGGGCGGGGGTGTCCAGCAGGGTGCGGATCTCGGCGATGCGGGCCTCGACGAATTCCCGGTCGGCGGTTCGCTCGCGCAGAGCGCGCAGGAGGGCGGCGCCTTCTATGCCCAGCAGGTAGGCCAGGGGGCTCAGGTAGGTCACCTCTGGGACGGTACGGACAGGGGTGCGGGGGCTCCAGCGGGTTTTCGCGAGCGGATTTCCGGGCGAGGGTTGTCAGGCGATCGGTTCCGATATATCGTTGGCGTATCGCGATCGGTTGAAGAAGATCGCCGGTCCGGAATGGGATGGAGTGAGTCGGATGCGTATGCATGGATTCGAGCGTGGACATGGTCAGGACCCGCGGGAGCGTGGCGGGCGTGGTGGGTTCGAGGGGCGGCGGGCCGCCTTCGGGCCGTTCGGGCCGGGAGGGGGCGGGTTCGGGCCCGGGCCTGGGTTCGGGGGCGGGCCCTGGGGCGGGCGCGGGCGCGGTGGGCCACGGGGGAGGGCCCGGCGAGGGGATGTGCGGGCGTCGATTCTTGCCCTGCTCAAGGAACGGGGGATGCACGGCTACGAGATGATCCAGGAGATCGCCGAGCGCAGTGGCGGGGCCTGGAAGCCGAGCCCGGGGTCCGTCTATCCGACGCTTCAGCTGTTGGAGGACGAAGGGCTCATCAGCAGTGAGAGCGAGGGCGGCAAGAAGCTGTTCTCCCTCACCGAGGCCGGGCGCGCGGCTGCCGAGGACGTCGCCGAGACGCCCTGGGAGGAGGCCACGCGCGGGGTCGACTGGGAGTCACTGCACGAGATCAGGCAGGCCGGGTCCGGACTCTTCGAGGCGTTCGGGCAGGTCTGGCGGACCGGGAACAAGGAGCAGCGTGAGAAGGCTCTGGCTGTTGTCAACGATGCTCGTAAGAAGCTGTATCTGATCCTCGCCGACGAGGACTGAGTCGACGAGTGCTGAGCTGACGAGTACTGGGCCGACGGGGAGCGATCGTCGTACGGCCGGGCAGGCGCCCCGCGGATTCCGTGGGGCGCCTGCCCGTGTCCGGCGTGCTCTCAGGCCACCAGCGTCGACAGCTTCCGCAGCGACTCGTTGAGGGCCGCCGTCGCCGAGTCCTTCAGCTTGCCCGCCATGAGGGACACCGCCGCGCCCGTGAACTCGCCGTCGATGCGGACGTTCGTCGCCGAAGGGCCGTCGGGCGTGAGGGTGTAGCGCGTCAGGAGGGCGACCGCCATCGGGCCCTTGCCGGTGATCGTGAAGGTGCGCGCGGGGGTCAGCTCGCCGATCGTCCACTCGACCTCCGCCGGGAACCCCATCAGCTTCATGTTCTCCTGGAACGTCGCCCCGGTCTCCAGCGAAGCCGGCCCGCCCTGGGGGAAGTCGGTGTGCGTCGCGTTCCACTCGCCGTACGCCGGCCAGTCCGTCAGCCGGGTCCAGATCTTCTCCGCCGATGCCTCGATGCGTGCCTCGGCGCTCACTTCGGCCATGCGACCACCTCTTCGAATCGGCCAGGGTGCGCGGAACGTAGCTCCGGGGCCCGCAACTTGCAAGACACGCGAACTCGCGGGAAACGGGCCGCCGTTCACCGCAGGCGCTGTATCACCGCCGCGTCGAAGACGTCCCACGCGCGCGGGTGCGGGCCCTCGTCGTGGCAGTGCCAGGCCGCCCAGAACAGGTCGGCGGGGAGGGCGTCCTCGGGGGCGTAGACGCGGTACACGTACTGGAGGCCGTCGACCGACGGGAGCGCCACCAGCCAGCTCACGGTCATCAAGCGGAACCCCCTCTCTCACTACTGTGACGTGAGCGCCCACCTCGTGGTTGCGTACAGGGCGTGCGGGGGTGTGATGTGCGCCCCCATAGATGGGGGCTCGCCTGATGTCATCCGTAAGGAGGAGATTGCGGGGTGCCTCGTCCCCTTTGCGTGGGAGGCGGAAATGCTTCGCACCGAGGATGACCGGGGGCGTCCGGGACTGATGGGGTGAGGGGGTGCAACCCCGTATTCCCCGGCAAACGGTCCATGAATCCGTACCGCCCACCGTGGACGACGTCGCCGGGTTCGGCGCGGAGCTCGTGGCGGCGGTCGCCGGTGCGCGCCGCAGGGCCGTACGGGGCGCCGACCGGCAGATCGACAGCGCGCATCTGCTGCACTCGCTGCTGGAGTCCGACCCCGGGGTGCGGGGGGCGTTCGGTGAGGAGGCGCGGGTCGCGCGGGTCCTCGGGTATCTCGTCCAGCGCAGCATCGGGTACGGGCTGCGGTGGCAGGGCGGCGTCGAGGACTCCGGTCAGCTGCCGGTCGTCGCCGTCGCCGAGGGGTTCTCGCCCGTCGCGGCCGTCGCGCTGGAGGCGGCTCGGGCGCGGGCCCGGCGGCGGGGGGTGACGCTGGCCGAAGGGGTCGACCTGCTGGCGGCGGTGCTGGCGGATCCCCGGTCCAGGGCGGTGGAGGTGCTGGCGCGGGCGGGCGTCGACGCGGGGGAGGTGCTGGACCGGGTGGAGAAGGGGGAGGCCGGGGAGACGGGGTGGGGGTGAGGTGGCGGGGGTGGACGTGGGGGCATGATCGCTGGGATGGCTTGCTGACGGCCCGCCGGGGTGGCCGGGCGGGGGACTGTTGGGACAGGTGGCTGGGAGAGCTCTGGGGCGGGCGGGGCGGGAGGCAGTTGGGGTGGCTCGCGGGGAGCCCGCCGGGGCGGCTGGGCCGGGTATCGCTGGGGCGGGCTGCTGGAAGATCGTCATGGGAGTCGGCCGGGAGGCTGTTGGGGTCGTTGTCGGAATGTCGGCGGGGTCGCTCGTTGGCGGGCTCCCCCTGTTCACAGGGCGAGACAGGTGCTTGGTGGGGTGACGGTGCTGTCTGCTGGTGTCATCATGTCGGCGTGGCTAAGGCGAATGGTGTGGGGCTGGGACTGGCGGCGGTGTCCGCTGTGGCGTTCGGGGGGTCCGGGGTCGCGGCGAAGCCGTTGATCGAGGGCGGGCTCGAACCGCTGCACGTGGTGTGGCTGAGGGTGGGGCTCGCCGCGCTGGTGATGGTGCCGGTGGCCTGGCGGCACCGGGATCTCGTACGGCGCAGGCCCGGACTCCTCGCCGGGTTCGGGCTGCTCGGCGTCGCCGGAGTGCAGGCGTTCTACTTCGGGTCGATCTCGCGGCTGCCCGTCGGGGTCGCGCTGCTGCTGGAGTACCTGGCGCCCGCGCTGGTGCTGGGCTGGGTGCGGTTCGTGCAGCGGCGTGCGGTGAGCCGGCGGGCCGTGGCCGGCGTCGTCCTGGCCGTCGGCGGGCTCGCCTGCGTCGTCGAGGTGTGGGCCGGGATGCGGTTCGACGCGCTCGGGGTGCTGCTCGCGCTGGGCGCCGCCTGCTGCCAGGTCGGGTACTTCGTGCTGTCCGACCGAGGGGGCACCGGCAAGGACGCGCCGGACCCGTTCGGGGTGATCGCGTACGGGCTGCTGGTCGGCGCCGCCGTCCTCACGGTCGTCGCGCGCCCCTGGGACCTCGACTGGGCCGTGCTCGGGCGCGGCGCCGACATGAACGGGGCCGGCGTGCCCGCGTGGCTGCTGCTCGGGTGGATCGTGCTGGTGGCGACCGTCGTGGCGTACACGACCGGCGTCGTCTCCGTGCGGCGGCTGTCGCCGCAGGTCGCGACCGTCGTGTCGTGTTCGGAGGCGGTCATCGCGACCGTCCTCGCGTGGGTGCTGCTCGGGGAGCACCTCGGCGCGGCGCAGCTCGCGGGCGGGGCGGTCGTGCTGCTGGGCGCGTTCGTCGCGCAGTCGGCGACGCCCGCGAAGGTGTCCGGGGAGCCGGTGGCGGGCGGGCGTCCGGAATCCGGCCTGGCCGCGCGCGAGACCGCCGTATAGGGTCCTGACCATGCCTTCGACGCTCGTTCTTCCGCCTCCGGCCGCCTGAGGCGGGCCTCCGGAGTGACTGGCCCGGCGCGGCTGTGATGCCGCCGGGCTGAACGGTGTTGCCCGCAGACGAAGTCCACTCTTCGGATCTCGTGTGCTTCTGCGGAGAACGCGTGTCTACTTTTTCCCTGCCCATGTCGCCGGTCGGCCGTGGGCTCTTCTACCTGATCGTCGCCGGGGTCGCCTGGGGGACCGCCGGGGCCGCCGCCTCGCTGGTCTTCCGGGTCAGTGACCTCGGCGCGGTGTCGCTGTCCTTCTGGCGCTGCGTCGTCGGGCTGGCCCTGCTGCTGGCCGCGCAGGCGGTACGTACGGTACGGCGCCGGCCCGGCCGTCGCTCGCGGGGTGCCCGGTGGTGGGCGCTGACGCTGGCCAGTGGGGGCGCGCTCGCCGTGTTCCAGACGGCGTACTTCGCGGCCGTGTCCGCGACCGGCCTCGCCGTCGGGACCGTCGTCACCCTCGGCGCCGGGCCCGTGTTCATCGCGCTCGGCGCGCGGCTGACGCTGGGCGAGCGGCTCGGGCGGGGCGGCGTCCTCGCCGTCGCCGGGGCGCTCGCCGGGCTCGGCGTGCTGTTCGCGGGCGGCGGGGGCGGGGTCGTACGGCCCTGGGGCGTGCTGCTCGGGCTGGTCTCCGCCGCCGGGTACTGCGCGCTGACGCTGATCACCCGGCGGTGGGGGAGCGCGGAGGACGCCTCCGGCACGACCGTCGGCGCGTTCGCGGTGACCGCGCTGTGTCTGCTGCCGTTCGCGGTGGGGGAGGGGCTGGTGCCGCACACCGCCGACCCGGGGCAGGTGGTGTGGCTCGTCGGCTACATCGCCGCCGTCCCCACGGCCCTCGCCTACGCCCTGTACTTCGCCGGCGCGGCCGTCGTCCGTGCGGCGACCGTGTCCGTGGTGATGCTCCTCGAACCGGTCAGCGCGGCCGTGCTGGCGGTCGCGGTGCTGGGGGAGCGGGTCACCGGGGCGACGGTGGTGGGGACGGTGCTGATGCTGGGGTCGGTGGCGGGGCTGGCGGTGGCGGAGGCTCGGGGAGGGGGTGAGTAGGGCGGGGCGGGGCGGGCTCGGCGGCTGGGGTGGGGGGCTCGTGCGGGTCGCGCGCCGGCCGGGGCCTCGGCCGTGTGAGCTGTGCGCGTCGGGGCCCGGCCGTGGGGTCTGAGCGTCGGCTGGGCCCCGGCTGTGTGTGCCGCGCCTCGGCGGCCGGGCCTGGGGCGTGCGGGCTGTGCGTCGCGGCCGGGGCCCGGCCGTGGGGGCCGCGTGCCGGCCGGGCCTCCGGTGGTGCGGGGACGCGTATCGGTGGTACGGCTCCCCCAAGGTGCATCGGGATCACAACTCCCCGAGATACGCGGGGAGTTCCGTGTCGGGTGCCAGGGCCGGGTCCGGGAGTGGGGTGCCGTAGGTGCGGTGTACGGGGATGACGCCGGCCCAGTGCGGGAGGGGCAGGTCCTCGGGCTCCTCGTTCACGCCGCCCGTGCGGGTCTTCGCCGAGACCTCCGTCAGGTCCAGGCGGATCACGGCCGTCGCCGCCAGCTCCTTCTTGTTCGCCGGGCGGGAGTCGGCGGCGCGGCCGGGGATCGCGTGGTTCACCAGGGCGTCCAGGGCCGCGCGCTTCTCGGCGGGGTCCGTGACGTCGTGGGCGAGGCCGTGGATCACCACCGAGCGGTAGTTGATCGAGTGGTGGAAGGCGGAGCGGGCGAGGACCAGGCCGTCGACGTGGGTCACGGTCACGCAGACCGGGAGGCCCTCGGCGGCCCGGCCGGTCATGCGCAGGGGGCGGGAGCCGGTGGAGCCGTGGATATAGAGGCGCTCGCCGACGCGGCCGAAGAGGGTGGGCAGGACGACGGGGGCGCCGTCCCGGACGAAGCCGAGGTGGCAGACGTACGCCTCGTCGAGTATCGCGTGGACCACGTCCCTGTCGTACGAGGCTCGTTGGGGGGAGCGGGTGGGGATCGTGCGGTCGGTCCTGGCGTAGGGAGCGGGGGGCGTGTCCGGGGTGGCCGGCTGCTGTGCGGTGGTTCCCTGCATGGCGTTCTCCATTGCACTAGTGCATACTGTTGTTTGTGCTAGAAGAGTATCCGATCCAAGGTCGTCGTGCGGCCGACATTTCCGCGAGCATCGAGCGCGCGGTGCGTGAAGGGGCGTTGGAGCCAGGTCAACTGCTGCCGCCCATGCGGGAGTTGGCCGTCACGCTCGGGGTGAATCCCAATACCGTCGCCGCCGCGTACCGCGTCCTGCGGGAGCGGGGCGTCATCGAGACGCAGGGGCGGCGGGGGAGCAGGGTACGGGCGCGGCCCGCTACGACCGGGAGGGAGCGGGCGGTCGTCTCCGTGCCGGTGGGGGTGCGGAACCTCGCCTCCGGGAACCCCGATCCGGCGTTGCTGCCCGCGCTCGGGCCCGCGTTCGTCGCGGCGACGAACGGTCGGGCGCCGGTGCTGTACGGGGAGGCGCCCGTCGACGCCGAGCTGGGGCGGTCGGCTCGGCGCGCGTTCGACGCGGACGGGGTGCCCGCGGGGGAACTCGTCGTCGCGTCAGGGGCGTTGGACGCGGTCGAGCGGGTGCTGGGGGCTCATCTGAAGCCCGGCGACTCCGTCGCTGTCGAGGACCCCGGGTGGAACCGGGTGCTCGATCTGGTGGCGGCTCTCGGGCTTCGGGTCGTTCCGGTCGCCGTCGACGACGAAGGGCCCGTCGTCGCGGAGTTGCGGGGCGCTCTGGAATCCGGGGTGCGGGCCGTCGTGATCACCGACCGGGCGCAGAATCCCACCGGGGCCGCCGTGAGCCCCGGGCGCGCCCGGGAACTGCGCCAGGCTCTGGGGGAACATCCCGAGGTTCTGGTCATCGAGGACGATCACGGGCACGGGATCGTGGATCTGCCGCTCTGCCCGCTGGGCGGGGTCACCCGGCACTGGGCCTTCGTGCGGTCCGTCGCCAAGGCTTACGGGCCCGATCTGCGGGTCGCCGTGATGACCGGGGACGCGGTGACCGTGGACCGGGTCCGGGGCCGGCAGCGCCTGGGGGCGGGGTGGGTGAGCCTGGTGGTGCAGCGGGCTGTGGTGTGGCTGTGGGAGCACGGAGGTGTCGATCCGGCCGCGGTGGGCGGGGTCTACCGGGGCCGCCGGGAGACACTGATCGACGCTTTGCGGGAACGAGGAGTCGAGGCTCGGGGGCGGAGCGGGCTGGGCGTGTGGATTCCCGTCGAGGACGAGACGGGTGTGGTGGCTCGGCTGCTGCGGGAAGGGTGGGCCGTGGCCGCCGGTGGGAGGTTCCGGGTGAACTCCGGTCCCGGTATCCGGGTGACGGTCTCCACTCTGCGGGAGGAGGAGACGGAGGAATTCGCTCGGGCCGTCGCCGAGGCTGTGAAGGGTTCTTCCGATTGGGGAGTGGTATAGGTCGTTCGTTTTCCGGGCGCGGGTTCAATGCGGTTGCTTCGCCACTGGAGTTGCGCGCCGGTCGCGGAGAGGGCCGACTCCGTGCGGGCGCCCCGGGGGAGGAGTTCGCGCTTTGCGGCGAGCATGGACGGCGGGGTGCCGCTCGCCGAGGGTGGGTGGTGATGTGGGCCGAGGGCGAGTTCTGCCACGAGTGGCTGAAGTTCACGCTGAGGGCGCGGGGCAGCGAGCCGCTGACGGTTCATCAGGGCAACGAGACGCACCCCTGACCAGGGCTCGTCCAGGCCGGGTTCGCGCCTCTGCTGGGCCGCAACCCGGTGCCCGAGGGCGTGGTGACCGTGCCGCTGCGGCGGGGGTGCGCCGGCACGTGTACGTGGTCCGGGCGGGCCGGCGCCGACCGCCGCCCGTCGGTCAGGGCGGCGGTGGAGGCGCTCAAGTCGGCGTCGGAGAGGGGCTCGTGAGCGGGTGTCAGGTCCCCTGAACGGACCTCACGCCCCCAGCTTCCGGAAGTCCCACGACACCACCTTCTCCGGTGTCAGGCGTATCCACGCGTGCCTCCCGTCGTGCGGCATGGAGTCCAGCCGGAAGTTCTTGCGGGCGAACCGGGTCTCCACGGCGTCGAGTTCGGCGCACAGCTCTCCGGTGCGGGGGATCTCGCCGATGAACTCGACGGTTCCGGACAGCTCGACGCCCCGCAGCTGGTCGTACTCCTCGCCCGTGTCGACGACGATGGCGACGCGCGGGTCCCGGCGCAGGTGGGTCCACCGCTTGCTGCGCACGACCGAGTAGAGCCAGAGCGAGGTGCCGTCCCAGAGGAACCACAGCGCGCTGACGTGCGGAGCGCCGTCCGCCGACACCGTGGCCACCCGGCAGGTGCGTTGGGTGTCGAGGAACTCGTCCAGTTCCCCCGGCGTCATCATGATCTTGCGGCCCCGACGCTGAGTGACAGTCATGCGGCCCCCTTTTCTGTTGGCTCGTTCCGTCTTTCCTTACGTCCGGCCCCGCCGGGTTTCCTCACAGGACACCGAAAGATCCTCTGACGGATCGTCAGAAATCAGCATGGTCCGCCTTCCGGGCCGACGCAATGGCGGCTACCCTCTCGGGCGACCCGGAAGCCAGGGGGAGATGTGATTCTCGACACCGAGAATGCGGTTCTACTCACGGTGGAGTGTCAGGAGGGGGTCGTCGGAGAGGACGCCGCCCTGCCCCAACTCGCCGCCGAGGCAAGGAAGTCGGGCGTGCTGGACAATGTCGCCCGGCTGGTCGCCGCCGCGCACGAGGCGGGCGTACAGGTCGTCCACGCGGTCGCGGAACGCCGGCCCGACGGGAAGGGCGCGAGCCGCAACGCGCGGTTGTTCCGGGCCGCCGAGCGGCTGCCCGTCCAGCAGCTCGCCGGTTCGCGCGCGGTGCGGGTCGCGGCGCCGATCGAGGTCGACGAGCGCGACATCGTCGTACCGAGACTGCACGGGCTGTCGCCGCTGCACGGGACCGAGGTAGACGCGCTGCTGCGGAACCTGGGGTGCCGGACGCTGGTCGTCGTCGGGGTGTCGGCGAACGTCGCGATCCCCAACTCGGTGTTCGACGCGGTGAATTCGGGCTACACGGTGGTCGTCGCGTCGGACGCGATCGCGGGGGTGCCGCCGGAGTACACCCCCGCGATGGTCCGCCACACACTCGCGTTGGTCGCCACGGTCGCGACCACGGACGAGGTGCTGGCGGGGTTCGACTCCCCTGCTACGCCAGGGTGATGTTGTTGCCGCTGACCGTGATGTTCACCGACGGGAGCGGCTTCTGGGCCGGGCCGCTCTTCACGCTGCCGTCCTCGATGGAGAAGTTGCTCTGGTGGCACGGGCAGTTGATGACGCCGTCCGCCACGCTCTTGACCGCACAGCCCTGGTGGGTGCAGACGGCGGAGAACGCCTTGTAGGTGCCCGCCGTCGGCTGGGTGACGACGACCTTCTCCGAGGCGAAGACCTTGCCGCCGCCCTCGGGGATGTCGGCGGTGGTGGCGAGCGCGGCGCCGCCGGCCGAGCCGCCGGTCGTCGTGGACGGGGACGACCCGGTCGAACCGGTCGAGCCCGTGGTGCCGTTGTCGTTCGAACCGGTCGCCGCCGACGAGTCGTCGTCGGAGCTTCCGCACGCGGTCAGCGCCACGGCGAGCCCCGCCGCTCCGGCCGCCGTCACGACGGTACGACGGGCGGGGCCTGCGAGGGGTTTGAGCGGTCCGCTGGTCATGCTGAGGTTTCCCTTCGGGGGGTGGGATTCTCGGGATACGCACACGGGTACGGCTGCGGGCCGTGAACCGTTCAGCGCGGCCCCGATCCGGGGAGGTCCCGCGATCCTCGCGCGCGGGCGGTCGGGCGGGCGTAAGCCAGAGCTGTCGTCGAGCTGTCGGCCCGCCCTCGGTAACCTGGGCGGATGCTCAAGGACGTCACCGCCACCCGCTACATCACGCCCCTGCGGGAGGGCGGTTCGCTGCCCGGTCTGGTCGAGGCCGACGACTTCGGGACCTACGTCCTGAAGTTCACCGGCGCGGGCCAGGGCCGCAAGACGCTGGTCGCCGAGGTCGTCTGCGGCGAGCTGGCCCGGCGGCTCGGATTCCGCATGCCGCGCCTGGTCACCGTACAGCTCGACCCGGTCCTCGGACTCGCCGAGCCCGACCAGCAGGTGCAGGACCTGATCCGCTCCAGCGGCGGCACCAACCTCGGGATGGACTTCCTCTCCGGGGCGCTCGGCTTCGACCCGCTGGCCTTCGAGGTGAGCGCCGAGGACGCCGGGCGGATCGTCTGGTTCGACGCGCTGATCAACAACGTCGACCGCTCCTGGCGCAACCCCAACCTGCTGATGCACCGCGACGAGCTCTGGCTCATCGACCACGGCGCGACGATGATCTGGCACCACAACTGGCCGACCGCCGAGACCTCCGCCGCCCGTCCCTACGACGCCTCCGACCACGCCCTCGCGGCCTTCGCGCCCGACGTCGCGGGCGCCGCCGCCGACCTCGCCCCGCAGGTCACCGGGGAACTCCTCGCCGAGGTCACCGCCGAGATCCCGGACGAGTGGCTCACCGGCGAGGCCGGCTTCGACGACCCCGACGCGCTGCGCCGGGCGTACGCGGCGCCGCTGCTGGCCCG
Organism: Streptomyces niveiscabiei; assembly: GCF_033794345.1. Taxonomy (NCBI): domain Bacteria; kingdom Bacillati; phylum Actinomycetota; class Actinomycetes; order Kitasatosporales; family Streptomycetaceae; genus Streptomyces; species Streptomyces niveiscabiei. Next base: position 45,170 of record NZ_JARAYJ010000002.1, read on the forward strand.
GGCGGCCGACATCCACACCCGCGTGAAGGGGATCAGCGCATGACCGAGCACCTCACCCACATGGCCGGACAGCTCACCGAGCGGCACATCACCCGGGACGGGCGCAGCGCCGCCGGGGACGTCTACGAGTACGCGCTGCTGCGCGTCGTCCCGCGCGTGGAGCGCGGTGAGTGCGTCAACGCGGGCGTGCTGGTGTACTGCCGCGCCAAGGGGTACGTGGGGGCCCGTACGCATCTCGACGAGGCGCGGCTGCTGGCCCTCGACCCCCGGGCGGACGTCGAGGGCGTGCGGGCGGCGCTGGGGGCCGTGGAGCGGGTCTGCGAGGCCGCCGGGCAGAGCGCCGGGGACGATCCCGGGAAGCGGTTCAGGTGGCTCGTCGCGCCCCGGTCGGCCGTCGTGCAGCCGGGGCCCGTGCACACCGGGCTGACCGGGGATCCGGCGGCCGAGGCGGAACGGTTGCTGGATCTGCTGGTGAGGTGACCGGCGGGGTTTCGATCACAGTGGCCGGGTGGCCCGTTGACACGGAGTGCCGGGGCTTCTAGCGTCACGGGTGGCGAAGGTACTAAGCGGTTGCTCACCGCACAGCGAGGGCCAGCCGGCGTTCTTCAAGAGGGTTTTCTCAAGGGCGAGGAGAAGCAGCACATGTCCACCACAGAACAGCGCGTCGCGATCGTCACCGGCGCGGCACGCGGCATCGGCGCCGCCACCGCCGTACGGCTGGCCGCCGAGGGCCGCGCGGTCGCCGTGATCGACCTGGACGAGGCCGCCTGCAAGGACACCGTCGAGAAGATCACCGCGGCCGGCGGCAAGGCCATCGCCGTCGGCGCGGACGTCTCCGACGAGGCGCAGGTGGAGGCCGCCGTCGCGCGCGTCGCCGCCGAACTGGGCGCCCCGACGATCCTCGTCAACAACGCGGGTGTCCTGCGCGACAACCTGCTGTTCAAGATGAGCGCGTCCGACTGGGACACCGTCCTCAACGTGCACCTGCGCGGCTCGTTCCTGATGACCCGCGCGGTCCAGAAGCACATGGTCGACGCCGGGTTCGGCCGGGTCGTCAACCTCTCCTCCTCCTCGGCGCTCGGCAACCGCGGCCAGGTCAACTACTCCGCCGCCAAGGCCGGGTTGCAGGGCTTCACCAAGACCCTCGCCATCGAGCTCGGCAAGTTCGGCATCACCGCCAACTCCGTCGCGCCCGGCTTCATCGCCACCGAGATGACCAAGGCCACCGCCGACCGGGTCAACATGGACTTCGAGGACTTCAAGAAGGCCGCCGCGACCCAGATCCCCGTCCAGCGCGTCGGCGAGCCCGAGGACATCGCCAACGCCATCGCCTTCTTCACCGGCGAGGCGGCCGGATTCGTCTCCGGCCAGGTCCTGTACGTCGCCGGCGGCCCGGTCAACTAGGAAGCACCCCATGACTGTGGAACTCTCCGGCAAGGTCGCGCTGGTCACCGGCGCCAGCCGAGGCATCGGGTACGGCGTCGCCGAGGCGCTCGTCGCGCGCGGCGACCGCGTGTGCATCACCGGACGCAACGAGGACGCCCTCAAGGAAGCCGTCGACAGGCTCGGCGCCGACCGCGTCATCGGCGTCGCCGGCAAGGCGCACGACCTCGACCACCAGGCCGAGGCCGTCGACCGCGTGATGGAAGCCTTCGGGCGCGTCGACTTCCTCGTCAACAACGCCGGAACCAACCCGGTGTTCGGACCGCTCGCCGACCTCGACCTGAACGTCGCCCGCAAGGTCTACGAGACCAACGTCATCTCCGCGCTCGGCTTCGCGCAGAAGACCTGGCACGCCTGGCAGAAGGACAACGGCGGCGCCATCGTCAACATCGCGTCCGTGTCCGGGATCGCGCCCTCGCCGTTCATCGCCGCGTACGGCATGAGCAAGGCCGCGATGATCAACCTCACCCAGCAGCTCGCGCACGAGTTCGCGCCCAAGGTGCGGGTCAACGCCATCGCGCCGGCCGTCGTGAAGACGAAGTTCGCCGAGGCGCTGTACGAGGGGCGCGAGGCGGAGGCGGCTGCCGCGTACCCGCTCGGGCGGCTCGGCGTGCCGTCCGACATCGGGGGGACGGCGGCCTTCCTGACGTCCGACCAGTCCGACTGGATCACCGGGCAGACACTCGTCGTCGACGGGGGGATCTTCCTCAACGCGGCTGTGGGATAAGCACGGTCGCACCTTCGCGAAGGCGTCGCTCCTGACCTGGGGCGGCGCCTTCGGCGCTTTGGGCGGCGCCTGAGGCGTACTCCTCCTCGTACGAATACGTGTACGAGGAACCGGTTCACGCCGCCCCGCGCTGCGGTAGGGTCTCGCGCCAACCCCCCTTGGTACGGCCGATCGAGGAGCGTGCGCGTGTTCATGAAGCGAAGCCTGCGGGGTGTGGCGGTGATCGCCTCCCTAGGGATGGTCGCGGGCTGCGGCTACCTCTCCGACAGCGGCTCCGGGGACAAGGGGCCCATCGTCGTGGGCACCACCAGCGCGCCCAGCACCCTCGACCCGGCCGGTGCCTGGGACGGCTCCTGGGAGCTGTTCCGCAACGTCTACCAGACGCTGCTCTCCTACCCCAACGGCGCGACCTCGCCCGAGCCGGACGCCGCCCAGAGCTGCACCTTCAGCGCCGATCACCGCGTCTACAGCTGCGAGCTGAGACCCGGGCTGAAGTTCTCCAACGGCGACAAGCTCGACGCCGCCGCCGTCAAGCACTCCGTCGACCGCATCCGCGCGATCAACGCGCAGACCGGTCCCGCCGGGCTCCTCGGCTCCCTCGACAAGGTCGAGACCGAGGGCGAGCGCGGTGTCGTCTTCCGGCTCAACAAGCCCGACGCGACCTTCCCGTTCGTCCTCGCCACCCCCGCGCTCTCCCTCGTGCCCGCCGTCGCCTACCCCGACAACTCGCTGCGCAAGGACTCCCGGGTCATCGGCTCGGGGCCGTACCGGCTCGACGCCTACGACCAGGGCAAAGAGGCCGTCCTCGTGCGCAACCCGACGTACAAGGGGTTCGCCGCCCGCAAGAACGACGCCGTCACCATCCGCTACTTCCCGGACTCCGCGAGCATGGTCAAGTCCCTGCGCGACGGCGGGATCGACATCACCTACCAGGGGCTCGCCGCCGACGACGTCGTCTCCCTGGAGAGCAAGAGCGACGAGAACAAGGGACTCGAACTGCACGAGGGCGCCGGGAGCGCCATCAACTACCTCGTCTTCAACCCCAAGGACACGGCCGCGAACGACATCGCCGTACGCAAGGCCGTCGCCCAGACCATCGACCGGGGCGCCATCGCCCACAAGGTCTACCAGGACACCGTCGAGCCCCTGTACTCCATGATCCCGCAGGGCCTCACCGGGCACACGACGCCCTACTTCGACGTCTTCGGCGAACCCGACGCCGGCAAGGCGCGCGCGATCCTCGACAAGGCCGACGTCACCACGCCCGTACCGCTCACCCTCTGGTACACCACCGACCGGTACGGCTCCGACACCCGGCTCGAATTCAACGAGATCAAGGCCCAGTTGGACGCGTCCGGGCTGTTCAGGGTGACCCTCAAGAGCCGGCCCTGGAACACGTACGTCCTCGGCTACCAGAAGGGCGAGTACCCGGTCTTCGGGCGCGGGTGGCAGCCCGACTTCCCCGACCCCGACAACTTCATCGCGCCGTTCGTGGGCCGCCAGAACGCGCTCGGCACGCCCTACGACATCAAGCGGATCACCGACGTCCTGCTGCCGCGCTCCCGCCGGCAGAGCGACCGCGCCGACGTCGTCAAGGACTTCCAGGAGGCCCAGCAACTCCTCGTCGAGGACGTGCGGCTGCTGCCGCTGTGGCAGGGGAAGCAGTACCTCGCCGCGAGCGAGGACATCGCCGGCGCGGAGCGGTCCCTCGACCCGGCGACGATCATGATGGTGTGGGAGCTGTCCCGGAAGACGAGCTGGTGAGAGGGGCCGCGGGGCCGATTGTCAGTGGGCGGCGGTAAGTTCTGGAAGTGTTCCGGAAGTGGAAGACACCGCACGATCGAAGGACGATGACGTGACCGACACCGCCATGCTGCCCGAGTCCTGGCGCGGGGTCCTGGGGGACGAACTTCAGCAGCCCTACTTCAAGGAGCTGACCGAGTTCGTGGAGGAGGAGCGGGCGAAGGGTCCCGTCTACCCGCCGCGCGAAGAGGTCTTCGCGGCGCTGGAGGCCACGCCGTACGACCAGGTCAAGGTGCTGATCCTCGGTCAGGACCCGTACCACGGTGAGGGGCAGGGGCACGGGCTCTGCTTCTCCGTCCGGCCCGGTGTGCGGATTCCGCCGTCCCTGCGCAACATCTACAAGGAGATGAACTCCGAGCTGGGGACGCCGATTCCGGACAACGGATATCTGATGCCGTGGGCCCAGCAAGGGGTGCTGCTGCTCAACGCCGTGCTGACCGTTCGTGCCGGTGAGGCCAACTCCCACAAGAACAAGGGGTGGGAGAAGTTCACGGACGCGGTGATCAAGGCGGTGGCCTCCCGGCCCGATCCCGCCGTGTTCGTGCTGTGGGGGGCCTACGCGCAGAAGAAGGCCCGGCTCATCGACGAGCGGCATGTCGTGGTGCAGGGGGTGCATCCTTCGCCGCTGTCCGCGAAGGGGGGGTTCTTCGGGTCCCGGCCGTTCACGCAGATCAACGAGGCGGTGGCTGCGCAGGGGCATGCGGCCATCGACTGGACGGTTCCGAATCTGAAGTGAGGGCGGGGGGCCTTCGGCTTCGGTCGGCCGGCGTTGTGAGGGGGCGCGCGTCGGCCGGTCACGTCGGGTGGGTTGTGGTGTCTGGTCTCTGGTGTCGCCGACCGGGATCGTCGGTCCCTGCGGTTAACGTCCTGGGTGGCATGGACGACCTGGCACGGAGGGCGCGCGGTGGCGGAGCAGCGGGAGCAGGAGGCCGTGGACGCGTTGTTGACGCGGATCGGGCAGGTCGTGATGTTGCATCACGGAGGTGACCGGGAAGAGGCGCGGGACCGGTTGCTGGAGATGTGGGGGGAGGTGGGGGAGGACGGTGAGGCGGTGCATCGCTGCACGCTCGCGCACTACCTCGCGGACACGCAGGACGACCCCTCCGACGAGCTGGCCTGGGACCTCCGTGCGCTGACCGCCGCCGACGAGACGCCGTCCGCCGTACGCTCGCTCTATCCCTCCCTGCACCTCAACCTCGCCGCCGACTACGAGAAGCTGGGGCGTCCCGACGCGGCCCGTACGCATCTGCGGGCGGCTCGGGTGGCGGCGCGAGGGCTGGGGGAGGACGGGTACAGCTCGGGGGTACGGGAGGCCATCGAGCGGCTTGCGGGGAGGCTGGGGGAAGGGGAGGGGGAGGCGTGGGGGTTCTGGGGGGTGAGTGGGCGGTGAGTCTCGCCGGGCGCCGGATCTCGGGGCGTGCGGGTGGGGTGCGGCGTACGGCGTCGGGCGTCAAAGCTCCTGCGCCGTACGGGCGTTGATCCACAAGGCCGTGACCAACCCCATACAGTTCGGGTAGCCGGGCGGTAGCGGACCGTCAGCGCTTGCCCCTAGGCTTGTCCGCATGTCCCCCGATCCTGGTGCCCCTGGTTCCGTGCGGTCCGCTACTGAATTGAACGAGCGGATCAGGTCGCTGTGGCTGCGCGCGGGCGGGTCGCTGTCGGCGCACGAGCGCGCGGAGTACGAACTGCTGGTCGTGGAGTGGGCCGAGGCGATACGCGGCGAGGTCGTCGAGGCGGCGTAGCGCTCCGCGGGGGAGCCGCGAGGGCGTTCGCCGTGCCGGCGTGAGTGTTCGCGCCGGGTCCGCGGTGCACGGCGGAGGCGGCTCTGCCGGTCGGCGCCGTTCCTCCTCGACGACGCCCTCCGTGAACCGGCGCGGGCGTCACCGCGAGCGGCTCGCGATCAGAGGCGTACCCTGCGGAGCGCCGCCGCCGCAGAACAGCCGCCAAGGCGTTGCCCACCGGGGCTCCCCGCAACCACATGCCCACCATCCGCGGCACCACGCGCTCACTTCCCGCCCCCAGCGCTACCTCGTACGCGGTCAGCAGGGCGCCGTACGCGGCGAGCGCGCCCCTCTGCGCACTTCCCGCCCCCAGCACCGCCTCCTCAGCCCCCTGCACCGCGCCCTCCAGCGTGCCCCTCCGCTCACCTTCCGCCCGCCCCCAGCACCGCGCCCCCAGCGCGCCCCTCCTGCCCGCCATCCACGGCACCACCCCCTCCGTGTCCGCCCGCCCCCAGCGCGCCCCTCCGCTCACCTCCCGCCCGCCACCCGCAGCACCGCCCCCGTCGTGTACGCCGCCTCCCCCGACAGCAGCCAGGCCACGGCCCCCGCGATCTCCTCGGCCCGCCCCGGTCTCCCCAGCGGGATCGCCGAGGCCGCCCGGTGTGCCCGGTCCGGGTCCCCCATCGCTGCGTGCATCTCCGTGTCGATCATCCCGGGCGCGACCGCGTTGACACGGATGCCGTCGGGCCCCAGTTCCTGGGACAGCCCGACGGTCAGCGCGTCGACGGCCGCTTTGCTCGCGGCGTAGTGCACATAGTCCCCGGCGCTGCCGAGCGTCGCCGCGGCGGACGAGATGTTGACGATCGCCCCGGCGCCCCGAGGGGCCATCAGCTGCGCCGCCCGGCGTGAACACAGCAGTACGCCAAGGAGGTTGACGTCCACGACGCGCCGCAGATCCACGGGGTCGGCGTCCGCGAGGCGGCCCAGCGGGCCGGTCACCCCCGCGTTGTTCACGAGGCCGGTCACCGCGCCGAGCTGCCCCTCGGCGACCTCGAACAGCCGCTCCACGTCGGCCTCGACGGACGTATCGACCCGCACGACGACGGCACGAGCGCCGGCGTCCCGCACCGCCCCGGCCACCCCCTCCGCCGCGCCGGCGTCCCGGACGTACCCGATCGCCACGTCGTGCCCCTCGGCCGCGAGCCGGCGGCAGATCGCCGCGCCGATGCCCCGGCTCCCGCCGGTGACGACAGTGACAGGGGACATGGGGCCTCCGGGGTGTGCGACAGCGAACCTCACGGTACGTCCACAGCCTGGCACACCGCGTCGGGCGCGAAATGGGCTCGTTCGTTCGGCAAGGGCGAGAGCCGGCAGGTGATGGCCATGGACCTCTGGCCGTTGTACGACCAGGCCGACTACGCGGCCTTCGGCAGTCTCTTCGGAGTGCGCAACCACGCGGGCTTTCACCCGCTCGCACCGGACCGCGGTCTTCCCGTCGATCTGTCGAGTGGGCTGCGCTCGCAGCTTGAGTCCTGGGTCGCGGCGGGAGACATGTACGGTGCGAGCTGGGTCAGTTGGGCGGAGCTCGCCTCACTGGATCCCGCGGCCACGCCGGGGCACTTCGTCGGCCGGCTGACCTGGCACGCGAAGTCACTGCCCTCCGTCCTGCACCAACAGCTCGTGCCCGACCCATGGCCGCCGGAAGCCCTGGCCGTGGTAGGCACGCCGACCCCGGGCCCGCACAGCACGATGGGACCCGTCGAATGGACCACCGGCGAACTGATGTGCAGATACGAGCCGTTGACCGTCGGCGCTGTCCTGGGCCCTGAGACCCACTGGCCCCATGTCTTCGCCGTGATGAAGGCTCTGGCAGGGCGCTTCGGCGACGACGGCGTCCGCCTCGTGGTGGCGTTCGACTGACAGCCCCCGGGAGGAGCCGCCCGGAGCTTCAAAAACCCATGTCTCTCCCCAGCGGACGACCTACTGTGTTGCCCACTGTCTTGGGCCGGGCCGGTGGGCTCGCGTCGCGGAATCAAACGGGTGGGGAAACAGTGGTTCGTCAGGCACGTGTCGGCATGATGGTTGCCATGCTCATGACCTTGGTGGTGCTCGCCGGGTGTGGAACCGGACAGGACTCCCGGGCGGGTGCGACGGCGGAGCCGACAGGGACGTCCGGTGCACAGGACAAGCCGTTGGGCGAGGCGGACCTGGAGCGGGCGACGATCGCCGGCACGGATCTCGCCGGCTACGAAGTGCGCCGGGAAACCGCTGCCACTTTCGCGTCCCGCAAGACGGCGGACCCTACCGAATGCGCGCCTGTCATGCAGGCGGTGGGCGGCAGCAGCGGTTTCGCGGCCATCGCGCGCACCGCCCGGCTCGTTTCTCCGAAGGAGAGCGGAGCCAGTGCGCACATGACCCTCGCGTCGCACAGCCCGGGAGAGGCCAGGCAGGTGATCGACGAGTTGCGGACGGCCGCCGAGCGGTGCGAGACCTTCAGGGACATTCTGGTGCGCTACGACTACGACGCGGTCCAGCTCCGACCCGACCCCGGCTACGGCGACGAATCCGTGTCCATCCGGCTCACGCAGCTGGTGTCGGACGGCGAGGACGACGAACCGGTCCGGGTGCCTCACGCGGTGGTGGCAGTTCGACAAGGGGCCACGGTCGTCATGTTCACCACCTTGAGCCGCCCCGGCGGACCACGCGGCAAGGAGCCGGCCAGTGTGCCGAAAGCGGTCATCGAGGCACAGCTGGACAAGCTCAGGGGCTGAGGGGCCCGTTCAGCCCCTGCGCAGATGTGCGAGCGCCGCCTCGTCGATCCCGTACGGCCGTTCCTCCGGCAACAGCGAGGCCGCCGCGTCCAGTTCACCCGCCCGCACGTGCGCGTGGACCTTCTTCGCCAGCCCGGTGACGTCCTCGATGCCCACGATCCAGTCGTCGGCGTACCGTTCTGTCGCCTCCCCCGCCAGGCCCAGCTGAAGAGACCGGTGGGGCAGGGGGGCCAGCAGCAGATTCCGCTCCGGATCCCACTGCACCCGGGCCGGTGCCCGCTTCAACTCGCGTTTCCAGTCGGCGAGTTCCCCGTGCAGTTCCGGCACGTGATGGGAGAGGCAGGCGTTGCGCAGGGCCCACTCGAAGCCCTCCCGTTTGATCTCGATGGCCAGGACCGTCTCCTGGCCCTCCTTCTCCGCCCACCCGCAGCGGTACATCATCCACAGGAACGACGGCTTGATCCAGGTCATGCGCGTGCGGCTCCAGGTGGACGGAAAGCGGCCGTCGCGGGCGGCGGGGAGGCCGATCTCGGGGCGGTATGCCTGGTAGACGGTGAGGGTGGTGCCGGTGTGCCGGGCTCGGATCTGATACTTCGGATGTTCCACGCCGCAAGCCTCGCCGCAGGAGCGGGGGCGGGGCCACCGAATATCAACTCAAGGACGGTTTGCCACGGCCTCTTGGCTCCGCCCCCGTGATCCCCAAGACTCGGTCGTATGACCCAGCGTGTGGAACTTGCCACCGTGATGGACCGGTTGGCCGTCGACGAGCTGATCACCGACTATGCGAGGGCCGTGGACGACGCCGATTGGGGGGCGTACGAGGCACTGTTCGTGGGGGAGGGGCGGGCCGACTACACGTCGGCCGGGGGGATCGAGGGGGGTGTGCGGGAGGTCGTCGCATGGCTGGCGGAGAGCATGCCGCTGTTCGTGATGCGGCAGCATCTGATCGTCAATCGGCGGGTCGTGTTCGAGCAGTTGGAGCAGGACCTCGGGGACACCGCCCGCGTACGGGCGGACTTCGTCAACCCGATGCGGTTCGCGAACGGGGAGACGCCCGGCACGGTCCCTGATTTCATCGCCGGCGGGCGGTACGCGTTCACGCTCGTGCGGACGTACGACGGATGGCGGTTCACGGAGGTCGTCGTCGAGGAGAAATGGCGCCGACTGGCCGAGCCTCCCCTGTCGTAGATCGCGGACGCCGCGCACACTGGACGCACATCGACAGGGAGGCGCCGTATGACAACCCGCTGGTCGACCTCCCCCCGCCGCCGTACGGCGCTCGCCGCGCTCGCCGGCGCGCTGCCGGTGCTCGCGTTCCCCGCGCCGGGGCTGTGGTGGTGGGCGTGGGCGGCGCTGGTGCCGTGGCTGCTCCTCGTCCGGAGCGCGCCGACCGGGAGGCGCGCGGTGTACGAGGGGTGGGCCGGGGGGTTCGGGTTCATGCTGGCGATGCACCACTGGCTGCTGCCGAGCCTGAACGTGTTCACGTTCGTGATCGCGGGGTTGCTGGGGGCGTTGTGGGGGCCGTGGGGGTGGTTGGTACGGAGGCTGCTGGGTACGGGGCCCGAAAGCGGCGGGTCGGATGATCGCACCGGGCGGGGGTTCGACGAGCCCGGCCGAGCCCTGTCCCCCCGGTCACCCACCCCGAAACAGACCGTGACCGCCCTCCTCGTCCTCCCCTCCGCCTGGCTCCTCGTCGAACTCGTCCGCTCCTGGCAAGGGCTCGGCGGCCCCTGGGGCATGCTCGGCGCGAGCCAATGGCAGGTCGAACCGGCGCTGCGGCTCGCCTCCGTCGGCGGCGTGTGGCTGCTCAGCTTCCTCGTCGTCGCCGTCAACACGGCCCTCGCGATCCTGATCGCCGTACCCGCCGCCCGTACGCCCGCCCTGGCCGCGCTTCTCGCGACGGCGACGGCGGCCGGTGCCGCGCACCTGGGGGCGCCGCGCCCCGAGACCACCGGCCGGACCAGGATCGCCGTCGTCCAGGCCGGCGTGGTCGACGGCCCCGACCGCCGGTTCGACCGCGAGGAGCAGCTCACCCGGCAGCTCGTCGGACAGGACGTCGATCTGATCGTGTGGGGCGAGAGCAGTGTCGGATACGACCTGAAGGACCGCCCCGACCTGGCCCGGCGCCTCGCCGCGCTGTCGGGCGCGACCGGCGCGGACATCCTCGTGAACGTCGACGCGCGCCGCTCCGACCGCCCCGGCATCTACAAGAGCTCGATCCTGGTGGGCCCGGACGGCCCGACCGGCGACCGGTACGACAAGATGCGGCTGGTGCCGTTCGGGGAGTACGTCCCGGCACGCTCGCTGCTCGGCTGGGCGACGTCCGTCGGGAAGGCGGCCGGCGAGGACCGCAAGCGCGGCACCCACCAGGTCGTCATGGACGTGGGCGACGATCTGCGGATCGGCCCGATGGTCTGCTTCGAGACCGCGTTCCCCGACATGAGCCGCAGCCTCGCCCGCAAGGGCGCCGACATCCTCGTCGCCCAGTCCTCGACCTCGTCGTTCCAGCACAGCTGGGCCCCGGCGCAGCACGCCTCGCTCGGCGCCCTGCGCGCCGCCGAGACGGGCCGCACCTTCGTCCACGCGACGCTCACGGGCGTCTCCGCCGTCTACGACCCGTCGGGCCACCGCGTCGGCCGCACCCTCGGCACGAGCACGAGCGCGACGGCCGTGTACGAGGTCCCGCTCGCGAACGGCCGTACGCTGTACGCCCGTTACGGTGACTGGATGGTGTACGCGGCCCTCCTCGCGCTCGCCGCGTACGCCGTCACCCTGCGGCGGACACCTCGCGCACGACCCGCTCGCACAGCTCATGAGTCGCCAGCGCGTCCCGTGCGCTGAGCGTCTTCCCCGCGCGCACGGCGTCGAGGAACGCCAGCACCGCCTGCTCGATCCCCCGCTGCCGGGCCACCGGCACCCAGTCGCCGCGCCGCCGCACGCTCGGCTGACCCTTGTGGTCGATGATCTCCGCGAGGTTGACGACCTGCCGTTTCGTGTCCTGCCCGGAGACCTCCAGGACCTCCTCGTTCGACCCGCTGAGCCGGTTCATCACGCCGAGCGCGGTGAAACCGTCGCCCGCGAGCTGGAGGACGACGTGGTGCAGGAGCCCGTCCTCGACCCGCCCGCGCACGGTGACGTCCTCGACCTCGCCCGGCACGAGGAACCTCAGCGTGTCGACGACGTGGATGAAGTCGTCGTACACCATCGTGCGCGGGTCCTCCGGGAGCCCTATGCGGTTCTTCTGCATGAGGATCAGCTCGCGGGGATGGTCGGCGCACTGCGTGTACCCCGGCGCGTACCGCCGGTTGAACCCCACGGCCAGCGACACGCCGCGCGCCTCCGCGAGTTCCACCAGCCGTACGCAGTCCGCTAGTTGGTACGCCAGCGGCTTGTCGACGTACGTCGGTACGCCCGCCTCCAGCAGCCGCGTCACGATCTCCGGGTGCGCGGCGGTGGGCGCGTGCACGAACGCGGCGTCCAGCTCCTGGGCCAGCAACTCGTCGAGCCCGGCGTGCCGTTGGGCGGCCGGCACCCGCAACGCCTCCCCGACGTCCTCGAGCGTCGCGGGCGTCCGGGTGTGCAGGTGCAGACTTACTCCCGGCGACCCGCCCAGCACCGGAAGGTACGCCTTCCGCGCGATGTCCCCGAGCCCGATGCAGCCGACCTTCACGCCTACTCCTCACCTCGCCGTCCGCTCCGCAGCATACGGGGGGCGCCAGTCCGCCACGTTCACCTGGGAAAAGGCGTGGTCGGGCGGGGTGGGGTGGGGGATCATGCCGGGTATGAGCAATGAGCGGATCGAGCCCGCGCAGGACGCGTCCGAGCGAGAGATGCTGGAGGGCTGGCTGGAGTATCACCGGCGGACTCTGGCGTGGAAGTGCGAGGGGTTGGACGACGGGCAGTTGAGGACCGCAGCGGTGCCGCCGTCGGAGTTGTCGTTGATGGGGCTGGTGCGGCACATGGCGGAGGTCGAGCGGGGGTGGTTCCGGGCGAAGCTCATGGGGGAGGACGTCGGGGGGATTTATTTCACCGACGCCGATCCGGACGGGGAGTTCCACCTCACCGAGGCGGACACGTGGGCGGAGGCGTACGGGACCTGGCAGGGGGAGATCGTGGTCGCGCGCGAGAACGCCGCGCGGTACGGGCTCGACGAGCTGTCCCGGGGCAAGAGCCGGTCCACCGGGGAGCCGTTCAGCCTGCGGTGGATCTACACGCACATGATCGAGGAGTACGCGCGGCACAACGGGCACGCGGATCTGCTGCGCGAGCGGATCGACGGGACCACCGGGGAGTGACGTCAGTTCCGGCCGACGCGAGCCGTCCGTACGGGGCAGGAGATCACCCTTGCGGGGCAACCTCCGCTTGTCCATGGCCCCTTCGGGCGCCGGAGCCGACAGAGTTGCGCGGGTGCACCGTACGACGACTACCGCGACCCTGCTGGTGACTGTCGCCGCGTCCGCTCTCACCGGATGCGTGACCGTCCAGCATCATCCGACCGCGCCGGGGGCTTCCGCCGTGCCCGTGCCCGCGCCCGCTGTGCCGCCGTTGCCCCGTCCCGACGGGAAGGGGAGGGCCCGGGTGATCCAGGCGCCGGCGCGGGAGGCGCTGGACATGGTCGCGCCGGCGCGTACGGAGGCTCCGGCGCGGCGCCGGGCCGCTGAGCCGACGCCGGTGCCCGCGGCGCGGGGGCGGGAGGAGACGGGGGCCCGGGAGAAGGCCCACCCGCGGCGTCCCGCCGTACCCCATGAGCCCGCCGGGCCGCGGATCGAGATTCCCGATGTGGAGTCGGAGGTTCGGCGGCGGGCGGATGTGTGCGCGTTGGGGCGGCAGTACGGGGGGTGGCGGGAGGGCAGCCCCGAGGCCCGCATCTGTGATGAGGCGTACGGGAGGTAGCGCCAGCCGAAGGGGGGTGTGAGGTGGTGTGGCGACTGCGGGTCTGTTGTGGCTGGTCGCGCAGTTCCCCGCGCCCCTAAGGGCGTGGCAGCCCCGTGGGAGAAAAGTTCCTCGCCAGTCTTTGCGCCAGGCGCCCGCTCAGCCCGCCGACTCCGCCGCGTGCGGGCTCAGCACCCCCGCCGTCACCAGCGCGATGATCACGATCCCCAGCGCCACCCGGTAGTACACGAACGGCATGAACGACTTCGTGCTGATGAACTTCATGAACCACGAGATCACGACATATCCGGTGACGAAGGCGATGCCGGTGGCGAAGATCGTGGGACCCCAGGACACGTGGTCGCTCTCCAGCGCGTCCTTCGTCTCGAAGAGGCCGGACGCGAGGACGGCCGGGATCGCGAGGAGGAAGGAGTAGCGCGCGGCGGCCTCGCGCTTGTAGCCCATGAAGAGGCCGCCCGTGATGGTCGCGCCGGAGCGGGAGACGCCGGGAATGAGGGCGCACGCCTGGCAGAGGCCGAAGATCAGGCCGTCCTTGACGCCGAGGTTCTCCAGGGCCTTGCGCTGCTTGGGCGCGCGGTGCCTGCGGTCGGCCTCGTCGCGCGCGGCGAGCCGGTCGGCGACGCCCATGACTACGCCGATGACGATGAGCATCGTCGCGGTGATCCGCAGGTCCCGGAACGGGCCCTCGATCTGGTCCTTGAGGGTGAGGCCGAGGACGCCGATCGGGATCGAGCCGACGATGACGAGCCAGCCCATCTTCGCGTCGTGGTCGGAGCGCAGCTCCTTCTTGAAGAGGGACTTGCACCAGGCCCCGATGATCCGCCCGATGTCCTTGCGGAAGTAGATCAGCACCGCCGCTTCCGTACCGATCTGGGTGATCGCCGTGAACGCGGCGCCCGGGTCCTTCCAGCCGGAGAAGGCCGCGGTGAGCCGCAGGTGCGCGCTGGAGGAGACGGGGAGGAACTCGGTCAGCCCCTGGACGAGTCCGAGGATGAGGGATTCAAACCAAGACATGAGGTTACGGAGTCCAAGTGCCGATCGGGAACAGACGAGGAACGCGGCGACGACGGCCGCCGACACGGCGGCAGCGCGCCGCGCGCGGAGATCAACGGGTGCAGGGGGCAGCGTAGCGTCCCGGGCGGACAGGCCCGGCACAGGGGCCGTGCGGGCAGCTCGTGCGATGGTCGTACCACCGCGCCCGTCCGCCCCTTCTCGCCCCCTTTGACCTGTTGACCCACCCCGCCACCGGCACATACGTTGCAGGCGAGAGAAAGCGCTTGCTTCGGGTGTCTTCCCCCGCTCGCGCGTACGGCCGCCAGACCGAGGAGTGCTGATCACCCCCATGCCCCCGACCGCTCCCCTCACCGGCCGAAGGATCCGCGCGGCCGTCATCGGCACCGGCGCCATCGCCCGCGGCTCCCACCTCCCCGCGCTCCAGGAACTCGCCGCCGAGGGCGAGGTCGAGGTCGTCGCGGCCGTCGACATCGACGCCGCGGCCGTCGAGAAGTTCTGCGCGGAGGGCGGCATCCCGCATCCGTACACCGACCTGGAGCTGATGCTCGCCGAGCAGCGCCCCGACCTCGTCACCATCTGCACCCCTCCCACCCTGCACCGCGCCCAGAGCCAGGCCGCGCTGCGCGGTGGCGCCTGGGTGCTGTGCGAGAAGCCGCCCGTCCTCACCCTTGCCGAGTACGACGCCGTCGCCGCCGAGGAAGGCGCGGAGACGGGTCCCTACTCCTCCATCGTTTTCCAGCACCGTTTCGGTTCCGGCACCCGCCACATTCGTAAGCTGCTCGCCGAGAAGGCGCTCGGCCGGCCGCTCGTCGTCCACTGCCAGACCACCTGGTACCGCGACACCGCGTACTACGCCGTCCCCTGGCGCGGGCGCTGGGCCACCGAGGGCGGCGGGCCCGCGATGGGCCACGGCATCCACCAGATGGACCTCATGCTCGACCTGCTCGGCCCCTGGAGCGAGGTCCGCGCGATGGCCGGACGGCTCGTGCACGACGTCGAGACCGAGGACGTCTCCACCGCGCTCGTGCGGTTCGAGAACGGTGCGATGGCGACCGTCGTCAACAGCGTCCTCAGCCCCGACGAGGTCAGCCGCATCCGCGTCGACTGCGAGCGCGCGACCGTCGAACTCGTCCACCTCTACGGCCACTCCAACGCGAACTGGCGCATCACTCCCGCGCCCGGCGTCTCCGAGGAGGAACTCGCCGAGTGGCTCGACTTCGGTACGGACGTGCCGAGTTCGCACCTCGAACAGCTCCGGGAACTCGTCGCCAGCATGCGCGCGGGCGCGCGGCCCCGGCTCAGCGGCGAGGAGGGGCGCGCCAGCCTCGAACTCATCAGCGCCCTCTACAAGTCGGCGTTCACCGACGTCACCGTCCGGCGCGGCGAGATCGGTGCCGGTGACCCGTACTACACCGCCCTGCACGGCAACGCGGCCGGCTGGGCGCCCGAGGAGGGGTCCGCGTGAGCGAGCGGCTGAGGATCGTCCACGCGCACGGTGACCGCATCACCGTCACCGAGCCCGTCACCGGCGTCGAACTCCTCTCGTACGTCTACCGCGCCGAGGCCGACTGGGAGGCGCCCAAGCCGTACATCCACCCCCTGCGCACCCTCGCCGGCGACGTCGTCACCGACTACCGGCCCAACGACCACCGCTGGCACAAGGGCCTCTCGCTGACCGCCTCGCACCTCTCCGGCGCGAACCTCTGGGGCGGCAACTCCTATGTCCACGGCGAGGGTTACCTCGCGATCCCCGAACGCGTCGGCTCCATGCGGCACGTCGCCTTCGACGAGGTGTCCGCCGACGACGCCGGGCGCGTCGTCATCGCCGAGCGGCTCACCTGGCACCCCTACGACGGTGAGTTGTGGGCCGAGGAGACGCGGCGCGTGGAGATCCACGACGTCGACCTCGACTCCCGGTCCTGGGCGCTCACGTGGACCAGCGCCATCACCAACCGGCGTACGGAACCCCTGCTGTTCGGGAGTCCCACCACCGCCGGGCGTGAAATGGCCGGGTACACCGGGCTGTTCTGGCGCGGGCCCCGGGCCTTCCGGGACGGCCGCATCATCGGGCCCGACGGCGAGGGGCCCGAACTCATGGGCACGCAAGGGGAATGGCTCGCGCTCTCCGGTGAGCACGACGGGGCCGACGGGTACGCCACGGTCGTCTTCGCCCACGCTCCCGAGAACGCCGGCGGGCATCCCGCGCACTGGTTCGTCCGCAACGAGCCCTTCGCCGCCATCGCTCCCTCCTGGGCCTTCTTCGAGGAACTCGCGCTGCCGCCGGGGGAGACCCTCACCCGCCGCTACCGTGTCGTCGTCGCCGACGGGGCCTGGGAGCGGGCCGATATCGCCAAGTACCTTGAAGGGCGGCCGTGGTGAGCGGGTTCGCGGGGCTGCCGGGCGGGGTCGGGGTCTCGCGGCTGTGCGTGTACGACTGGCCCGCCGCCGACGGCCTCCACGGCGGAACCCCCCATATGCACCTGGCCTGTTCGGAGGGGTACGTCGTGACCGGCGGCCGGGGCGCGGTCCAGACCCTGACCGCGTCCGGCTACGAGGTCACCCCCCTGACGCCGGGCACGATCGCCTGGTTCACCCCCGGCACGATCCACCGCCTCATCAACGAGGACGACCTCCAGATCGCCGTCCTCATGCAGAACAGCGGGCTTCCGGAGGCGGGGGACGCGGTGCTGACCCTTCCCCCCGAGTACCTGACCGACCCCGACACGTACGCGTCCGTGACCCGCATCCCGGTGGACGCGCCCCGCGAGCAGCAGGAACAAGTCGCCCGTCAACGCCGGGACTTGGCATTGGAGGGCTACCGCGCCCTGCGCGAGTCCCCCGACGCCCTGGCCGCCTTCCACGACTCCGCAGCCGCTCTCGTCCGGCCCCGGCTGGGGGAGTGGCGGGAACGCTGGGAGCGGGGCGCGCTGGCGGCGGCCCAGGCCACGGGGGAGCAGCTCGACCGGCTGGGCCGGGGGGATGCCTCGCACTTGCGCGATGCGGTCGTGCGGGCTGAACAGCCGTCCGAGGAGGGGAAGTTCGGCATGTGCGGGCGGCTGGACGTGTACAAGCTGGAGGCGTGAGGGGCGCGGGGCGCGGCGTTGCCGACACCCCGGCCTCTTCGCCCGCCTCGACGGCGGTCCCGGTGACAAGGACGGCTGGGCCGATCTCTGGTCGTCCCTCTGTCACCAAGGGACCGTCCACAGCGCGAGTTTCGCCGCCCTCCCCCTGCTCACGGACATCGCCACGGGCCGCTCGCCCGGCGCCCGCGACAAGGCGCTCCTCATGGCCGGACTCGTCGTCGGCGCGGCCGGGGACGACGAGCGGCAGCTGTACGAGGCCCGGATCGCCGAACTCCTCCCCGTGGCCCGGGATGCCCTCGCCGGCATACCGGCGGACGCGCCCGGCGACTTCGTCCACCACCTCCAAGGGCTCCTCGCCTTCGAGGGTGTCCCCACGAGGACTTCGGCGTCGAACTCCTCGCGGCGCACCCCGCCGAACTCTCCGGCATCGGCGCCCGGTTGCAGGCCCTGGCCATCGAGGGCGGACAGAACGAACCGGCGGAATCACTGACCCGCCTCTTCGGGCGGGCTCGCTGCGCCGAGTGCGAGACGGTGTTCGGGGTGGCCGAGGCGCTGGTCGGTCAGGGCGTTGCCGGAGCCATGGAGCAGGGGGTTACGCCACAGGGCCCGCCACCGTCCAGCCCGGGGATTCCACGTGGGGGGTCAGGTCCTCCTCCGACACCTCCGCGCCGCACATCCGGCAGGTGACCGCCGGGAGGAGTTCGTGGCCGCAGGTGTGCTCGACCACCAGGGGGCGGCCGATGTCGTGGCGCAGGTGGTGGTCGCCCCAGGCCATCAGGGTGAGGAGGACCGGGTTGAGGTCGAGGCCCGCGCGGGTGGGGCGGTACTCGTGGCGGAGGGGGCGGTCCGAGTAGGCGTGTTTCGTGAGGACGCCTGCCTCGACCAGGCGGCGCAGGCGGGCCGACAGGACGTCGCGGGGGGCGCCGATGTTGCGGACCAGCTGGTCGAAGCGGCCGTTGCCCAGCAGGACCTCGCGGACGATCAGGAGGGTGTACTTCTCGCCGACGAGGGACAGGGTGTCGGCGATGGAGCAGGGGCGGGGGTCCTTGGGCGCGGGCATACGGCCCAGTCTAGGTGAGAGTTTGAATTTCCAACCCACCTGGTCAAGGGGGCATCTTTGTCGTTAGAGTGGGTTTGAATTTCAAACTGACCCGCTCTGGAGGCACCTCATGCGCGACGCCGTCATCGTCGAAGCCGTCCGCACCCCCGTCGGCAAGGGCAGACCCGGCGGCTCCCTCTCCCACGTCCACCCCGTCGACCTCCTCGCCCACACCCTGCGCACCCTCGTCGACCGCTCCGGCATAGACCCCGCGCTGGTGGACGACGTCATCGGCGGCACGGTCGACCAGGTCGGCGAGCAGGCGATGAACACGACCCGGTACGCGGCCCTGGCCGCCGGCCTCCCGGAGTCCGTGCCGGCGACGACCGTGGACCGGCAGTGCGGCTCCTCCCAGCAGGCCGTGCACTTCGCCGCGCAGGGAGTGATGGCGGGCGCGTACGACCTGGTCGTGGCCTGCGGGGTCGAGTCGATGAGCCGCGTACCGATGTGGTCGAACGTCCCGGAGGGCAAGGACCCCTTCGGACCGGGGATCGCCCGGCGCTACCCGGAGGGCCTCGTCCCGCAGGGCGTCAGCGCGGAGCTGATCGCCGCGAAGTGGTCCATCACGCGCGCGCGGATGGACGAGTTCGCCACGTCCTCGCACCACAAGGCCGCGGACGCGTGGGGACGGGGCCGTTTCGACGCCGAGGTCGCCCCGCTGGACGACGCCGTGCGCGACGAGTCCGTACGGCCCGGCACGACACCCGAGATCCTCGCCGGTCTGAAGCCCGCCTACTACGACCCCGCCTTCGCCGAGCGCTTCCCGCAGATCGAGTGGAACGTCACCGCGGGCAACGCCAGCCCCGTCAACGACGGCGCGAGCGCGGTCCTGATCGCCTCCGCCGACACGGCCGTACGCCTCGGGCTGCGCCCCCTCGCGCGCGTGCGCGACTTCGCCGTCACCGGCTCCGACCCCCTCCTCATGCTGACCGGCGTCATCCCCGCGACGGAGAAGGTGCTGCGCCGGGCCGGGCTCGGCCTCGGCGACATCGACCTGTTCGAGGTCAACGAGGCGTTCGCCAGTGTCGTGCTCGCCTGGCAGCAGGAGACCGGCGCGGACCTCGCGAAGGTCAACGTCGACGGCGGGGCGATAGCGCTCGGGCACCCGCTGGGCGCGAGTGGGACGCGGCTGACGACGACGCTCGTGCACGCGATGCGCGAGCGCGGGGCGCGGTACGGGTTGCAGACCATGTGCGAGGCGGGGGGACTGGCCAACGCGATGATCCTGGAGGCCGTATGAGACCTGCGGGTGAGGACTACTTCCCCCGCAGGTGATGCCTCTTCCGCCACGCCACCACCGCGCCCGCCACCGACGGCAGCGCGATGGCCGCCACGGCGATCAGGAACACCGGAGACGTGGGCGACGAGGCCCGCGCCCCGGCGACGACGTACGCGGCCGTGTTGGGCACCGAGCCCAGCGCGGTCGCGAACAGGAACGGGAACCAGCCGATGCGGGAGACGGCGGCGCCGTAGTTGGCCAGCCAGAACGGCATCCCCGGGAAGAGGCGCGCGGCGAGCATCGACCGCAGACCGTGCCGGCTCAGCTGGCCGTCCGCCGCCTTCAGGAGCCGCCCGCGCAGCAGGGGCCGCAGCGCGTCCTGCCCCAGCACCCGCCCGAGCCCGAACGCCGCGCCCGCGCCGAGCACCGTACCCGCGAGCGTGGTGACGAGCCCCACCTCCCAGCCGAACAGCGCGCCCGCCGCGAGGTTCAGCAGCGGCCGGGGGACGAACGCGACCGTGCACAGCCCGTACGCGACCGTGAACACGGCGGCGGCCGACGCGCCGGTCAGCTGGGGCGGCCAGCCGTCCTGGAGGAGCTTCTGCGGCTCGAAGAGCAGCACGCTCGACCCGGCCGCCGCGAGCAGCACGACCAGCAGGAAGAAGCGGGACCACGGGGACAGCAGCCGCGTACCGAGGGACACCGGCACGACGAGTTCGGGGGTGACCGGGGGAGCGGCCGTGGCGGTGCCGCCAGAGCGGGTGGTGGCATCGAGCATTCCGTGACGGTAGCCCACGAAGATGTCTGATCGCTGTATGGGGCTTCTCACCAGGACGGCCCTGAACGGCACGGCGCGGAAAACCGTTCGACGTACGACGGTCCTTCGACGATGATCGAGCCATGTTCCGGTACGCCTTCCACCTCGCAGCATCCGCCGTCGCGGATGCGCCGAAGGCTGCCGTCCCGCATCTCACGGCCGCTGTCGACGGCGCCCGAAGCTGACCCTCCCCGGAAAGTCCGGCGGACCCCGCAGGGGGAGGGTCGGACGGTCGGTCGGGGTCCCCTTTTTTCTTCTTCTCACGGACACGCTTCGAGGTACAGCCATGCCCAAGACCGCGTACGTACGCACCAAACCGCATCTCAACATCGGCACGATGGGCCACGTCGACCACGGCAAGACCACCCTGACCGCCGCCATCACCAAGGTCCTCGCCGACCGCGGCACCGGCACGTTCGTGCCGTTCGACCGCATCGACCGCGCCCCCGAGGAGGCCGCCCGCGGTATCACCATCAACATCTCGCACGTCGAGTACGAGACCGACACGCGCCACTACGCGCACGTCGACATGCCCGGTCACGCCGACTTCGTCAAGAACATGATCACCGGCGCGGCACAGCTCGACGGGGCGATCCTCGTCGTCTCCGCGCGCGACGGGATCATGCCGCAGACCGCCGAACACGTGCTGCTCGCCCGGCAGGTCGGGGTCGACCACATCGTCGTCGCGCTCAACAAGGCCGACGGCGCCGACGAAGAGCTCGTCGAACTGGTCGAGTTGGAGGTCCGGGACCTTCTCACGACCCACGGGTACGGGGGTGACAGCGCGCCCGTCGTCCGTGTCTCCGGGCTCAAGGCCCTTGAGGGGGACCCCCGTTGGGTCGCCTCCGTCGAGGCGCTGCTCGACGCGGTCGACACGTACGTGCCGATGCCGGAGCGGTATCTCGACGCGCCGTTCCTGCTGTCCGTCGAGAACGTGCTCACGATCACCGGGCGCGGAACTGTTGTCACCGGGGCCGTCGAGCGGGGGACCGTCCGGGTCGGTGACCGGGTCGAAGTGCTCGGGGCGGAGGTCGACACGGTGGTCATCGGCGTGGAGACCTTCGGGAAGCCGATGGATGAGGCGCAGGCCGGGGACAATGTCGCCCTGCTGCTGCGAGGGGTCGCCCGGGACTCCGTCCGGCGGGGGCATGTCGTCGCGGCGCCGGGGAGTGTGGTGCCTCGGCGGAAGTTCACGGCGCAGGTCTATGTGCTCTCGGCTCGGGAGGGTGGGCGGACCACGCCTGTTTCTTCCGGGTACCGGCCGCAGTTCTACATCCGTACGGCGGATGTGGTGGGGGACGTCGACCTCGGTGAGGTTGCTGTCGTGCGGCCGGGGGAGCGGGTGGACATGACCGTCGAGTTGGGGCGGGATGTGCCTTTGGAGGCCGGTCTGGGGTTCGCCATTCGTGAGGGTGGCAGGACCGTGGGGGCTGGGACTGTCACCGCCGTTTTGGGTTAGGTGAGTGGGGGGCTGTGGGCCGTATGTGGCTGGTCGCGCCCGCGCGGCGGAGCCGCATATGGACACAGCCCCGCGCCCCTAAAAGGACGCACAGCCAGGCACAATGGAAGGGTGAACCCCGAGCCCGTCCCCGTCTTCCGTTCCGTCGATCATGGGTTTGCCAAGCTCATGCCTGACGTGGATCGGGAGCGGGCCTGGTTGCTCACCGTCGACGGGGCTCCTCAGTCTTACGTCGATCTCGATGAGCCCGAGCACCTTGAGTTCGAGTATGTGCGGCGACTCGGGCACGCTCTCGATGTTCTCGTGGAGCCGGTGGACGTCGTCCATCTCGGGGGCGGGGCGCTTACGCTTCCCCGTTATCTCGCCGTCACCCGGCCCGGCTGTCGGCAGCATGTCGTCGAGTTCGATCGCGGGCTGCTGGACCTCGTCGTCGAGCAACTGCCGCTTCCCGACGGGGACTTCACTCTCCACGCCGCCGATGCCCGGGAGTGGCTCGCCGCCGCGCCCGATGCCTCCGCCGATGTCATCGTCGCGGATGTCTTCGGCGGCTCCCGGGTGCCCGCGCAGGTGACGTCCACGGGGTACGTCGATGAGGTCGCCCGTGTCCTGCGCCCCGACGGCGTCTATCTCGCCAACCTCGCCGACTCCGCCCCCTTCGGCTTCCTGCGTTCTCAACTCGCCGGGTTCGCCGAGGAGTTCGAGGAGCTGGCGGTCGTCGCGGAGCCGGCGGTGCTGCGGGGGCGGAGGTTCGGGAACGTCGTTCTTGTCGCCGCGCACCGGCCGCTCGATCTGGCCGCGCTGGCCCGGCGTACCGCTGCCGACGCGTTTCCGGCGAGGGTTGAACACGGGCCCGGTGTACGGAAGTTGATCGGCGATGCGCGGCCCGTGCCGGATGCTGAGGCCGTCGCCTCACCCGAGCCGCCCGACGGCGCCTTCGGGGTCGGGTGAAGGGTCGGGTGAGGGATCGGGCTCCGGTGTACGGAGTTTCAGGTTGCGGACGTCCGGGATGAACAGGACCGCCGCCGTCACCGCGACGACCGCCACCGCGCACCCCCACAGCGCGGACGGGCGGCCGAACGACGTCTCCGCCGGGCCCGCGACGGCCAGTGCGACGGGGACGAGGGCGACGGAGCCGAACCAGTCGTAGGCGGAGACGCGGGACAGCTTCTCCTCCGGGATCTCCTGGTGGAGGGCGGTCATCCAGCTCACTCCGAAGACCTCGACCGTCAGGCCGGTGAGGAACATCACCGCGCACAGGACGGCGATCGGCGCCGGGACCGCGAGGGCGGCGGCCGGGAAGGCGTAGGGGAAGACGCAGAGGGTGCCGACGAGGAGGAGGCGCCGGGGGTGCCAGCGGGTCATCAGGAGGGCCCCGGCGACCGTGCCCGCGCCGAGGAAGCCGAGGGCGATGCCCCAAGGGGCGGCGCCGCCCAGGTGGTCGCGGGCGACGAGAGGGCCGTACACCGCGTCCGCCGCGCCCGCCAGGGCGTTGGCGATCGAGAACTGGAGGACGATGCCCCACAGCCAGGGGCGGCTGCTGAACTCCTGCCAGCCCTCCCGGAGATCGGCGAACAGGCCCTGGGACCCGGTGCGTTCGGGGATGTGACGCACGTCGAGGAACGCCCGCAGCGAGCCCGCGACCGCGAAGGCCGCCGCGTCCACCGCGAGGACCCAGCCGGGGCCGATCGCGGCGACCATGGCCCCGCCGAGCGCCGCGCCACCGAGTGCCGCACCCTGCATCGCCGTCCGGTAGACGGCGAACGCGCGGCCCGCCTGGGAGCCGGAGACCGAGGACAGCAGCATGCCCTCGGACGCCGGGCCGAAGAACGCCTGGCCGGTGCCGCCCAGCGCGCTGAGCAGCATCATCTGCCACAGCTTCGGCTCGCCGGCCAGGACGAGCACGGCGAACGCGCCCTGCGAGAGGAAGTTGAGCGCGTTCGCGGCGACCATCACGCGGTGGCGGGGGAGGCGGTCCGCGACCGCGCCGCCGATCAGCAGGAACAGGACCAGCGGGAGGGTGCGGGCCGCCGCGACGAGGCCCACGTCGCCGCCGTCGCCGCCGGTTTCCAGTACGGCGAACGCGGCGGCGATCAGGGCGCCTTGAGCGCCGAGGTTCGTGACGAACGCGGCGGCGGTGAGGAGGGTGTAGTTGCGTCCGGCCCAGGTGGGGCGGGCGCGTCGGAGGCGGGGGGTGGCGGCTCGGGTCACCGGGTGACTATCGCGGCCGGGCGTGCGGGCCGACAAACGGATTATCGGCGCACGGGTGCCACCCCCACCGGAAAGAACCTCAGCCCTCCACCGGGTCCCCGTGCAGCCGCACCGTGCTCAGGATCTTCATGATCGTCGCGTCCGGCACCTCGTCCTTGACGCCCTTCGCCGTGGACAGCGTCCACGACACGAAGTCGCCCTTCGAGTTCTTGAACCCGAACGTGATGGCCTTGCCGTCCGCCGCGCACTTGCCCTTCGTGGGGTTGTTCGCGGACCGCGCCCAGCCGTAACTGCCCGCGATCCCGGCGGCGGTGGTGTACGGCGTGCCCTTCTTGTCGAAGGTGATGCTCTTCTTGTCGGGGTTCGTGTACCCGCCGAACACCCACCACGCGGGCGTGTTCACGGCGATCTCGTCGGTGTTCTTCGCCCCGGACGCGCCCTTCGTGCCGGTCACGCCGAGCCGCGAGTCGCTGGTCTTGCCGTCCTTGTCGGGGTCGGACGTGCACCACTTCGGCTTCAGCGCGGCGGTGCCGGTCATGATGACCGAGTCGTAGCCGGTGGGCTTGGTCTTGTCCTCCCACTCGTAGCCGAGCGCGGTTCCGGGCGGCTGCACCTCCCACTCGGGCGGCACGTCGAACGCGGTGCCCCACTTGGGGTTGACGACGACCTTCCACCCCGCGACCGTCGGCTTCTCCTCGCTGTCACCGCTGCGCGGGTTGGACCCGGCGTCGGTGGACACGGACGGCGTCGGCGACGCGGAGGCGCTCGCGCCGCCCCCCTTCGCCTCGGTCTTCGTGCCGCCGTCGTCGCCGAGCACCACGAACCCGGTCACCGCGGCGGTCAGCACGACCGCCGACGCGGAGACGATCGCGACGAGCTTCGTCCGGTTGCGGCCACCGCCGCCCCCGCCCCCCGGCTGCGCCTGCGGACCGCCCACGACGGTCGGCGCGCCCCAACCGGGCTGCTGCGCATAGGGGTTGGGCTGCTGAGCCCCAGGCTGCGGGTAGCCCGGCTGCGGGTACCCGGGCTGAGCCGGACCGGGCTGCGGGGCGCCCGGCTGCTGGGCCCCCGGCTGCGGGGTGCCGGGCTGCTGGTAGCCGCCCTGCTGGTACGGATTGCCCTGCTGATAGCCCGGCTGCTGATACGGATTGTTCTGCGCCTGCGGGTTCTGCTCTCCCCCGGGCGGCTGCTGTCCTTGCCACATGCGGAGAAACCCTAGTGGCGCCGTGGTCGCCTTTCGGCCACCACCCCCGGACGCTCACGGTTCGATCACGACTCGGACGGTTCGTACGTGTCCGTACCCCCCTGGCCGCCGTTGGCTACTCGTGGGTAACATCCTGGCATGAGCGCTGACCAGAAAACCCTCGGCGAGCAGCTCGCCGCCACCGTCCCCTTGGTCCGGACCCTCGGCCTTGAGTTCCTGGAGACCAGCCGGGAGCGGGCCGTCCTCGCCCTCCCGGACCAGGACGCCTTCCACAACCACGTCGGTGGCCCGCACGCCGGCGTCATGTTCGCCCTCGGTGAGTCCGCGAGCGGCGCCATCGTCCTCGCGGCCTTCGGCGACCAGCTCTCCCGCGCGGTCCCCCTCGCCGTCAGCGCCCAGATCGCCTACAAGAAGCTCGCGATGGGCCGCGTCACCGCCACCGCCACCCTCGGCCGCCCGGCCGCCGACGTCGTCGCCGAACTCGACAAGGGCGAGCGCCCCGAGTTCCCCGTCACCATCGAGATCCAGCGCGAGGACGGCGCGGTGACCGGCGAGATGACGGTCGTCTGGACCCTTCGCCCCAACAGCTGACCCCGTACGACGCGGGAGGGGCCCCAAGCCGGCCCCTTCGGCGTCTTCAGGCGGCCGGCCGCCTTCCCCCGGCCCTCTCCTCGAACCCGGCGACAAACTCCTGCTAGGCGCGTCCTCGCGCGCAGGCTTCTCCATGAGCCCGGTGACGCGTACGACGCCGTCCTAGCCGACCGGCTCCACGGCCGCGCAGCCGACGACCGGGACGACGGCCTCGCGGACGGTGGGCGCGGGGCGGCGGGGGGTGGTCATGCGGCCATGTTGGAGCGCCGGTCCGGGAGTGCGCCGGGAGCCGGATCGGAGAAAGCTGTGGATCCGGAACGTGCGGCGAACGACGGGCCGCCGTACGGAAGTTGAAGATTTCGTGTGCCATCCACCGGGGTGCGCGCACAAGTTGAGGTCCGTCTTCCGGGCACTCGGCGGAAGTTTTCGAATGCCGGTGCGGATACCGGCGGTAACTTATCTGAAATTCCCTCTGTTTGAACTTGGGTCACCCGAACTTCTTGTTTCCTCTGAGGCGTATGTGCGAAGGTAAGCGTCCCTTAAGGAGGGTCGGTTCAAGCCAAGAGAGCCGATCCGGCCACAGGTACGCACCAATCACGCACCTGCTTTTCCGGCGCGCCCTTATTCCCTGAGTGGACGCCGGCTTGGAAGGAAATGGTTCCGTGCAGTCGCCCAACCCACCCCGTCCGCCCTATCCGCCCCGTCCCGGCCGGCACCCCGGCGACTCGGACCGCGACCTCGTGGCCCACATCGGCGCGGCCGGCGACGGGAGTTCCCGCGCCGTCGCCCTGCTGCTCGCCCGGCACTGGCGCGCCACCCACGAGTACGCGGCGATCTGTCTCGCCGCCCGAGGCCAGTCCCCGCAGCTGGTGGCCGCGGCGGCCTTCCACCGCGTACTCGGCCGGCTCGCCGCGGGCCGTACCGGCGGCGCGCTGCGTCCCCAATTCCTCGTCGCCGTACGGGACGTCGTGCGGGAATGGGCCGGAGCCGACGCTGTACCCGCCGCGCTGCCGGAACTCCGTAAGACCGTCGGTGCGCGCGGCCTCAGGGCCTCGCGGGCCGGGACGCCGGAAAGGCGGCAACTCGCGGAAGCGGCTTTCCGTTCGCTGCCCGCCGCTTCTCAATGCCTCTTGTGGCACACGGAAGTGGAAGCCGAGTCCATATCCATACCCGCTGGTCTGCTGGGTGTCGACGAGTTGACGGCGGGCGCCGGGCTGCGGGAGGCGCGGACCCAATTCCGGACCGCCTGCGTGCGGGCGCACCGCGAACTCGCGCCGTCCGATCAATGCCGGTTCTACAACCGGCTCCTCGATGTGCCGCTGCGGCGGGGCGGGTCCCTGCTGCCCGACGTCCGCGACCATCTCGCCGAGTGCCGGTACTGCCGGCACGCCGCCGAGCAACTCAGCTTCTTCGACGACGCGTTGGACGTTCTGCTGGCCGAGACCGTGCTCGGGTGGGGCGGGCGGCGGTATCTCGAGTCGCGGGCCGGGCGGGGCGGGGGCCACGGGGCCGCCGTGACGCCGGTCCACAGTGGGAGACACCGGAGCGCCAGGATCGTCGATCTCGCCGGGCGGCGGGCCAGGGCCGTGCTCATCGGGGCGGGGGTGACCTCGCTCGTGCTCGTCGGGAGCGTGCTGGTCGGGTCGGGGTGGAGCGGCGGGGGGAGCGGGCCGGGGCCGCAGGTCACGTGGGGTGCGCCTGTCGGAGGGCCCGGGTTCGCCGCGGATTCCGGGAGCCCCGCGCCGTCCGCCTCCGGTGCCGCGTCGCCCGCGTCCGTCGAGCGGGAGCCCGCCGAGATCGCCCAGGGGAGGCTGTTCGCGCCGTCCGCCGGGCTCTGCATGGACAGCGCGGGCGGGCGGGTCGAGGACGGGGCGCGGGCCGTGCTCGCCGCCTGTTCCGCCGCCGCCTCGCAGCAGTGGTCGTACCAGGCGGACGGGTTGCTGCGGAGCGCCGCCACGCCGACCCTGTGCCTCGCCGCCGACGCCGACGGGCATCAAGGGGCCGCCGTCCTCGCCGGGTGCGTCGTGCACTCCGGGGAGGTGTTCTTCGATCTGACCGTGCGGGGGGAGTTGCTGCTGCGGCGGAGCGGGGGGCTCGTGGTGGCGCCCGGGGAGAGCCGCGAGGGGATGGGGGTCGTGGTGACCCGACGGGACGGGTCCGCCGGGCAGCGGTGGGTCTTCGGCTCGTCCTCCGGGAGTGAAGGGGGTCCGGTGACTCCGGCTCCGTCCGGCGGAGCGGCTCCGGACACGGGGCGGCCCCAGGAAGGGCCGGAGAAGAAGGCGTCCGGGGGGTCGCAGGGTTCGGAGGGGGATTCTGCGGCTCCCGGGGCTCCTACTGGAGACGCGGGCGGGTCCGGGACCGGCGGGACCGGCGGGACCGGCGGGACCGGCGCGAGCGGTGGGACGGGGGCGCAGGGCGGGCCCGAGGGGGGTGACGGGGCCGACGCTCCGCGCTACCACACGCGGATGGTGCAGGTGGGGGCGCCCGGGACGGTGGACTCGACGCCGGGCTCGGGAACGGGTCAGGGGCAGGGCGAGGGCCAGGGCTCTGGCTGGGGTCCGGGTTCGGGTTCTGGTTCGGCCCACGCTCCGGTCCCGGTCTCGCTTCCCGCTTCGGTGAGCGGGGTGGCGGAGCAGGCGACCGCGACCCTGCGGGAGCCGGTACGGCAGGTCGCGGGGCAGGTTTCCGCGGTGGCCGGACAGGCGTCCGGGGTCACGGGCTAGGTTTCCGTGATGGCCGGGCAGGCGTCCAGGAGCGTCGTGCGGGCTTCCGGGGCGGCGGGGCAGGTGTCCAGCGGCGTCGGGCAGGTGTCCGGCGTGCTCGGTGGGCTGGCCCGGGGCGTGTCCAGGGGCTGACGGGGCGAGAGGCGGGGTGGTTCGGCGGGTTCGTGGTGTGTCCGGCTGATCGTCGGGCCGGTGTCGGCGCATAGTGCCGTGCAAGGTCCGACGATCAGCCTCGACGCCCCCGCCCCTCGACGCCCCTGCCCCCAGCGCCCCGCCCCTCGGTGTCCCGCCTCTCAGCGCACCGCGCCCCGCGCCCCGCCCCGAAGGAGTCCCGCCCCATGCCCTCCCCCGTCTCCCGGCGCACTCTCCTCGCCTTCCTCGCCGCCGCCGGGGCCGCGTCCCCCGCGCGGGCGTGGGCGACCGGCGAGGAAGAGGGGGCCGTCGTGGCCGGCGGTCGCGTCGACAGCCTCGTATCCCGCCTCACCCTCGACGAGAAGCTCGGCCTCCTGCACGGCGCCCTCGATCCCGAGCCCCTCGGCCAGGCCGGATACCTGCCCGGCGTGCCCCGGCTCGGCATTCCGCCGCTGCGGCTCGCCGACGGGCCGGCCGGGGTGAGGGTGTCCGCGCCCGCCACCGCGCTGCCCGCGCCCGTGCTGCTCGCCTCGGCCTTCGATCCGGACCTCGCGCGCCGGTACGGGCAGGTCATCGGGCGTGAGGGGCGGGCGCTCGGGCAGGACGTACTGCTCTCGCCGATGGTCAACCTGCTGCGTACCCCGTACGGGGGCCGGAACTTCGAGACGTTCACCGAGGACCCGCTGCTCGCCGCCGACCTCGTCGCCGCCGAGATCGAGGGCATCCAGGGCGAGGGGCTGATCGCCACCGTCAAGCACTTCGCGCTGAACAACCAGGAGGCGGACCGCGAGAACGTCGACGTCAGGGTCGACGAACAGACGCTGTACGAGGTCGAGGCGCGGGGTTTCGAAGCCGCCGTCGCCGCACGCGTCGGCTGTGTCATGGGCGCCTACAACAAGGTCGACGGCACCTACGCCTGCGAGAACGAGCGCCTCCTCACCGGCCTCCTGCGCGACCGCTGGGGCTTCACCGGCTGGGTCATGACCGACTGGAACGCCGCGCACAGCACCGCCGCCTCCCTGCGGGCCGGGCTCGACATGGAGATGCCGGACGGGGCGTACTTCGGGGCCGCGCTGAAGGCGGCGGTCACCAGCGGGGAGGTCCCGGAGGCGTACGTCGACCGGGCGGTACGGCGGATCCTCGCCGTACGGGAGCGGTTCGGGCACTTCGACGCGGCCGTACGGCCCGCGCGGGACGCCGAGGCGGGCGCGGCCGTCGCGCTGGAGGTCGCCAAGGCGGGGGCGACCCTGCTGCGCAACATGAACGGGACCCTGCCCCTGCGCGCCGGGTCGGTCGCGGTGATCGGGGCCAGTGCCGACTACCCCTTCGTCAGCGGCGGGGGCAGCGCGCACGTCGTCAGCGCGGGTGCGCAGAGCCCGCTCGCGGCGATCAGGCGGCGGATGGGGGAGGTGACGTACGCGCTCGGGGAGGACCTGTTCGGGAAGGACCTGGCGCTCGGCGAGTCGGGCGTGTTCACCGGCGAGGGCGAGCACACCTTCGTCCTGCACTTCACCGGCTCCCCGGTCGAACGGCCGAAAGTCCTCCTCGACGGCGAGGAACTCTTCCCGCTCGCCCCCGGCTGGGCCGAGTACTTCGTCGGCGGCCTCACGACCACCGCCCCCGACGGCATGACCGTCCGCCGCGCCACCCGCCGGCTCGCACCCGGCGAACACACCCTCAAGATCACCGGCGGCGGGCGCTTCCGTATCCGGTGCATCACGGAGGCCACCCGCGCGCGGGACGTCGCCGAAGCCGTGGCCGCGGCCCGCGCCGCCGACCAGGTCGTCCTGTTCGCGTACGAGGACGCCACCGAGTCCCTCGACCGCACGACCCTCGCCCTCCCCGGCAACCAGGAGCGCCTGATCGAGGCGGTGACCGAGGCCAACCCGCGCACGACCGTCGTCCTGAACACGTCCTCCGCGACGGCCATGCCGTGGCTGGCGCGGACCGGCGCGGTTCTCCAGATGTACTACCCCGGCCAGGAGGGCGCCGCCGCGACGGCCGCCGTCCTCGCCGGGGACTGCGACCCGGGCGGACGGCTCACCCAGTCGTTCCCCGTCGACGACACGCACCACCCCGTCGCCGGGGACGCGCGCCGCTACCCCGGCGCGGACGGGGTCGTCGAGTACTCGGAGGGCGTGCACACGGGCTACCGCTGGTACGACGCGCGGGGCGTGCGCCCGCTGTTCCCCTTCGGGCACGGGCTGTCGTACACGTCGTTCGCGTACAGCGACCTCGCGGTGAGCGCCGACGGGCACGGCATCGGCGTGGAGTTCACGGTCGTCAACACGGGCGGGCGGGACGGGGTGGACGTGCCGCAGGTGTACGTGGGTCCCTCGCCGGACGTCACCGTCCCGCAGGCCGTGCGCGTGCTGGCCGGGTACCGGCGGGTGGCGCTGCGGGCGGGGGAGCGGCGGCGGGTCCGGGTGGAGGTGGCGGCGCGGACGCTGTCGTCGTGGGACCCGGGGCGAGGCGCGTGGGTGCTGGGGACGGGGGCGCGGACCGTGTGGGTGGGGGCGTCCGCGGGGGAACTGCGGCTGCGGGCCCGGGTGGAGGTGTGAGGCTCCGGTCGCGCAGACGTCGTTGAAGCGGTGGGGGCCCGGCCCCGAGGTGCGGCCCGCTCCACCCCCGCGCGTTCGGTAGGCTCGCGGGGTTCGTCGACGTCCAACGGAAGGAACCCGGCGGTGCACGTCCAGGAGTGGCTCGACTCGGTGCCTCCGGCCGCCGTGTACGCGGTGGTGGGGCTGGTCATCGGGCTGGAGAGCCTCGGCATTCCGCTGCCCGGCGAGATCATCCTCGTCTCGGCCGCGCTGCTCTCCTCCCAGCACGCGGGCGTCAACCCGATCGTCCTCGGCGCCTGCGCGACCGTCGGCGCCGTCGTCGGCGACTCCATCGGCTACGCGATCGGCCGCAAGGGCGGACGGCCGCTGCTCGCCTGGCTGGGCAGGAAGTTCCCGCGCCACTTCAGCGCCGGGCACATCGCGACCGCCGAGCGCTCCTTCGAGAAGTGGGGCATGTGGGCGGTCTTCTTCGGCCGCTTCGTCGCCCTCCTGCGGATCTTCGCCGGACCGCTGGCCGGGGTGCTGCACATGCCGTACTGGAAGTTCCTCACGGCGAACGTCCTCGGCGGGATCGCCTGGGCCGGGGGCACCACCGCCGTCATCTACTACGTCGGGATCGTCGCCGAGGACTGGCTCAAGCGGTTCTCGTGGCTGGGTCTCGTCCTCGCGCTGCTCATCGGGGTCACGTCGATGCTGGTGCTGAAGCGGAAGGCGAAGAAGGCGCAGGCGCAGGGGAACGCCGAGGGCGCGGAGCCGGTTCCCGCAGCCGAGTGAACGGTCTAGTCGCCGTGAACTTCCTTGTGCGCCTTGGCCAGTTCGGCGTACGCCGTGCCGTTGAGCGTGACCCCGTCGCGCTCCTCGGCGGTCAGTTCGCGCCGCACCTTCGCGGGGACGCCCGCGACCAGTGAACCGGGCGGGACGACCATCCCCTGCGGGACCAGCGCCTGCGCGGCGATCAGTGAACCCGCCCCGATCACCGCCCCGTTGAGGACGGTCGCCCCCATCCCGACCAGGCAGTCGTCCTCGACCGTCGCCCCGTGCACGACCGCGTTGTGGCCGACCGACACGCGCTCCCCGATGGTCACCGGGAACCCGGGGTCCGCGTGCAGCGTGCAGTTGTCCTGCACGTTGCTGGCCGCGCCGACCGCGATGGACTCGACGTCCCCGCGCAGCACGGCCCCGTACCAGACGCTCGCGCCCGCCCCGAGCGTCACGTCCCCGATCACGCTCGCCGTCGGCGCGACGAACGCCTCGCCGTCGATCTTCGGCTCCCTGCCCCCGATGCCCGTGATCAGAGCCCGCTGCGTCATCGACGCCTCCTCGTGTCGCTGGTGTCACCGCACCGTACGCCACCGGGGGTGGGGTGAAGATCACAGGGCGGGGGCGTGCGCGGACGACTACGGTGGGCGCGTGCCGAAGCCCAAGAACACGTTCTCGTCCTGGCGGCGCCGTCTCGCCCAGCGCGCCGTGCACGCCGGATGGGAGTGGGTGCGCAGCACGGGCGCGGTCACCGCCGAGCGCCCCGGACGGCTGCGGTTCGGCGCCATCGGCGAGCACACCCGCCTCGCGTTCCCGCTCGGTACGGTCTTCGGCGAGCCCTGGATCCACCTCGGCTCCCACTGCATCGTCGCCGAACAGGTCACGCTGACGGCCGGTCTCATGCCCGACCTCGACCTCGGCCCCGACCCGATCCTGCGCATCGGCGACGGCGTCGTCCTCGGCCGGGGCAGCCACGTCATCGCGGACACGACGGTGACGATCGGCAGCGACTGCTACGTCGGGCCGTACGTGTACGTCACGTCCACGAACCATTCGTACGACGATCCCCACGAGCCGATAGGCAAGCAGTGGCCCCGCATGGAGCCCGTCGAGATCGGCCCCGGCTGCTGGATCGGCACCGGCGCGGTGATCCTCCCGGGCGCGCGGATCGGCCGGAACGTGGTCGTCGCCGCCGGCGCCGTGGTCCGGGGCGAGGTCCCCGACCACGCGGTCGTCGCGGGCGCGCCCGCGCGGGTCGTCCGCCGCTGGACCTCCGACGGGGGCTGGCAGCCGCCGCTGCGTACGCCCCCGCCCGTGCCGATCCCCGAGGGCGTCACCTCCGAGGAACTCGTCGCGCTCTCCGGTCTTGACGAGGAGGCCGTGGCGGGGCTGGCGCGGCTCGAACCGGAGCGCTGAGTAGACTCGGCGCTTCCCAAGTACCGGCCCTGAAGTGGATGGATCGTGGCGGACCTCGAACTGCTGACCCAGTACCTGGCACGCAACGTCAAGCACTGGCGGGCCGTACGCGGCTTCACCCTCGACGTCCTCGCCGCGCGGGCCGGGGTGAGCCGGGGGATGCTCATCCAGATCGAGCAGGCCCGCACCAACCCGAGCATCGGCACGGTCGTGAAGATCGGCGACGCGCTCGGCGTCAGCATCACGACCCTCCTCGACTACGAGCGGGGCGCGAAGGTCCGCGTCGTCCCCGGCGAGGACGCGGTACGCCTGTGGCACACCGACGCGGGCAGCTACAGCCGCCTCCTCGCGGGCACGGAGGCGCCCGGGCCCGTCGAGCTGTGGGAGTGGAAGCTCATGCCGGGCGAGAGCAGCACGTCCGAGCCGCATCCCGCCGGGACCGTCGAACTACTCCACGTCACCTCCGGCGAACTGACCCTCACGGTCGACGACACGGAGTACCGCGTACCGGCCGGGGCGAGCGCGACGTTCGACGCGAACAACCCTCATACGTACGGCAATCAGGGTGCCGTGCCGGCCGTCCTGGTCCTCGCGGTCTCGGTCCCGCCGGTGTCCTGAGGCTTCCCGGACGGGTTCCTGGGAGGGGCGGCGGGCGTGCATCCGGGAGGGTTCGCCGGCGTGCTCCTGGGGGTGGTTCCGGGAGGGTTCGCTGGCATGCTCCTGGGGGTGGTTCCGGGCGGCGCGGCCCGTCGCGGTGGCTGCTGTTAGCGTGCGGCCATGCGCGCACCCATCGGAGACTTCGACACCGCGACCCCCGCTCCCGACTGCCTCGACGACCTGGCCGGCCCCGTCGCCGACGCCGTACGCGGCTGGTCCGCGAGCGTCCCCGCGGACCAGATCCTGTACGTCGAGACCGATCCGCAGTGGGCCGACACCGCTGTCTTCGTCGAGCACTACGGGCGCGAGCTGCTGGAGCAGTCGGCGAACTGCGTGGTGGTCGCGGGCAAGCGGGGCGGGGAGACGACCCTGGCCGCGTGCCTGGTGCTGTCGACCACGCGGGTGGACGTCAACGGTGTGGTCCGGCGCCGACTGGGCGCCCGCAAGGCGTCGTTCGCGTCGATGGACGTCGCCACCGGGGAGTCCGGGATGGAGTACGGGGGGATCACGCCGATCGGACTGCCGGGCGGGTGGCCGCTGTTGGTGGACGCGGCCGTGGTGGAGCTGCCGTGGGTGCTGGTGGGGAGCGGGCGGCGGCGGGGGAAGCTGCTGGTGCCGGGGAAGGCGTTGGGGGAGCTGGCGGGGGCTGTGGTGGTGGAGGGGGTGGGGGTTGAGGGTTGAGGGGGAGTCGGTGGGTGGGGTGAGGGGCGGCGTGGTGAGGGGCGAGGTGAGGTGGGGCGGCGTGGTGTAGCGGGGCGGCAGGGTGGGGCGGGGCGGTGTTGTGGGGGTGGGGCTCGCTGGTGGGTGAAGTTCGTTCGGCGGGGCCCCACTTGGCCGGGGGCGCGTGGGCGGGGCGCCTTGGCCGGGCCCGGTCGGCGTGGCTCGCTCGGCGAGGCTGGGTTTGATGGCCGAGGCGGGGTGTTTGGTGGGGCTGGGTTCGACGGTCGAGGTGGCCTGCTCGGCGAGGCTCGGGCCGCCTGCCGACCTGGCCTGCTCGGCGAGGAACTGCTGCACGGCCAACCCGGCTCGCGCGGCGAGGCGCGGTTCGGCGGCTGCCCTGGGGTGTTCGGTGGGGCTCGGTCCGGCGGCTGACCCGGCTCGTCCGGCGGCTCCCCGGGGGCGCGGCCCCTCGCGCTCACGCCCGGGCATGGTGCGCCAGCCTCAAGTGCGGGTCCGCGAGGCCCTGTTGTGGTGCCGGGTCCGCGTGGACCAGGGCTGCTGTGAGGCGGGGGACGGCGTGCAGGAGGGCGTGTTCCGCGTTCACCGCGATCTCGTGGGCCGCGCGGAGCGTCGCCTCGCCGTCCACCACGAGCGCGACCTCCGCGCGCAGGCGGTGGCCTATCCAGCGCAGGCGCAACTCGCTGACGTCGCGCACGCCGTGGACCTCACGGAGGGCCGCTTCCGCGCGGTCCGTGAGGGCCGGGTCGACCGCGTCCATGACGCGCCGGAACACCTCGCGCGCGGCGTCGCGCAGGACGAGGACGATGGCCGCCGTGATCGCCAACCCCACGATGGGGTCGGCGAGTTGCCAGCCCAGGGCGGAGCCGCCCGCGCCGAGCAGCACCGCGAGCGAGGTGAACCCGTCCGTGCGGGCGTGCAGGCCGTCGGCGACCAGCGCGGCCGAGCCGATCTCGCGGCCGACGCGGATGCGGTAGCGGGCCACCCACTCGTTCCCGGCGAAACCGGCCAGCGCGGCGACGGCCACCGCCCCGACGTGGTCGACGGGACGCGGGTCCAGGAGCCGGTCCAGCGCCGCCCACCCCGCGAACGCCGCCGACGCCGCGATCGTCAGCACGATCACGATGCCCGCGAGGTCCTCGGCCCGGCCGTAGCCGTACGTGAAGCGCCGGGTCGCCGCGCGGCGGCCCAGGACGAAGGCGATGCCCAGGGGGACGGCGGTGAGCGCGTCCGCCGCGTTGTGCACGGTGTCGCCGAGGAGCGCTACGGAGCCGGAGACGGCGACGACGGCGGCCTGGGTGAGGGCGGTCAGGCCGAGGACCGCGAGCGAGATCCACAGGGCGCGCATGCCACGCGCGGAGGACTCCAGGGCGGGGTCCAGCTTATCGGCGGTCTCGTGGGAGTGGGGGCGCAGGAGGTGGGCCAGGCGGTGGCGGATGGGGTGCGGATGCGTGTGTCCGTGCTCGTGTCCCCGCGGGTGCTCGTGCCCGTGGTGGTGCTGTCCGCTCATCGTGTTCCCCTTCCCTCGCCCTGGACTTACCCCGCCCTCCGCCGCATTATGTGCGTATGAGCGCACGCATGCACCTTTCATCTGCGCACCATGTGCACCCACACACCCCGGGCGAGGAACAGTTCGCCCTCGCCGCCGAACTCCTCGCGCTGCTGGGCGACCGCACCCGCCTGACCCTGCTGCACGCCCTGAAGGAGGGCGAGGCGGACGTCGGGACGCTCACGGAGGTGTGCGGCGCGGCCCGTCCGGCGGTGAGCCAGCACCTCGCGCGGCTGCGGCTGGCGGGGCTGGTGGCCACGCGCAAGGAGGGACGGCGGGTGATCTACTCGCTGCGCCACAGCCACCTGGAACGGCTGGTCGCGGAGGCACTGAACGTGGCGGACCACCGGATGACCGAGACGGGCTCGGACACGCCGCCTCAGTAGTGCTCGCCTCGGTGGTGCTCGCCTCAGTAGTGCCCGGCTCAGTAGTGCTCGGCGCTGCCCAGGTACTGCTCCGCGAACGCCGTGGCCGCCGCCGGTGACGTGAACAGCCGCCGCAGCCGCGCGAACGACGTCCCCGCGCGGAAGGGGTCACCGCTCGCGGAGCCGTGGTAGACCTCCGACAGCCACTGCGAGAACTCCTGGTAGTCCCACACGCGGCGCAGGCACGCGTCCGAGTACCCGTCGAGCCCCCGCCCGTCGCCCCGCAGCAGGTAGGCCACCAGCGCGTCGCCGAGCAGGAACGCGTCGTGCAGCGCGAGGTTCAGGCCCTTCGCGGCGATCGGCGCGATCAGGTGCGCCGCGTCCCCGGCGAGGAAGAGCCGCCCGTACGTCATCGGCTCGACCACGTAGTCGTGCATGTCCAGGACGCGCTTCTCGATCAGCTCGCCCTCGGTGGGCGAGGGGGCGCCGGCCGCCGCGAGGCGCGTCCGCAGGGCCGCCCACACGCGCTCCGGCGGCCAGTCGTCCGGGTCGTCCCCGGGCGGGCACTGGAGGTAGTACCGGGTCACCTCGGGGCTGCGCGCCATGTGCCCGGCGAACCCGTCCGGATGCACGCCGAACAGCACACAGTCCGAGGACGGCGGCGCCTGCGCGAGGAGCGCCAGCCAGCCGATGCCGTAGTCGTGCCGGGCCACCCGCGCGTGCCCCTCCGGTATCGCCGCCCGGCTCACCCCGCGCGCGCCGTCCGCGCCGACCACGAAGTCGCAGTGCAGCAGCCGCCGTTCGCCCGTGGGGTCGGTGTACGACACCGTGGGGCGCCCCGTCGTGAGGCCGTCGATCCCGACGTCCCGGACCCCGAAACGGGCGTCCCCGGCGCGCACGTCCGCGTACTCCCGGACGAGGTCCGTGACCAGCAACTGCTGCGGGTACACGTAGTGGTGGCGGCCCGTCAGCTCGCCGTACGCGAAGCGGTATCCGACGCCGCCGAAGCGGAACTCGCACGCCGTGTGCCGCTCGGCCCGCTCCAGCAGGCGGTGCGCCAGGCCCCGGCGGTCCAGCGCGCGCACCGCCCACTCCTCCAGCACGCCCGCGCGCGGGCGCTGTTCGATGAACGCGCGGCTCTCCGCCTCCAGCACCACGCAGTCCACCGACGCGGCCCGCAGGATCGTGCCGACGGCGAGCCCTGCGGGACCTGCGCCGATGACGACGACCGGGACGCGTTCGGGGGACGGTGAGTTCACACCGCCAGTATGGCCGCCGGGTCCGACAACGCCCTCGGCCCTACCGGCCCAGCCTGGGGATCTCGATCGCGGGGCAGCGGTCCATGACCATGTCGACGCCCTGCGCACGCGTGCGCGCGTACGCGTCCTCGTCGACCACGCCCAGCTGGAACCACACCGCCTTCGCGCCCTTCGCCACGGCCTCGTCGGCCACCGCGCCCGCGAGGTCGCTGTTCACGAACACGTCCACCACGTCCACGGGGAACGGGATCTCCGCGAGGGACGCGTACCCCTGCTCCCCGTGCACCGTCTCCGCCTTCGGGTGCACCGGTACGACCCGCTTCCCGAACCGCTGGAGCACCTCGGCGACCCCGTACGCCGCGCGCGCGGGGTTCGTCGACAGGCCCACCACGGCCCAGGTGTCGCCGCTCTCGGTGAGGATCTTGCGGATCGTTGCCTCGTCGCCGTACACGGGTGGCCTCCAGGGGACGCGGAAGAAGTGTCGTTGGTGCCAACCTCCGGAGGTGGCGGGGGATTCCGGGGCGGCCGTACGCGCGCGGGAGGGCGGCCGGGGCTCGGGCGGCGACGGCCCGCGCGCGGGCGGGACGTGTCACCGGTGTCCTGTTTCCGTGCCTTTCCCGTCGTTTCCGCTCCATCGAACTGCGCGCGGGCGCCGGGCCGCCTACGCTCGCCCCGTGCTCCGCATCATCGACGCCCGTACCGGCCAGTCCGTCTCCGCAGCCCCTGTCCGCCGTGGTCTCACCCGCGTCGAGGTGCATGCCTCGGGGTACGGGACGGGATCGCTGAGGGTGCTGCTCGTCGCCGACCTCCTCGTGCGGGCGCTCGAACTCGGCGGCACGCCCGTGTGGGCGCTGCTCACCGGGGAGCGGGACCAGGCCGAGCTGCGGGCCGGGGCGGTGGCGCTCGGGGCGCGGCCCTTCGAGGACAGCCGGGACGTCGGGGCGGGACTCGGGGAGGCCCAGGTGGTGCACGTCGCGCAGGAAGGCGCCGCCGGGCCCGACGGGCTGGTGCTCGCCGTGGCCCCCGTGGAGGGCGTGACGAGCCCCTCGGCGGCCAGGGACACCGACCCGGCCGCCTTGCGCCTCGCGCTGCTCGCCGTGCGCCGGGGGACGGCCCTCAGGCTCGACGAGGACGCGGTGCGCGAGGCCCGCGAGACGCTGGCGCGCTGGCGGCACGCCGTAGCCGACTGGGCCCGCCGCCCCTCACGCCCGGTCCCCGACCCCGTACGCGCGCGCCTGCGCCACGCCTGGGAGGACGACCTCGACATCCCGGCGGTCCTCACCGTCCTGCGCGCCGTCGAGACCGACCCCGCCCTCCCCGACGGCGCCCGCTTCGAGACGTACATGTACGCCGACCGCCTCCTCGGCCTCGACCTCGCCCGCGACCTCGGGACCCTGGCGTGAACGCGCCGCGCGCGTACGCGGGAGGTGGCGTGAGCGGTGTCGGCCTGGT
Organism: Streptomyces niveiscabiei; assembly: GCF_033794345.1. Taxonomy (NCBI): domain Bacteria; kingdom Bacillati; phylum Actinomycetota; class Actinomycetes; order Kitasatosporales; family Streptomycetaceae; genus Streptomyces; species Streptomyces niveiscabiei. Next base: position 84,773 of record NZ_JARAYJ010000002.1, read on the forward strand.
GCGCGCCCGCGCCGGAAGTGTCGGAGAAGGCGGCGACGCCCATGCCGACCGTGCCCGCGCGGGAGATGGCCAGGAGGGGAGCGGCGTCGGTTTCGCGCGCGCCCGCGCTGGGGGTGCCGCAGAAGGCGACGGCGTCGGCTCCACGCGCGCCCAGGAGAGCCGCTTCGTCCCCGCCGGTGCCGGTGCCCTGCGTCGGCTGGTCGTTCTGCGGCATGCGAAGTCCGCCTGGCCCGACGGGGTGCCCGATCATGACCGTCCTCTCGGGCCCCGGGGTCTGCGGGACGCCCCCGCCGCCGGGCGGGCGCTCGCCGAGGCCGACTGTCTGCCCGACCTCGCCCTGTGCTCGACAGCCGAACGCGCCCGCCGTACCTGGGAGCTGGCGTCGGCGGAGTGGGGCACCCCGCCTCCCGTACGCCATGACGCCCGCCTGTACGGCGCCGATGTCGCCGAGATCCTGGACGTCCTGCGCGAGACGCCGCCCGAGGTCGAGACGCTCCTGCTGGTCGGCCACAACCCCGGCCTGGAGGACCTGGTCCTGGACCTCGCGGGCGACGGCGTGGACGACACCCTGGAGCGGGTCGCCGTGAAGTTCCCCACCTCCGCTATCGCCGTCCTCGCCTGGCACGCGGCGACCTGGCGCACGCTCGCGCGGGGGACGGCGCTCCTGACGTCGGTGACCGTCCCGCGCGGGAGGAAGCCCTGACCGGACGCCCCGTAGGCTGACCGGATGCAGGACGAGTACCGAACCGTCGCCCGCGCGGGCGTGCACGAGACCGAGGTCAACCGCTCCCGCTTCCTGTGCGCGCTCGCCCCGGCGGCCACCGAGCAGGAGGCCCAGGACTTCATCGCGTCCGTCCGCAAGGAGCATGCCGACGCCACGCACAACTGCTGGGCGTACGTCATCGGCGCCGACGCGTCCGTGCAGAAGGCCAGCGACGACGGCGAACCGGGCGGCACCGCCGGGCTCCCCATGCTCCAGATGCTGACCCGCAGGGACATGCGGTACGTCGTCGCCGTCGTCACCCGCTACTTCGGCGGCGTCAAACTCGGCGCGGGCGGCCTCATCCGCGCCTACGGCGGCGCGGTCGGCGAGGCCATCGACACCCTCGGCACGATCACCCGGCGCCGCTTCCGCCTCGCCACCCTCACCGTCGACCACCAGCGCGCGGGCAAGCTCCAGAACGACCTGCGCGCGACCGGGCGCGAGGTCCGCGACGTCCGGTACGGGGAGGCCGTCACGATCGGGATCGGGCTGCCCGACGCCGATGTGGACGCCTTCCGGAGCTGGCTCGCGGACGCGACGGCGGGGACGGCCGGCTTCGAACTGGGCGGAGAGGCGTACGGGGAGGTGTGAGGGGGCGTGAAGGGGCGGGTGAGAGCCTCGGCAACCCCCGATGTCACTGACGCCGCACGGGATGTCGGACCCGGCCGTTAACCTCGGTGACCATGAGGCTCCTGCACACTTCCGACTGGCATCTGGGCCGGGCGTTCCACCGGGTGGACATGCTCGGCGCCCAGGCCGGATTCATCGCCCACCTCGTGGCGACCGCGCGCGAACGCGAGGTCGACGCGGTGGTCGTGTCGGGGGACGTGTACGACCGCGCGGTCCCGTCCCTCGCGGCGGTGGAGCTGTTCGACGACGCCCTGCACCAGTTGGCCGCCCTGGGCGTGCCGACGGTGCTGATCTCCGGCAACCACGACTCGGCCCGCCGCCTCGGCGTCGGCTCCGGGCTCATCGACCGCGCGGGCATCCACCTGCGCACGGACCCCGCGTCGGCGGGCACCCCGGTGATCGTCCCGGACGCGCACGGGGACGTCGCCTTCTACGGCCTCCCGTACCTCGAACCCTCCCTCGTGAAGGACGAGTTCGGCGTCGAGAAGGCCGGGCACGAAGCGGTCCTCGCCGCCGCCATGGACCGTGTCCGCGCCGACCTCGCCACGCGCGCGCCGGGCACCCGCTCCGTCGTCCTCGCGCACGCCTTCGTCACCGGCGGACAGCCCAGCGACAGCGAGCGGGACATCACGGTCGGCGGCGTCGCCTCCGTCCCGGCGGGCGTCTTCGACGGCGTCGACTACGTCGCGCTGGGCCACCTGCACGGCGCCCAGACCCTCACCCCCCGCGTCCGCTACTCCGGCTCGCCCCTGCCGTACTCGTTCTCGGAGTCGACGCACCGCAAGAGCATGTGGCTGATCGACCTGGACGCGGCCGGTGAGGTCACGGCGGACCGCGTGGACTGCCCCGTCCCGAGGCCCCTGGCCCGCGTCAGGGGCACGCTGGACCACCTCCTGACGGACCCGGAGCTGGCGCGGCACGAGGACGCCTGGGTGGAGGCGACCCTCACGGACCCGGTCCGCCCCACCGACCCCATGGCCCGCCTCACGGCCCGCTTCCCCCACACCCTGAACCTGGTCTTCGCACCCGACCGCGCCCCGGAGGACCCCGAGGCGTCGTACGCGCGCCGCCTGGCGGGCCGAACGGACGAGGAGATCGCCGAGGACTTCGTGACGCACGTACGGGGAGCGGGCCCGGACACGGACGAACAGGGCGTGCTGAGGGCGGCGTTCGACGCGGTGCGCGCGCAGGAGGCGGTGGCCCGATGAGGCTGCACCGGCTCTCCCTCACCGCCTTCGGCCCCTTCGGCGCCACCCAGACCGTCGACTTCGACGCCCTCTCCACCGCCGGCCTCTTCCTCCTGCACGGCCCCACGGGCGCCGGCAAGACCTCGATCCTGGACGCCGTCTGCTACGCCCTGTACGGCGTCGTCCCCGGCGACCGGCACAACGGCCAAGGGCTCACCCTGCGCAGCGACCACGCCGCCCCGGACGTCCGCACGGAGGTCGTCCTCGACCTCACCGTCGCCGGACGCAGGCTGGAGATCACCCGGCAACCCCCCTGGCAGCGCCCCAAGAAGCGCGGCGCGGGCACCACCCTCGACAAGGCCCAGACCTGGCTCAGGGAGCACAAGGCGGGCGCCTGGAAGGACCTCAGCCGCTCCCACCAGGAGATCGGCGAGGAGATCACCCAGCTCCTCGGCATGAGCCGCGAACAGTTCTGCCAGGTCGTCCTCCTCCCGCAGGGCGACTTCGCCCGCTTCCTGCGCGCGGACGCGGAAGCCCGCGGCAAGCTCCTGGGCCGCCTCTTCGACACCCAGCGCTTCGCCGAGGTCGAGAAACGCCTCGCCGACCGCCGCCGCACCACGGAGGCCCGCGTCAAGGACGGCGACGCCACTCTCCTCGCGGACGCGCACCGTATGCAGCAGGCCGCGGGCGACTCGATGGACCTCCCTGAACTCACCCCGGGCGAACCGGGGCTGGCGGAAGCGGTCCTGGCGGCGGCGGCGATCGCCCGCAGCACGGCGCGCGAGCAGCTCACGATCGCCCACTGCGGACGCTCGGCGGCGGACGAGGCCCAGCACCAGGCGCAACGCGCGCTGGACGAGGTACGCGAGCTCGCGCGCCTCCAACACCGCTTCGACGAAGCACGGACCAGGGCAACCAGACTCCAGGAACGCTCCGGCGCCTACGAGGAAGCCCGCGCCCGCATGGACCGCGCGCGCAAGGCGGAGGCCGTCAAGCCCGCGCTGGACCTGCGCGAGGAGGCCGACGCGGAACACGCCAGGGCCGTGCGGGACGAGGCCCGCGCGCGGGCGCTGCTCCCGCAGCCCGACAGCGAGGCCGACGCCGTCACCCTCGCGGCGGCGGCCCGCCGCACCACCGAGGAACTCGGCGGCCTGGAATCGGCCCGCAGAGCGGAACGCAGGCTCACCGAACTGACCGGCGAACGCGCGACCCTGGACCGCCAGGAGCGCGCCGACGCGGCCGACCTCACCGACGCCGAGACCTGGCTCACCGGCTGGGACGCGACCCGCGAGGCCCTCCAGGCCCGGGTCGACGCCGCGCAGGACGCCACCACACGGGCCGAGAAACTCGCCGAGCGCCGCGAACCGGCACGCCACAGGCTCGCGGCGGCCGAACTCCGCGACAGCCTCGCCCGCGACGTCGAAACCGCCCAGCAGCGCGCGCTCACCTCCGGCGAAGCCGCCCAGCAGGCCCGCGCGCGCTGGCTCGACCTCAAGGAACAGCGCCTCGACGGCATCGCCGCCGAACTCGCCGCGAGCCTCGTCGACGGCGCCCCCTGTGCGGTCTGCGGCGCCACCGAGCACCCCGCGCCCGCGCGCAAGGACGCCGGACACGTGGACCGCGCCGCCGAGGAGAACGCCCTGGACGCCCTCCAGCGCGCGGAAGCACGGCACGGCGAGGACGAACAGCACCTCAACAACGCCCGCCAGGCCCTCGCCGCCGCCTCCGCCGAGGCCGGCGACACCCCGACCGCCACCCTCGCCGCCGAGTTCGAGGAACTGGAACGCCAGTACGCGCACGCGCGCCGCGAGGCGTCCGGCCTGCACGCCGCGCGCGAGGAACTGCACGCCGCGGAGCAGGAGCGCGAGCGGCGTATCGCCGTCCAGCGCGACGCGGCCGTACGCGTCGCCTCGCGGGCCGTCCACCGCGAGAACCTGGAGCGTGAACAGGCCGACCTCGAAGAGGAGTTGGCGCGGGCGCGCGGCAGCGCCGAGAGCGTGGCCGCGCGCGCCGCCCATCTGGAGCGGCGTGCCGGACTGCTGACCGGCGCGGCGGACGCCGTCCGCGCCGCCGAGGAGAGCGCGAGCCGCCTCAAGGACGCCGACGGGCGGCTCGCCGAGGCCGCCTACCGGGCGGGCTTCGGCACCCCCCGCGAGGCCGCCGAGGCCCTCCTCGCCCCCGACGTCCACCGCGACCTGCAACACCGCCTGGACGCCTGGCAGGCCGAGGAGTCCGCCGTCCGCGCGGTCCTCGCCGAACCCGAGACGGCAGCCGCCGCCCGCCGCCCGCCCGCCGACGTCACTGGCGCCGCCGAACGCGCCTCCGCCGCCGCCGAGGCCCTGCGCCGGGCCGCCTCCGCGCGGGACGCCGCCGCCCGCCGCTGCGAGGAACTGGACCACCTCTCCGCGCGCGCGGAAAGCGGCGTACGCCACCTCGCGCCCCTGCGCCGGGAGTACGACCGGGTGGCCCGGCTCGCGGGGCTCACGGCGGGCACCTCGGCGGACAACGAACGCAAGATGCGCCTGGAGGCGTACGTGCTCGCCGCACGCCTGGAGCAGGTCGCCGCCGCCGCGACCGTACGGCTCCAGCGGATGTCGTCCGGGCGCTACACCCTCGTCCACTCCGCCGACCGCTCCGGGCGCGGGCGCAGCGGGCTCGGGCTGCACGTCGTGGACGCCTGGACGGGGCGCGAGCGCGACACGGCGACGCTGTCCGGCGGGGAGACGTTCTTCGCGTCTCTCGCGCTCGCGCTCGGGCTCGCGGACGTCGTCACCGACGAGGCGGGCGGGGTGCGGCTCGACACCCTGTTCATCGACGAGGGGTTCGGCAGCCTCGACGACCAGACCCTCGACGAGGTCCTCGACGTCCTGGACTCACTGCGCGAGCGCGAGCGCAGCGTGGGCATCGTCAGCCATGTCGCGGACCTGCGGCGGCGCATCCACGCCCAGCTGGAGGTGGTGAAGGGGCGGACCGGGTCGACGCTGCGCAGGCGCGGTCACTGACCGAGCGGGCGGCGCGGCAGCGGCGAGGAGTAGACGACGCTCGTCGTCACCGACCCGAGCGCGCCGAGCTTCCCCGACACCTCCTCCAGGTGCCGCATCGAGCGGGCGGTGACCTTGATGACGAAGCAGTCGTCGCCGGTCACGTGGTGCGCCTCCAGGATCTCCGGGGTGACCGCCACCAGGTCGTGGAACGGCTTGTAGTTGCCGTTCGGGTAGCGCAGCCGGACGAAGGCCAGGATCGGCAGGCCGAGCCGCTCCGGGTCGACGACCGCCGCGTACCCCTGGATCACCCCGGTCTCCTCCAGCCGCCGCACCCGCTCCGTCACCGCGCTCGGCGACATGGACACGGCGCGCGCGAGGTCGGCGAACGAGGCGCGGCCGTCGCGCTGGAGGACGTCGAGGATGCGCCAGTCGGTGGCGTCCGGGGAATACGCGGTCATGGGGCCAGAGTGCCGGGGAATCCCCGGCCGATCAAGGTCAGGGCCGGGGAACCGCTCTTCAGGCCCGGCGCCGCCGGCCGTAGATTTCTCGCCATGACGACGATCACGAACCCCGTCCTGCGCACCGCGCCCGCCGCCCCCGCCGAAGCCGCCGCCTACTTCCGCGCGAGCCTCGCCTTCCACGCGGACGTCTCCGACGTCGCCGCCGCGCTGCCCACCGACGAGTTCGTCGTCATCGACTCCCGCTCCACCGAGGCGTGGGACCAGGGCCACATCCCCGGCGCGATCCACCTGCCGACCGCGCTCATCCCCGAGCAGGCGGGCCAACTCCTCGACAAGAGCGTGCCGGTGGTCACCTACTGCTGGGGGCCCGGCTGCAACGGCGCCACCCGGTCCGCTCTCGCGCTCGCCGAACTCGGCTACCAGGTCAAGGAGATGCTCGGCGGGTTCGAGTACTGGGTGCGCGAGGGCTTCGAGTTCGAGACCTGGGAGGGACGCGAGACCCGCGACGCCGACCCGCTCACCGCGCCTGTCGGTTCGGACAACTGCGGCTGCTAGTACAGGAGGTGGGCGCCCTCGCCGACGTACAGCGAGGGCGCCCGGAAGCCTTACAGGGCGGCCAGTTCGTCCACCAGGTCGTCCAGGCCGAGCGAACCCTGCGACAGCGCGGCCATGTGCCACGCCTTCAGGTCGAACGCGTCGCCGTGGCGCTCGCGGGCCTTCTCGCGGCCCAACAGCCAAGCCCGCTCACCGAGTTTGTAGCCGATGGCCTGGCCGGGGATCGTCAGGTAGCGGGTGAGTTCGCTGACCACGAAGTCGGCCGGGCGGCTGCTGTGGGCGAGGAAGAACTCCTGGGCCAGCTCCGGGGTCCAGCGCTCGCCGGGGTGGAACGGGGAGTCCGCCGGGATCTCCAGCTCCACGTGCATGCCGATGTCGATGATCACGCGGACCGCGCGCATCATCTGCGCGTCCAGGTAGCCGAGGCGCTCCTCCGCGTCGGCCAGGAAGCCGAGTTCGTCCATCAGGCGCTCCGCGTACAGGGCCCAGCCCTCGGCGTTGGCGCTGACGATGCCGACGGTCGCCTGGTAGCGGGAGAGGTTCTCGGCGACGTGCGCCCACTGCGCGAGCTGCAAGTGGTGCCCGGGAACGCCCTCGTGGTACCAGGTGGACACCAAGTCGTAGACGGGGAACCGAGTCTGACCCATCGTCGGGAGCCAGGTGCGGCCCGGACGGGAGAAGTCCTCCGAGGGGGGCGTGTAGTACGGCGCGGCGGCGCTGCCCGGCGGCGCGATGCGGGACTCCACCTTCCGCACCCGCTCGGCGAGTTCGAAGTGCGTGCCGTCCAGGGACTCGATCGCGCGGTCCATCACGCCTTGCAGCCAGTCGCGGACCTCGTCGACGCCCTCGATGTGCCGGCCGTGCTCGTCGAGGTGCGCGAGCGCCGTCCACGGGGTCGCGGCGCCCGGCAGGATCTTCTCGGCCTCCTTCCTCATCTCGCCCAGCAGGCGGTGGTATTCGGCCCAGCCGTACGCGTACGCCTCGTCCAGGTCGAGGTCGGTGCCGTTGTAGTAGCGCGTCAGGCGCGCGTACCGCTCACGGCCGACGACGTTCGGGGCGCCCTCGACCGCCGGGGCGTACACCTCCCGCATCCAGTCCCGGAGTTGGACGACGGCGGCGGTCGCTTCCCGCGCGGCGGCGTCGAGTTCGGCGCGCAGCGCGTCGGGGCCGGCCGCCGCGAAGTCCTCGAACCAGCCGCGCCCCTCGCCCGTGTCGGCCCACTCGCCCAACTGCTCGATGAACGTCGCCGTCGGCCTCGGGGCCGCGAACAGCTTGCGTTCCAGGCCGAGTTCGAGGGACTCCCGGTAGCCACGCAGCGCCTCCGGCACGGCCCGCAGCCGCTGCGCGATCGCCGTCCAGTCCTCGTCCGTGTCGGCCGGGGTCACCGTGAACACCTCGCGCACGTGCTGCGCGCGCGTCCCCAGGTTGCCGACCGAGCGCAGCTCCTCCCCGGCCTCCAGAACGGCGAGTTGGGCGGTCAGCCGCTCCCGCAGCAGCCGCGCGCACCGCCGCTCCACGCCACTGTCCGCGCCGGGCACGCGCTCCGCCTCGTCCAGCGCGGCCAGCGTGCGCCGCGCGAGCTCCGCCAGCGCCTCCTGGCCGGCGGGCGAGAGGTCCGGCATCCGGCTCGAACTCTCCTTCGCGCCGAGGTAGGTACCGGTGACCGGATCGAGGGCGATGAGGCCGTCGACATACGCGTCGGCGACCTCGCGGGGCAGCGGGCTGTTCGTCTCTGACATGCGGACATCCTCATACGGATACCGGTGCCGCGTCAGCCCGGATCGCGCGGGGGCCGGGCGGAGGCGGCCGGATTTCGCCGAGAGCCGAGCGGCGTACGTATCCCGAGGCGGCGTACCGGCCGTACGTCCTACGCCCGCCCGATCACTCCCGCCCGATCCGCTCCTGTGCCCGCACCTCGAACGGCAGCGTCTCGGGCGTCACCCCGTCGAGGCGGGCCGTGATGACCAGCGTGCCCTCCTCGATCTGGTAGTCGAGCGGCAGCCCCAGCGAGCGCATCGCAGCGACCATGGCCGTGTTGCCGGAGCGGGTCACCGCGTACACGCTCTCGCCGCCCGTCTCGACGGCCATCCGCACCAGCCTGCGCAGCAGTTCGCCGCCGATGCCGCGCCCCTGCCAGTCGTCCTCGACGAGGAGGGCGACCTCGGTCTCGTCGCCGTCCCACAGGAGGTGGCCGAGGGCGACGACGCGGCCGGAGGCGGTGCGGACGGCGAGGGTGCGGCCGAAGCGGGGGCTCAGGAGGTGGCCGAGGTAGCGGTCGGCGTCGCCGACGGGGCCGTGGTAGCGCTTCGTGAGGGTCTGCGGCGAGCAGCGGTCGTGCATCGCCTTCGCGGCGTCCAGGTCGGCCTGGTCGGCGCGGCCCACGGTGATGTCGGCGCCCTCGGGCAGCGTCAGGACGTCCTGGCCGCGCGGCACCCGGGGCCCGAGCCGTGTGTCGAGCTCGACCAGCGCGCGGGCGCGCGCGAACTCGGTCGGGGTGAACGGCAGGTACGGCCGCTCCACGGTGATCACTCCGCCTTCCGGCGCCCGCAGGCGCAGCACTGTCTCCTCCAGGACCCCCTCGGCTGGCACGTCGTGCGCGCCCGGCAGCGAGCGGATCGCGCACCGGCCCAGCAACTGCCGCAGCGCGAGCGGCAGTTCCGCCGCGTCCAGGGCGGTACGGGTGGCGAGGCCGAGGACCCGGGTGGGCGCGTCGACGAGGTCGTGCGTGTCGGCCCGCTCGATCCACGTCGAGGTGCCGCCGGCCGCCGCGACCGCGTGGGTGATCTCGGCGGAGGTGAGGTCGCCCGGCGCGCGCAGCAGGAACTCGTCGACCGTCTCCAGGCCCAGCGGGTGCGTCTGGAGGCTCAGGATGTCCACCCGGTGCCCGGCGAGCGCGGCGCACAGCGCGGCCAGTGAGCCGGGTGCGTCCCGCACGGTCGTCCGCATCCGCCACAGCGTGCCCGCGAGGGTGTCGGTGTCCCCGGCGGGTGGCCGGGGGCCGGTATCGCTCCCGGGTGGGGCGGGGTCGTGGCCGTGTGATCGCCAGGCGTGCAGGGCCGCCCGGAGGGCCGCGACGGAACGGGTGACGGCAGTCGTCTTCTGAGTCATGCATCCACTGTGCAGGAACGGTGTTGCGTGATCACGAACGTACTGTGACCGATGGGTAAAAGCCCATTTCGCATTTTCGTCGCGGACCGCTTCTTTCCGGCCAAAGCGGGACACCGCGCACCGGGGGATGACGCCGGTACGCGGCACACCGCCGAGCCTACGGGACCCGGGCCCTACTGGCCGACACGTCCCGGCTGAAGTACCCGCGTGTACAGGACAGTTCCGTCCGACTCGCGCAGCCGGACCGTCAACTCCCCGCTGTGGCCGTCGATGTCGACCTCGCCGAAGAACTGGTACCCGTCGGCCGGCGAGACGTTCGCGGTCGCCGGCGCCTTGACGAACACCCGCTCGGGGCCGAACGTGCCGTCCAGATCATTGGCCGGAAACGCACCCGCGTTGAGCGGCCCGGAGACGAACTCCCAGAACGGCTCGAAGTCCTTGAACGCCGCCCGCGACGGCTGGTAGTGCTGCGCCGACGTGTGGTGCACGTCCGCCGTCAGCCACACCGTCCCGGTGATCCGGCGGTGCTTGATGAACCGCAGCAGCTCCGCGATCTGGAGCTCACGCCCCAGCGGCTGCCCCGGGTCGCCCTGCGCGACGGCCTCGAAGTTCGGCTTGCCCTCCACCGGGTCCGGGACGACGAGCCCGAGCGGCATGTCGGCGGCGATCACCTTCCACACCGCGCGCGAGCACGCCAGCTCGCGCTTCAGCCACTCCAACTGCTCCCGGCCGAGGATGCCCTGCGGGTCGGTCGTCTGGACGTCCGTCGAGTTCGCGTTGCGGTACGTGCGCATGTCCAGCACGAACACGTCCAGCAGCGGACCGTGCCGCAGCACACGCTGTACGCGGCCCTGCCGCGCGCCCGGCGTGAGCGTCGACACCGGGAAGTACTCGCTGAACGCCCGGCGCGCGCGTGCGGCGAGCACGTCGAGGCTCTTCTCCGTGTAGCGCGGGTCCGAGTCGGTGATGACCTCGCCCGGGTACCAGTTGTTGCGGACCTCGTGGTCGTCCCACTGGATGACCGACGGCACCTGCGCGTTGAACCGGCGCAGGTTCTCGTCCAGCAGGTTGTAGCGGAAGTTGCCCCGGTACTCCGCGAGCGTCTCGGCGACCTTCGACTTCTCCTCGGTCACCAGGTTGCGGTACACCCGGCCGCCCGGCAGCGCCTGCGTCGCCGCGATCGGCCCGTCCGCGTAGATGTTGTCGCCGCTGCACAGGAAGAAGTCCGGGTCCAGCTTCGCCATCGCGTCGTAGATGCGGTAGCCGCCGATGTCCTGGTTGATGCCCCAGCCCTGCCCGGCCAGGTCGCCCGACCACAGGAACTTCACGCCCTGGCGCCGCTTCTCGGACACCGTCCGGAACGTGCCCGTCACCGGCTCACCCGTACGGCGCGGGTCGTCCGGGTCCGCCAGCAGCACCCGGTAGTGGATCTGCTCGCCCGACGGCAGCCCGTGCAGCCGGGTCGTGCCGGTGAAGTCCGTCCCCGCGCCGAGCAGCGGCCCGTGCCACCGCTTCGGGTTGCGGAACGACTCGGTCGCCGCCGTCTCGACGATCATCCGCGCCGGCCGGTCCGAGCGCACCCACACCAGCCCCGAGTGCGCGCCGACGTCCCCGGTCTGCACACCCCACCCGGCGGCGGGCCGCCCCGACAGTGCGAACGCGGGCGCGGCGCCCAGCGCGCCGGGCAGGGACAGCGCCGCCGACGCGGCGAGCGAGCCGCGCAGGACGCCGCGACGGCTGGGAGAAGGGAACGACGACATGACAGGGCCTCCGGAAAGGGGAAGGGGCCGGGGTGCACCGTCAGACCTACGGGGAGCGGAGAACCGGTTCGGAAATGCCGGGTGAACAGCGGGACGCCCGGGGGAGTGGCTTGGGGGTGACGCGGGTACGACGCCGGCTCACCCGCCGACGGCCCGCGCCATCAGCTCGACGCCGGTACGGATGCGTATCGGCGTGAGGTGGGCGTAGCCGAGGACGAGACGGGGGCGTACGTCGCTACGGGACCGTACGTCGCCCTGTACGCGTGCGCGTGGGTACGAGGGTGAGGGGGCGGGGTGGGAATCGTCGCCCCCGCGCGCGTGCCCGTACTCCGCCAGCGCCCGCACCTCCACCCCCGCCTCCGTGACCCTCTTGAGGAACCGCTCCTCGTCCCCGTACCGCTCCGGCAGCGTCGCGATGACGTGCAGCCCGGCGGCGATGCCGGAGACCTCCGTGCCGGGGAAGTGGTCCGCGAGGGACGCGAGGAGGGTGTCCCGGCGTTCCCGGTAGGCGCGCCCGCAGCGGCGCAGGTGGCGGTCGTGGTCGCCGCGTTCGACGAAGCGGGCGAAGACGGCCTGGTCGAGGGCGGGATGCCCGAGGTCGGCGGTGCGCTTGCGCTCGATGACGTCCTCGGCGAGCGCCTCGGGGACCAGCAGCCAGCCCAGGCGCAGCCCCGGCGCGAGGGACTTGCTGACGGACCCGGTGTAGGCGACGCGCTCGGGGTCGAGCCCCTGGAGCGCGCCGACGGGATCGCGGTCGTACCGGAAGTCGCCGTCGTAGTCGTCCTCCACCACGAACCCGTCCACCGCGCGCGCCCACTCCAGGAGCCGTGCGCGGCGCTGCGGCGCGTACGCGATGCCGGTGGGGAACTGGTGGGCCGGCGTGGTGACGACCGCGCGCACACGCGCGTGGCGCAGCGGTCCGAGGGCGAGCCCGCCGTCGTCCAGGGGCAGCGGTACGACGCCCAGACCGGCGCCCGCGTACAGGGCGGCGTGCGGCGGGCTCCCGGGGTCCTCCACGCCGACCTCGCGGATCCCGCGCGCGTGGAAGGCGCCGCCGAGCAGCGTGAGCGCCTGCGCGACGCCGGAGACGACGATCAGCCGCTCCGGATCGGCGACGACTCCCCGGCGCCGGGTCAGCAGGGCGGCGAGGGCGGTGCGCAGGCGGGGCAGGCCGCGCGGGTCGGGGTAGCCGAGGTCCTGGTGGGGGAGTCCGGCCAGCACGGCGCGCTGGGCGGCGGACCAGGCGGCGCGCGGGAACAGCGACAGGTCCGGTGAGCCGGGCACGAAGTCGGCGCGCGCAGCCGGTGAGCGCGGCGCACGGTCCCGCGCGCGGGGCGCCGCCGCGCGGACGGCGTCCCCGACCCAGGTTCCCGCGCCGCGCCCGCTGCGGAGATACCCCTCGGCCGTCAACTGCTCGTACGCCTCGGTCACCAGCCCCCGTGACACGCCCAGATCGGCGGCGAGGTCCCGGCTCGACGGCAGCCGTGTCCCGGCGGCCAGCCGTCCCGTACGGATCGCCTCCCGCAGCGCCTGCCGCACCGCGCGTCCCCGCGTGCGTGCGGGCGCGGCGACCGCAGGCCGCAGCACCTCCCACGGAGTGGTCCCCGACGACGCCATGGAAGTGGACCTTAACGCGGGCCGCCGCCGTTCCTAACGTCCCGTCCATGAACGCCACTTCCGCGCGCGGAGCGCTCTTCGCCGCGCTCGCCTGCCTCCTCGTCGGGGCCTCCTTCACCGCCAACAGCGTGCTGGGCGACTATCCGTACGCGGGCGGGCAGGCGCTGCGCTACGGCCTCGCCTTCCTGCTGCTGGCGCCTCTGGCGCGTGGCGCACGGCAGCGCCTTCGGCGGCTGACCCGCCGCCAATGGCTGCGCGTCGCGCTGCTGTCGGGCGTCGGCATGGTCGGCTTCAACCTGGCCGTCCTCGCGGCGGAACGGTCCGCCGAACCGGCCGTCCCCGGGGTGTTCGTCGGGTGCGCGCCGGTCGTCGTCGCCGTCCTGGTGCCGCTCCTGGAGGGGCGTCGGCCCCGGCTGTGGGGTGCGTCTCTGGTGGCCGCCGGCGCGTTCGTCGTGCAGGGGTGGGGGCGTACGGACAGTGCCGGGCTCGTGTTCTCGGCGTGCGCGCTGGCCGGGGAGGTGGGGTTCGCGGTCCTGGCGGTGCCGGTGCTGCGGGTACTCGGGCCGGTGCTGACGTCGGCGACGGTGTGCGGGGTGGCCGCGGTCGAGTCGGCTGTGCTGGGGATGACCGTCGACGGGGGCGCGTGGGTGCGGTGGCCGGACGGGGGTGAGGCGGTGGCGTTGCTGTGGCAGGCCGTGGTGGTGACCGTCGTCGGGTTCGTGTGCTGGTACCGGGGGCTGCGGGTGCTCGGGGCCGAGCGGGCGACACTCTTCTCCGGGCTCATCCCGGTCGCCGCCGCCGCAACGGCTCCCGCCGTCGGCGCGGGCTCCTACGGGGCCGCTCAGGCGCTGGGGAGCGCCCTGGTGGCCCTCGGAGTGGCAGCGGGCTCCGGGGCCCTCAGACGGCCATCTGAGGCCACGGGGAGGGGCGGCTTGGCCGCGGGGGCGGGGGAGACGGGGTGAGGGGCGGCCTGCGGGCCTGGGGCGGGGGCTTCCGACGGCGGCCGGTTCGCGGCGAAGGTCTGCCACGGCGACAGCCCGCAGTGGCTTTTGGCGGCAGTCGGTTCGGTGACGTTTGCTTCTGGCGGCGGCCCGCAGTTGGTCTCGGCGGCAACCGGGTTGGTGGCGGTAGCCCGCCCCGGAGACGGTTCGCAGTGGCTTTTGGCGGCAGCCCGTGACTGGGCTTGGCGGTAGCCGACTTCCGGCGACGGTCCGCTGCCCCGGCGGCGGGCGCCATCGGTAGCAGTCGGCTGGCGGTGACAGCCCGCCCCCGGTAAGAGCCCGCCCCTGGCGGTAGGCGCTTGTGGCGGAGGCCCGCAGCGGGTCTCGGCGGCAGCCGGCTCGTGGCGACGGTCCGCTTTCCGGCGACTGGCGCTCTCGGCGGCAGCCCGCTCCCCGCAGGTCGCCCCGTTCTCAGCGGCTTCCGTCCAGGATCACCCGCGCCACCAGCGCCGGATCGTCCGGCATCGGGACGTGGCCGCAGCCGGGGAGGCGGATCAGGCGGGACTGGGGGATGACGTGTTTCGCGCGGATGCCCTGGCGGCGCAGGAGGACGCGGTCGCGGGTGCCCCAGGCGATCGTTACGGGGAGGTCGTGGACGTTGTCCGTGAACTGGACGGAGCCGCCCGCGCGCAGGGTCGCGTCGAAGCCGGTCGCGCCGGTGAGGGCGAGGGTCTCGGCGACCACGGACTCGGGTGAACGGCGCGCGGGGCGGGCGTAGATGGTGCTGGTCAGGGCTGTGCGGCCGGCTGCCGACTTGGAGAGGCGCTCCACCAGGGGCAGCGGCATCCCGCGCGCGATGCGGCGCATCGTCAGCAGCAGGGTGAACGCGTATCGGCGCTCGGCCTCGGACCAGAACCCGGCGGGGGACAGGGCGGTGACGGACCGTACGAGGTGCTCGCGGCCCAGCTCCAGGGCTATCAGGCCGCCCAGGGAGTTGCCCGCCACGTGCGGCCGGTCCAGGCCCAGGGTCTCGCAGAACGCCGCGAAGACCGCGCTGGTCGTGGGGAGGTCGTAGGCGAGGCCCTCCGGGAGCCCCGGGGATGCGCCGAAGCCGGGAAGGTCCACCGCGACGACGTCCCGCTCGGTCGCCAGGATGTCGATCACCGGGTCCCAGGCCTGGCGGTGGTGCCCGATGCCGTGCAGCAGGAGCAGCGGCTCGCCGTGCCCCACGCGCGCGTAGGAGACGGTCACGGGCTGCGGCCCGCGCGCGGAGGGGACCTTGAAGGAGACGGTGGCGGACATCGGGTGCTCCTCGGATGGACTCGGCTGTGCAACTCCGTAGACAGCTTGTCAGTTGTTGCTACCGACGGGTAGCCCCCGGCTGGGGTGGAGCCGTCGATTCCGGGCCACGCCTGACCGAAAGCGGTTTCTCCCATTGGTATTGACCAAGGTTGGGGCCCGTCCTATGGTCGCTGACAAGTGAAACAACCTTTAATAAACAAGGGCGCGTAAAGGGCCTGAGCCACACGGGGCGGGGTGGAGGACAGGGTGGGGACCACGCAGCTGGAAACGGTGCCGGAACCGAAGTACTGGCATCTGCGGACAGTGCTCAGCGAAGCACTCGACTCGGAGTTCACGGTGGGGGAGGTGCTGCCCAACGAGCGCGACCTCGCGGCCCGTTTCGGCGTCGCCCGCGCGACACTCCGGCAAGCACTGGAACAACTCGAACTGGAGGGCCGCCTCCATCGCCGGCGAGGCGTCGGCACGACCGTCGCGCCCCCGCGCGTAGGCGTCGACGTCGGCCCCGAGGGCACGGCCTGGCCCAGCGACGACACCTGGCAGCCCGTCGACAGCGACCTGACGGCGCCCCCTGCGGCCGTCTCCACCGCCCTCGCACTCCCGCGCGGGCTCGCCGTCCACGTCGTGCGCCGCTCCCGCGTCTCCCACGGGCAGCCGGTCGCCGCGGAACTCCTCTACGTCCCGGAGGGCTCGGTACCCGCGCTGCCGCCCACGGACGCCCTCTCGGGCCCCGCCCGCGCGCGTGCCCTGCTCCGCGAACTCCACCACCTGGACCTCTCGGCCCAGAACCGCTCCGTGGAACTCGGCTCCGCGCGCGCGGACGACGCGAAGCAGCTCGACCGGCTGCCGGGGGCTCCGGTCCTGGTCGTCACGACCCACTTCATGACCGCCGGCCGGGTCGCCGCCCTCTCGGTCGCGACGTACCGCGCTGACACGTGCCGCTTGACGTTCGGCGCGGCGGGCGGCGTGGAGATCGAGGAAGGCTTGGGCGAGAGGGCCTCCTGAGCCCGTGCGGGGCACCCGGCTTCTCGGCTGTACGCCGGGCCGGGTGCCCCGGCTGGCGAGGTGGACGGGGCGGGCGGTACGGCTCGGCGACCTCGGAGCCTGCGGCCCTGAAGTCAGCGGCCTCGGAGTCAGCGGTCTGGGAGCCTGCGGCCTCCCAGCCAGTCACCTCGGAGTCAGCCGTCCTGGAGTCAGCGGCCCCAGAGTCAGCGGCCTCGGGGGCAGCGGCCTGGGAGCCTGCGGTCTGGGGCAGCCGCCTCCCCGCCAGCCGTCCCGGAGTCGGCGACCCTGAAGCCAGCGGCCCCAGAGTCAGCGGCCTGGGAGCCTGCGGCCTCGGGCAGCCGCCTCCCCGCCAGCCGCGTCGGAGTCAGCGACCCTGAAGCCAGCGACCCCGGAGCTAGTGGCCTCGGAGAGCGGCCTCCCCGCCAGCCGCCTCGGAGCCAGCGACCCTGAAGCCAGCGCCCCCAGAGCCAGCCGCCTCGAAGTCAGCCGCCTCCCAGTCAGCCGTCTCGGAGCCAGCGGCCTCGGAGCCAGCCTCGGGGGCAGCGGCCCCAGAGCCAGCCGCCCCGGCTCCAGCCGCCCAGAGCTGCGAAGCCCCCCGGCTCGCTCGCCCCGCGTCGGTTCCCGGCATTCCGCCGCAGCCCCGCCTCCGGGAACTTCCCCGAAGCGCCGCCCGTTTCGCTGACAAGCGAGGAGCACTCAAGCCAGGAGCGCCTCCGCGCGAGGAGCCCCTCCCGGCCGGGACACCTCGCCGCCGTCCCCCAACCGACCCCGACCCCGACCACCGCCACCCGCAACCGCCCTCACCACCCCAACCCCTGCCTCCCCGTCACCGTCCCCTCCACCGCGAACAACTGCTGCTCCACATGGTCCAGCGCCAGCCGCAGCGCCCCCATGGCCACGGCAGCCTCCCCCAGGGACGACAGCGTGACCCTCGGCGGGCGCAGGCAGTAGCGGGCGAGTTCGTCGCGGAGGGGCCCGAGGAGGTCGGAGAGGCCGGCCGTCGCGCCGGCGATGACGACCAGCTCGGGGTCCAGCGCGAGCGCGAGGGCCGCGACGTCGTGGACCAGGCGCCGGAAGAACCGGTCGACAGCCGCGCGGGCACCGGGATCGCCGTCCCCCGCGCGCGTGAAGACGTCGATCGCCGCCTGATGGTCGAGAGGCGGCAGCGGCACGTCCGTCGTGGACAGCAGCGCCTCGGGCGTGACCTCGCGCCCCAGCAGATGCAGCGCCCCGATCTCCCCCGCCGCCCCGCCGTACCCGCGATGCAGCCGCCCCCCGATCAGCGAACCCGCCCCCGGACTCAGCCCCGCGAGGACCAGCACCACGTCGTCGGAGTCGACCGCCGCACCCTTCCAGTGCTCGGCCACGGCCGCGGCGTTCGCGTCGTTCTCCACCAGCACCGGGCACTTGAACGACCGGCTGAGCCGCTCACCCAGCCGCAGCCCCGTCCACTCGGGCAACGCGGCGCACAGCCGCACCGTCCCGTCCGCCTCCACGACCCCCGGCGTCCCCACCCCGACCGCCCTCAGCGCACTGCGCGGCACCCCCGCCCGCCGCAGCAACTCCGCGACGACCGTCCGCGCCCGCTCCAACCGCTCCTCGGCGGACGCACCCTCCGCCACCTCCCGGTCCTGCGCCCCCAACACCCGCCCGTCCAGATCCGCCACCACCGCCGACACCCGGTGCGCCCCGATGTCCAGCCCCAGCAGATACCCGGCCTCCGCCCGGAACCGGAACCGCCGCGCGGGCCGCCCCTGCCGCCGCACGACCGTCACATCGGCCGCCTCCTCGACGACCAGCCCCGCCCCGATCAGATCCTCCACCACCCCCTCCACCGTCGGCCGCGACAGCCCGGTCACCCGCGTGACCTCCGTCAACGTCGCCCGCTCCGCCGCACGCAACGCATGCAGCACCACCGCGGAGTTGATCCGCCGCAACAACGACGGATCCCCACCGATGAGCCGCCCCACGCGCGTCCTCCCCACCAGTCGAGTGTGGGCGGATCGTACGTCCCGGTGGCACGCGCTGGGGCCACCGGGACGTACACGAGTCGGGTTCAGGCCTCCGACACGTACCCCACGAAGTGGGTCCAGCCGTCGCGGGCGACGGAGAAGTGGGGGCGGGTCACGTCTTTGGAGTCCCGTACGCAGATGGCTTGTTCGGCGATGGAGACTTCGACGCAGTCGTCGCCGGAGCTGCCGCTGTAGCTGGACTTGAACCAGAAGGCGACCTCGACGCAGTCGTCACCGTCCGTCCCGCTGTAGCTGGACTTGAACCAGGCGAGTTCCGTCGTGCTCATAGTTCTCCTCGCAGTTGCTCCAACAGGCCCCGCGATTCATGAGGGTTCGGAGCCTGCGAGCGCAGTCTTTCATAGCGCTGACGGAGAACACTCACTGCTTTCGGATCGGAGATCAGCCGCCCGTTCTCCTGTCCTTCGGAGTAGGCCAGCCACCGTTGCTTCGGGGTCTCCAGGAGTCGGATCGGTCCGTCCGTGCACGAGTGCAACCCGGCTTCCAGCGGCACGAGTTGAATCGACACGTTGCGCAGCTGACTCAGGTCCAGCACGTGATCGATCAGCCTGCGCATCTGATCGGCCCCGCCCATCCTGCGGCGGAACAGGTGCTCCTCCAGGATGAAGCTGAACTCGACGTTCGGCCGTCCCCGCAGCAGTTCCTGACGCTCCATCCGAGCGAACACCTGATCCTCGATCTGCTCGTCGGACAGCAGCGGAACGCGGTGCTCGAACAGGGCCCGCAGGTATTCCTCCGACTGCAACAGCCCTGGTACCAACCGGCACTCGTAGGTGCCCAGCCTGACCGCCTTCTTCTCCAGCCGCGCCCACTTCCTGAACCACACCGCCAACCCGGCCTCGCCCCGCGTCAGGAACCGCGCCGCCTTCCGCAGCGCCCCCGTGTTCCCCAGCGCGTTCTCCGCCTTGTCCACGAAGCTCTCATCCGGCATCCGCCGCCCCAACTCCACCGATTCCACCGTGTGCTTGGAGTACCCGACGAGCAAACCGAATTGTTCCCTGCTGAGCCCCTGATGCTCCCGCAGACCCTGGACGACAGCCCCGAACGTCTTCAGACTGTCGGAAGGATCGGGCTCACGTTCGTGGTCGTCGACCGCCTCCACCCCGTCCCCGTCCTCGTCCAAGATCTCCGCACCGTCGGTCATACGCGGCCACCTCCGGGTCTGTACGTGCGCTGTTCCCCGCGATCGACCCGCCCAGGGTGACGGCAACACCCGCGTACCGTCTACGGATTGCCCCCGTACGCTGACGGAGCGTACGGGCCTCAGGTCTGGAACGCGCCCCCGCGCGCCCTCCACCTTGGCCTCATGAACACCACGACTCCCCAACTCCCCGACACCGTACACACTTTCGACCAGCTCCTGTCGTCCACGCGCAGGGGCGCCCGGCTGGCCCGGCTCCTCACGGTCGAGCGCCTCCAGGCGTGGCGGGTCCCCCCGGCGCACACGGAGCGGATCGAGCAGGTCGTCGCCGAACTCGCGTCGAACGCCGCGCTCCACGGCCGTGTCCAGGGCCGCGACTTCCGTGTCGGCCTGGCTCTCGACACCACGACCGGCATCCTGCGCGCGGCGCTCACGGACGCGCGCGGGGACCGGCTCCCGTGGCCGCAGCCGAACCCGGACGCCGAGTCGGGACGGGGCCTCGTCCTCGTCGCGGCGCTCGCGGACCGCTGGGGGACCGTCCCCTACCCGCCGAGCGGCAAGACGGTGTGGGCGGAGTTCGACCTCCGCCGGCCTGCTCGGTAGGCGCCGGCCGTCTTCTCGTACGGCTGCGACCAAGGCTCCAACTCGGCCCGCACCCAAGCCGCTTCGGCCTCCGGCAGGGGTACCGGCGCTCGCCGCGGCCGTACGCTCCACGTGGCCGGGCCGGGGAGGGAAGGCGCTGCTGTCACCGCCTGCGGCGCCCCTTCTCGCCCCTGTCCTCGACGAGTTCGATACGCAGCCGCCCCCGCGTCCGCATCAGCATCCGCCCGAGCATGTTCTTCCCCGTCCCGGTCCTGCCCCGCCCCCAGTAGTGATCCGTGGTGGTGTCCTCGACGATCTCCTCGTCGCCGGTGGACAGGAGGATGTCCCGGATGTCGTCGTGCGCACGGAACTTGGCCGCGACGGCACGGCGCATCACGTCGTCTTTGACGCGCTCCCAGTCCCTGCGCAGCGGCTTGGCCGGATCACGGCCCAACTCGGCCGCCCGCAGCGGCGTACGCGCGCGCCGGACGAGGTCCGCGTGCCGGGTGCCCGCGAACTTCTGCGCCTGGAAGTAGTGTTCGGACGTCGGCCACCACAGGCCGTCGAGGTCGAAGCCGTGGCCGGAGAAGTTCGAGAAGCATCCGTAGGGCACTTCGTCGGCACCGTAGAAGTAGATCGCCATGGAAGCCTCACAGGGTCGCGGAAACCCGAACAGTTTCGGACACCCCGCCGCCGCCCGCACACCGGTTTTCCGACGGCGCGCTCTCACCGGGGCGCCACGAACCCCGACTCGTACGCCGCGATGACCGCCTGGGTCCGGTCCCGCGCCCCCAACTTCCCGAGCACGGCGCTCACATGGGACTTCACGGTCTCCGCTCCCACCACCAACTCCCCGGCGATCTCCGCGTTCGACAGCCCCCGGGCCATCAACCGCAGCACCTCGCCCTCCCGTTCGGTCAGCCCGGCCGACTCCAGCCGGTCCCGCGCGTCCTGGTCCCCGTACTCTGCCGCCAGCTTCCGCAGGGACGCCGGGAACAGCAGCGACTCCCCGGCGGCCACCACCCGCACCGCGTTGACGATCTCCGCGGCCGGCGCCCGCTTCAGCAGGAACCCGTCGGCCCCGGCGCGCAGCGCGTCGTACACGTACTCGTCGTTCTCGAAGGTCGTCACGACCAGAATCTTCGGCGGCGCGTCGACTCCCCGCAGGACGGCGCGCGTCGCGGCGATCCCGTCGAGCAGCGGCATCCGTACGTCCATGGCGACGACGTCGGGCCGCAGCCGCCGGACGAGGGGGACGACGGCGGCTCCGTCGGTCGCCTCACCGACGACCGTGATGTCGGGCTGGGCCTCCAGGACGGCCCGCAGCCCCGCGCGGACCAGCGGTTCGTCGTCGACGAGGAGAACAGTGACCGGCATCCGGTCAGCGTAGATCAGCCCAACGGCAGCTCCGCGCGCACCCGCCAGTCCCCGGCGTCGGGCCCGGTGGACGCCTGTCCGCCGAGGAGCGCGGCGCGCTCGCGGATGCCGCGCAGCCCGCTGCCGCGCCCGGGCCCGGGGATGTGCGCGGTCAGCGGATTGCGGACCTCCAGGCGCAGGACGTCCGCCTCGACGCCCACGCGGACGCGCACCGGCACCGGCCCCGCGTGCCGCAGGACGTTCGTCAGGGCCTCCTGGAGAATCCGGTAGCTCTCCCGGGACACGGGCCCCGGCACGGTCTCCAGCGGCCCCGACAGCTCCGCGTCGACCAGGGCCCCCGACGCCCGCGCCGACTCCAGCAGCCGGTCCGCCTCCGCGAGCGTGGGCCGCCCGCTCGCCGGCCGCTCGGACTCCCGCAGCACCCCGAGCACCCGCTCCAGATCCTCCAGCGCCGCCCGCCCGGTCTCCTCGATCGCCTCCAACGCCCGCGCGGTGAACGCCGGATCACCCGCCGCACGCGCGGCGCCCGCCTGCACGACGGCCACCGTCAGCGCGTGCCCGATCGAGTCGTGCAGCTCGCGGGCGATGCGCGTGCGCTCCAGCAGCCGTTCCGTCCGCTCCTCCAGCGCCGCGAGCCGCTCGGCGGCGGACGGGCCGAGGAGGGTGCGCGCGGCGGCGGTCGCGAGGTGTCCGAGGCCGACGACGGCGCCGTACAGGGCGAGGAGCGGGAACGGTGTCAGGAGGGCGTACGACCAGTGCGGCGACGGATGCCAGGCCACCAGGTCGCTCGGGTGCCCCAGGGACAGCCGCACCAGGTCGTACACGAGCGACGGCATCCACACGCACACGAACATCGCCGCCGCCCCCAGCAGCAGCCGCACTTCGAGCCAGACGGCCGTACGCAGCCGGTCCCGCCAACTCCTCGACGGCGCGATCGAGAACCCGGGGTCCTCCTCGCCCGGCGTGAGCATCCAGCGGGCCTGCACGCCCTCGCCCGTGCGCACCCCCGCGATCAGCCCGGCCGGGATCACCAGCAGCGCGGGCACCCACGGCCGCCTGGGGTCGATGAACATCCACAGGCTCACGACGAGCATCGGCACCCACAGATGCAGGAGCCGTGTGTACGTCGTCCCCCGCAGCAGCGGGCTCAGGAACCGGGCCATACGGACATCGTGACAGCCGCCACTGACAACGGGCCTCCCCCGGGCGGGGGAGACGGTTCCCACCCCCGGGGGAAGCCCCTGACCAGGCGTCACGGCGAGGGTGGCGGACATGACCAGCATCGACGTCCGCGACCTGACCAAGGTCCACGGCACCCGCCGCGCCGTGGACGGCCTCACCTTCAGCGTCCGCCCCGGCCGGGTGACCGGTTTCCTGGGCCCGAACGGGGCGGGAAAGTCCACGACCCTGCGCCTCCTGCTCGGCCTCGACCACCCCACCTCGGGCACCGCCACCCTCGACGGCCGCCCGTACGCGGCACTCACCGAACCCCTGCGCCACGTCGGCGCGCTGCTCGACGCGCAGGCCGCGCACGGCGCCCGCACCGGCCGCGACCACCTGCGCGTGCTGGCCGCGAGCAACCGCGTCCCCGTACGCCGGGTCGACGAGGTCCTGGAGGAGACCGGCCTCGCGTCCGCCGCGCGCAGGCGCGTACGGACGTACTCCCTCGGTATGCGCCAACGCCTCGGCATCGCCGCCGCGTTGCTGGGCGACCCCGGGGCGGTCCTGCTGGACGAGCCCTCCAACGGGCTCGACCCGGAAGGCATCGTCTGGATCCGCGGCCTCCTGCGCCGCCTCGCCGGGGAGGGCCGCACGGTCCTGGTCTCCAGCCACCTCATGAGCGAGACCGCCTCCTACGCCGACCACCTGATCGTCCTCGGCCGGGGCCGCCTCCTCGCGGACACGCCGCTCAAGGAGTTCGTCCACGCGCGCGTGCACCCGCGCGTACGGGTGCGGACGACGGACCCGGCCGCCCTCGTCGACGCCCTCGCGCGCGCGGGCCATCACGCCGACGAGCACCCCGACGGGCACTGGACCGTGCGGCACGCGCGCGTGGACGACGTCGGCCGCCTCGCCTCCGACGCCGGTGTCACCCTCCTCGAACTCGCCGCCGAGGAGGGCACGTTGGAGGAGGCGTACTTCGATCTGACCGTCGGCGAGACCGAGTTCACGGCCCACCTCTAGGAGCCCCGCATGTACGTTTCCGCTCTCCACGCCGAGTGGCTCAAGATCCGCACCCTGCGGTCGCAGCTCGTCGCCCTCGCCGCGATCCTCCTCGCCACGGTCGCCTTCTCCGCGCTCGCCGGCCTCGACGCCTCCGGCGACGACCCGCTCTACTCGGCCTACTTCGGCGTCTCCTTCGGCCAGATCGCCGCCGTGTCCTTCGGGACGACCGCGATGGCGGCGGAGTTCCGGGACGGCGCCCTGCGGACGTCCCTCGCGGCCGTGCCCGACCGGACACGCTGGTTCGCCGCGAAGGCGACGGCGATCGCCGTGCCCGTACTGGCGGTCGGGCTCCTCACCGGGTTCGTCACCCTTCTGGCCGGTGACGTAGTGGGGTGGGGTGAGGGGGTCAGGGGCGCCGTGGGGTGCGGGATCTACCTGACGCTGATGGCGCTGCTGGCCGCCGGGCTCACGGCCGTACTGCGCAGTGGGGTGACGACGCTCGGGATCGTCGTACCGTTTCTGCTGATCGTGTCGTTCGTCGTCGGGGACATGTCCGGGACCGTCGCGGACTGGTTTCCGGACCGGGCGGGGCAGGCGGTGCTGCACAGTGAGCCGACCGTCGATCCGTGGGCGGGGCTGCTGGTGACGGCTCTGTGGAGTGCTGCGGCGCTGGGTGTGGGTGTGTGGCGGGTGCGGAGGCGGGACGCGTGAACGTTTCTCCCGCCAGCCGCCAGCCGCCAGCCGCCAGCCGCCAGCCCAAGCCGCTGGATGTCAGCCCGAGTTGACCGGCGTCAGTCCTCCGCCGCCTCCCGCAGCCGCGCGAACTCCTCCGTCATCGTCGCCGCCGTCCAGTGCGCGTTCAGCCCGCTGGGGTTCGGCAGCACCCACACGCGCGTGTCACCGATGACGCGTTCCTGCGGTCCTACGCGCGCGTGCCGCTCGGCGAAGGCGGCGCGGTAGGCGGTGATGCCGACGACCGCCAGCCAGCGGGGCTTCAGGCGGGTCACCTTGGCGGTCAGGACGCGCCCGCCCTCCTCGTACTCCTCGGCGGAGAGTTCGTCCGCACGCGCGCTCGCGCGGGCGACGACGTTCGTGATGCCGAGGCCGTACGTGAGGAGCTGCGACTGTTCCGCCGGTTTCAGCAGGCGGGGGGTGAAGCCGGAGAGGTGCAGGACCGGCCAGAAGCGGTTGCCGGGGCGGGCGAAGTGGTGGCCCGTCGCGGCCGTCATCAGGCCGGGGTTGATGCCGCAGAACAGCACACGGAGGCCGGGCGCGGCCACGTCGGGGACGAGGCGGTCGCGCGCGGCCTCCAGCTCGGCCTGGGTGAAGCGGGTCAGAGGATCGCCCCGGGGGTGTAACCGGCCGCCTCCGGACGCTGCTTGACGATCTCCTCGACGCGGGAGACCACCGAGGCGACCTGACCGGCCGCCGCGCCCGTGAAGGACAGCTTGTCGGCCATCAGCGCGTCGAGCTGCGCGCGGTCCAGGGGGATGCGGTCGTCGGCGGCGAGCTTGTCGAGGAGCTCGTTGCGCTCGGCGCCCTGCTCGCGCATCGCCAGCGCGGACGCGACGGCGTTCTCCTTGATCGCCTCGTGCGCGACCTCGCGGCCCACGCCCGCGCGTACGGCGCCCATCAGGACCTTCGTCGTCGCCAGGAACGGCAGGTAGCGGTCCAGCTCGCGCGCGACGACCGCCGGGAACGCGCCGAACTCGTCGAGCACCGTCAGGAACGTCTCCAGCAGGCCGTCCAGCGCGAAGAACGCGTCCGGCAGGGCGACGCGGCGGACCACCGAGCACGACACGTCGCCCTCGTTCCACTGGTCGCCCGCCAGCTCGCCCGTCATCGACGCGTACCCGCGCAGGATGACCATCAGGCCGTTGACCCGCTCGCAGGAGCGCGTGTTCATCTTGTGCGGCATCGCCGAGGAGCCGACCTGGCCCGGCTTGAAGCCCTCCGTCACCAGCTCGTGGCCCGCCATCAGGCGGATCGTCTTCGCCAGCGAGGACGGGGCCGCCGCGAGCTGTACGAGGGTCGTGACGACCTCGTAGTCCAGCGAGCGGGGGTAGACCTGGCCCACCGACGTGAACGCCTGCGAGAAGCCCAGGTGACCGGCGATCCGGCCCTCCAGCTCCGCGAGCCTGTCCGCGTCGCCGCCGAGGAGGTCCAGCATGTCCTGCGCGGTGCCGACCGGGCCCTTGATGCCGCGCAGCGGGTAGCGGCCGAGGAGTTCCTCCACGCGCGCGTACGCCACGAGGAGTTCGTCCGCCGCCGTCGCGAAACGCTTGCCCAGGGTCGTCGCCTGCGCCGCCACGTTGTGCGAGCGGCCGGCCATCACCAGCTCGCCGTACTCCGAACTGAGCTTCGCGAGCCGGGCCAGCACCGCGACCGCGCGGTCCCTGATCAGCTCCAGCGACTGCCGCACCTGCAACTGCTCGACGTTCTCGGTGAGATCCCGGGACGTCATCCCCTTGTGCACCTGCTCGTGCCCGGCGAGGTCGTTGAACTCCTCGATCCTGGCCTTCACGTCGTGCCGGGTGACCTTCTCGCGCTCGGCGATCGACCCGAGATCGACGGTGTCGAGCACCCGCTCGTAGTCCTCGATCGCCCCCTGAGGCACCTCGATCCCGAGGTCCCGCTGCGCCCGCAGCACCGCGAGCCAGAGCTGCCGCTCCAGCTTCACCTTGTGCTCGGGCGACCACAGAGTGGCCAGCTCGACGGAGGCGTACCGTCCGGCGAGGACGTTCGGGATGCGGGGCTTTGCGGCAGCGGAAGTCACGTGACGTGATTCTACTGGCGATTCACGCAGGCCAGGGCCGGGGCCGGGTTGGTGGGAACCTACGAGACGCGGGTCACCGCCCGCCTATGTCCTCGGCCCCTCGTACGGCAGCAGCTCAGGGTGTTTCGGGGCGCGGCCGTCTCCTGAGGAGCGGCCTGTCAGGCGGCGGGCTATCCAGGGGAGCAGGTGTTGGCGGGTGAAGCGGGCGTCGGCGATGCGGCGGGCCGTCCAGGTGGGTGGGGGAGTGGGCGGGATGGGGTCGCGCCAGTCGGGGAACTCGGGGGTGTGGCCCAGGGTCTGCCAGACCGCCTCGGCGACGCGGCGGTGGCCGTCGGCCGTGAGGTGGAGGCGGTCCACGTCCCAGGAGCGGGGGTCCGCGAGGGACGGGGCGCCGTAGAGGTCGACCACCAGGGCGTCGTGCTTCGACGCCAGGTCGTCCACGCAGGCGAACAGTTCCTCCATGCGGGGGCGGAAGCGCTGGAGCACGGGGCCCTCGCGGCCGGGGCTGCGCATCAGGACCAGGTGTTTGCAACTCGGCGCCAGGCGTTCCACCGCCTCCGTGAGGAGGTCCTTCACTCGGACCATGTCGCACTTCGGGCGGAGGGTGTCGTTCAGGCCGCCGACCAGGGTGACGACGTCGGCGCCCATGCCGGCCGCCACGGGCACCTGCTCCGCGACGATCTGGCCGATGAGCTTGCCGCGAACGGCGAGGTTGGCGTAGCGGAAGCCGGGGGCCTCGGCGGACATGCGGGCCGCGAGGAGGTCGGCCCAGCCTCGGTAGGTGCCGTCGGGGAGGAGGTCCGACATGCCCTCGGTGAAGGAGTCGCCGACCGCGACGAGGCTGCCGTACGGGGGAGTGGGTTGTGTCTGCATGGCGTCAGCGATCGTAACCCCGGGCGATACCGAGCGGTCGGTCACCCCGGTGCCCGGGGCAACCGACCTGGTCCGATCATCAGCCGCTCACGCCCGCTGCCCGAACAACTCCCTCAGCACGTCCTCCATCGTCACCATCCCGGCCAGCCGCCCGTCCTCCCCCATCACGGCCGCCAGATGCGTACGACTGCCCCGCATCGCCGTCAGCACATCGTCCAACGGCGTGGCCTCCCGCACGCGCGCGATGGGGCGCAAGTCCCGCAGCCGGAACGGCAGGTCCCGCGGCGACGCGTCGAGCGCGTCCTTGACATGGAGGTAGCCGACGATCCGGCGCCCCTCGTCGACGACGGGGAAGCGGGAGAAGCCGGAAGAGGCGGACAACGACTCCAGGCCCTCCGGCGTGACACCCACGCGCGCGTAGACGACGCGTTCCAGCGGCAGGACGACGTCCCGCACCGGACGGCGCCCGAGTTCGAGCGCGTCGTGGAGCCGCTCCTGCGCGCGGTCGTCGATGAGACCGGCCTCCCCGGCGTCCTTGACGATCTGCGCGAGCTCGGCGTCGGAGAAGGTCGCGGTCACCTCGTCCTTGGCCTCGATGCGCAGGAGTTTCAGCAGCGTGTTGGCGAAGGCGTTGATCGTGAAGATGACCGGCCGCAGCGCGCGCGAGAGGGTCACCAGGGGCGGCCCGAGGAGCAGCGCGCTGCGCACGGGTTCGGCGAGGGCGATGTTCTTGGGCACCATCTCGCCGAGCAGCATGTGCAGGTAGGTCGCGAGGACCAGCGCGATGACGAACGACACCGCGTGCCCGGCGCTCTCCGGGACGCCCACCGCGTGGAACACCGGCTCCAGCAGATGCTCGATGGCGGGTTCCGCGACGACACCGAGGACCAGCGTGCACAGCGTGATCCCGAGCTGCGCGGCGGCCATGAGCGCGGAGACGTGCTCCAGCCCCCACAGCACACTGCGCGCGCGCCGGTCGCCCTGCTCGGCGTACGGCTCGATCTGGGACCGCCGTACGGAGATCAGCGCGAACTCCGCGCCGACGAAGAAGGCGTTGACGACCAGGGTCGCCAGGCCGATCAGCAACTGGATCGCGGTCATCGTCCCTCCTCCGTTTCCTCGTCCTCGGCGTGCGCGGGCGCGTGCAGCAGGACGCGCGCGGCACGGTGCCCGGCGGCGTCGACGACGTCGAGGCGCCACCCGGCGACGTCCAGGCTGTCGCCGACGGCGGGGATGCGCCCCAGCTCGGTCGCCACGAGCCCCGCCAGCGTCTCGTACGGCCCCTCGGGGGCCCTGAGGCCGACGCGGGCGAGCTGATCGGTACGGGCGGCCCCGTCGGCCGAGTAGAGGGCGCGTCCGGCCTTGTCGGTGCCCGCGGGGGCGAGGTCGGGCGTCTCGTGCGGGTCGTGCTCGTCGCGGACCTCGCCGACGACCTCCTCGACGATGTCCTCCAGCGTCGCGACGCCCGCCGTACCGCCGTACTCGTCGATGACGACGGCCATCGTGCGCTTGCCGGAGAGACGGTCCAGGAGGCGGTCCACGGTCAGGGACTCGGGGACGAGGAGCGGCTCGCGCATGATCTCGGCGACCGACACGCGCGCGCGGCGCTCGGCGGAGACGGCCAGCGCGTCCTTGATGTGGACCGTGCCGACGACCGAGTCGAGGTTGCCGCGGTAGACGGGGAAGCGGGACAGCCCGCTCGCGCGGGTCGCGTTCGCGACGTCCTCGCAGGTCGCCTGCGCCTCCAGGGCCATCACCTGCACGCGCGGGGTCATCACGTTCTCCGCGGTCAGGTCGGCCAGGTTCAGCGTCCGCACGAACAGCTCGGCGGTGTCGGCCTCCAGCGCGCCCTCCTTCGCGGAGTGCCGGGCCAGCGCGGCCAGCTCCTGCGGCCCGCGCGCGGCGGCCAGCTCCTCGGTGGGCTCGACCCCGAAGAGGCGCACGATCCGGTTCGCCGTGTTGTTGAGATGCGTGATGAACGGCCGGAACCCGGCGCTGAACCAGCGCTGCGCGTTGCCGACGCTCTTCGCGACCGCCAGCGGCGAGGAGATCGCCCAGTTCTTCGGCACCAGCTCGCCGACGACCATCAGGAACACGGTCGACAGCCCCGTACCGATCACCAGCGCCACCGACCGCGACGCCCCCTCGGACAGCCCGGCCGACTCCAGAGGGCCGGAGAGGAGCTTCGAGATCGACGGCTCGGCCAGCATGCCGACGATCAGGTTCGTGACGGTGATGCCGAGCTGGGCACCGGAGAGCTGGAAGGTCAGGTTCCGTACGGCCTTGAGGGCGCCGGAAGCGCCCCGCTCGCCGCGCTCGACCGCCCGCTCCAGCTCGCTGCGCTCGACGGTGGTCAGCGAGAACTCGGCGGCGACGAAGGCACCGCACGCGAACGACAGCAGGACCGCCACCAGCAGGAGGAGCACTTCGGTCATCGGGTCACCTCCGTCCCATGATCGGGCAGGGCGGGGAGGAACGCGCGATGTCGGGTACCGGGAGATCGGGTACTGGGAGGCTCGCCCATGGGCGGACGCTCACACCTTTCGTCGGAGTCGGAGTCGGAGTCGGTCTGAGGGGACCATGCGGTGCACAGTCCCCTCAGTACAGTCTCCTCCAGAGTAAAGGATGAGCAAAGCGGCCTGGCTAGACCAGGGGCTTCACCCATCGCCGCCACTTCTCCTCCGGCGAGTACCCCGCCGCCGCCCACGCATGGTGCGCCGTCTCGTTGCGCGTCAGCACCATCGCGTCGCCCCGGCGCCCGCCCAGCCGTACGAAGCGCTCCTCGGCGGCGGCCAGCAGCGCCGAGCCGATGCCCTGGCGGCGGCGGGCGGGGTCGACGGCGAGGCGGTACAGGTGGCAGCGCCAGCCGTCGAACCCGGCGATCACCGTGCCGACCAGCTCACCGCCGGACTCGGCCAGGATCAGCGCCTCCGGGTCGCGGGCGACCAGCCGCTCGACGCCCGCCCGGTCGTCGCTGATGCTCGTCCCCTCGGCGGCGGTCTTCCAGAAGGCCAGCACGGTGTCGAGGTCCTCGGGCGACGCGGCCCTTATGTGCAGATCAGGCATACGGCGATCACAGCACGCCGGGCACCCCCTCGACGGACATTCCAGCATCCGGACGGCCCTGAGCCGCCGGCTCCCGGCCCTGGAGGTCCGCCAGCACCGGCCCGAACGCCTCCATGAACGCCTCCAGGATCGTGAAGTACGTGAACCCGTACCGCTCCCGCAGCGCCCGCACCTTCGCGCCGATCTCCTCCCGCGACCCGATCAGCAGGATCGGCAGCGCGAGCGCCTGCTCGGCGGTGAGCCCCGGTATCCGCTCCAGGAGCGGTTGGACGACCGCCTCCGGGTCGTCCGTCACGACCACCTGCTGCACCAGCAGATTCCGCTCGGCGGCCTCCGCGCGGCCGGACGCCGACTCCTCGTACGTCGCGACCCGTTCGTCGAGCTCCTCCGGCGACAGGGGAGTTATCTGCCCCGTCGCGCTGCCCTCGACGACCCGCGCGCCCGCGAAGGCGACGACATCGGCGTGCTCCGCCGCCAGCCGCAGCATGCGGGTCCCGTTCCCGCCGATCAGCAACGGCACCCGTACGCCGTCCCCCTGACGCTTCTTCAACTCCTCGACCGTGCGCCGCAGATGGCTCACCCGCTCACCCGGCGACCCCCACGGCAGCCCCGCCTCCTCGTGCTCCGCCTCCACATACCCGGCACCCAGGCCCAGTTCGAGCCGGCCACCGGTCAGCGCGGCCGTCGAGGCGACCTCGCGGGCCAGCAGCACCGGGTTCCAGAAACCGGTGTTCAGGACGAACGTGCCCACCCGGGGCCCGCTCGTCGACTCCGCCGCCGCGACCAGCGACGGGAACGGCGCCGGCATCCCCAGATGGTCCGGGACCAGCAGCACGTCGTACCCCAGCTCCTCGCCCCGGCGGCACTTGGCCTGCCAGGTGTCCAGCGGCGTGGGCTCCAGCAGATTGACCCCGAAACGGAACGGACGCGTCATGAACTCCCCCTGTTCGAAAGTGACTTGTCATTTAACGCTCGCGTGTATCCCATCATTCGTGCGCGATCGCCGCCAGTACGTTCATCCGCGACGCCCGCAGCGCCGGCAGCAGCGCCGCCACCACCCCGACCACCGCCGAGCCGACCACCACCGCGACGACCGTCCCCCACGGGATCGCCAGTACCGTCATCCCCTGCAACGCCAGCACCTGCTGGATGCACACCCCCCACACCATCCCCAGCGCGAGGCCCAGGACCGCGCCGAACACCGCGATCACCACCGACTCCAGCCGGATCATCCGCCGCAACTGCCGCCGGGCCAGCCCGATCGCCCGCAACAGGCCGATCTCCCGGGTCCGTTCGACCACCGACAGCGCGAGCGTGTTGACGACGCCGAGCACCGCGATGACGATCGCCAGGCCCAGCAGCGCGTACACCAGGTAGAGCAGCACCGCGATCTGGTCGTGCACCAGCTTCTTGTAGTCGGCCTGGTCACGGACCTGGACCTGCGGGTACGGGTCCAGCGTCCGCTCCAGCGCCCCGCGCAGCGCGTCCGCGCCCGTCCCCGGCGCCGCGTCCACGTACACCGCCGACTCCTGGCCGCCCGGCACGAACCGCTCGACCGTCGCGAGCCCCAGGAACAGCCCGCCCTGCGCGCCGAAGCCCTCCGCTGCGTCCTGGTCGGTGAGCGCGCCGACCGTCAGCTCCGTGCGTTGCCCGCCCGGGAACTCCGTCGGCAGGACGCTGCCGATCCGTACGCCGTGCTCGCGCGCGAAGTCCACGTCCATCGCCACGTGCCCGGCCGCCAGGGCCGCCGCCGTGTCGCCCTGCGTGTACGTGATGTGCGCGACCTCGTCGAGCCGGGGGTCGTAGCCCGCGGCCGTCGTCTCGACGCGCCTGCCGTCCGGGAGGCGGACCGCGAGCGGCGC
Organism: Streptomyces niveiscabiei; assembly: GCF_033794345.1. NCBI lineage: Bacteria > Bacillati > Actinomycetota > Actinomycetes > Kitasatosporales > Streptomycetaceae > Streptomyces > Streptomyces niveiscabiei. The sequence continues at coordinate 116,956 of NZ_JARAYJ010000002.1, forward strand.
GAAGCGGGCGCGGACCGCGAGACCGACGCCCTCGGTCGCCCTGATCCGGTCGGTGACCTCCTTCGAGAACGGGGTGAAGTTGCCGTTCTGGACGACGAAGTCCGCGCCGAGCGTCCTGTCGATCTGCCGGTCGAACGACGCCGACATCGACGCGCTCGCCACCGACATCCCGCCGACCAGCGCGAGCCCCACCATCAGCGCGGACGCCGTCGCGCCCGTCCGGCGCGGGTTGCGCAGGGCGTTGCGCTGGCTCATCCGGCCCACCGAGCCGAACAGGGCCGGGAACGCGCCGCCCAGGACCCTGATCACCGGGCGGACCAGCAGGGGGCCCGCCACGACCGTCGCCAGCAGGGTGAGGACGACGCCCAGGCCCAGGAGCGACGCCGCCGACGCCGTTTCCGTCGCCGCCGCGCAGCCCGCCAGCGCCGCCGCGCCGAGTGCGGCCAAGGCCGCGCCCACGATCGCCCGTACCCGCAGGGGGCGGCCCACGCCGGCGACCTCCGCGTCCGCGAGCGCCGCCATCGGGGAGACGGCCGCCGCCCGGCGCGCGGGCAGGTACGCGGCGACGAACGTGACACCCACGCCCACCGCGTACGCCGCCACCGGCGTCGGCCAGCCGATCACCATCTCCGTCGTCTTCAGGTTCATCCCGAACACCGACATCAGCTTGATCAGGCCCACCGCCAGGCCGATGCCCGCCGCGAGGCCCAGGGTGGAGCCGGTGAGGCCCAGCAGGACGGCTTCCGTCAGGACCGAGCGGCGCACCTGGCGGCGGTCCGCGCCCAGCGCCCTCAGCAGGCCCAGCTCCCTGGTGCGCTGGGCGATCAGCATCGAGAACGTGTTGACGATCAGGAACACGCCCACCAGCACCGCGATCCCCGCGAAGCCCAGCATCACGTACTTGATCACGTCCAGGAACCCGCCCAGCTGCTCCGCCGAGGACTTCGCCTGCTCGCCGGCCGTCTTCACGTCGTACGGGCCCGCGCCGAGGGCGCCCGCCACGCGTGCCTTGAGGGCCTCGTCCGACACGCCCGGCGCCGCCCGCAGCTCGATCGCCGTCGCCCGGTCCGCCGAGCCCAGCAGTTGCGTGGCCGCGACCTCCGGGTCCAGGAAGAGGAGCGCCGCGCCGGGGTTGGTGGTCGTGAAGGTGACGATCCCCACGACGGTGACCCTGAACGTGCCCGGCTGCGCCAGCACCGTCAGCCGGTCGCCGATCCGTACGTCCTTCTTGTCGGCCGTGTCCGCGTCCAGCAGGGCTTCCCCTGCGCCGCGCGGGGGCCTGCCCGAGGTCAGTTCCACCGGGCTGCGGTCGGTGAGGTGCCAGTCCAGGGCGAGGGTGGGGGCGCCGGTCGTCGGGCCCACCGGGGCGTTGTCCGCGTCGACGACCGTCGCGTTCCCGACGTTCACCTCCACGTGGGTGTCCGCCACGCCGGGCACCGCCGCTAGACGCTTCGCGAGGGCGGCGGGGAGGGTCTGGACGGCGCCGGTCGGGACCGCCGAGGTGAGGTCGTCCCTCGGTGCCACGGTCACGTCCGCCGAGGTGGACGCGAACAGGCGGTCGAACGTCCGCGTCACGGTGTCCGAGAAGATCAGGCTGCCCGCCACGAACGCGACCGACAGGACGACGGCCAGGGCGGACAGCAGGAGCCGGCCCTTGTGGGCGAGGAAGCTGCGGAGGGTGGCCTTGAGCATGGTCAGTCCTCCTCCCCGGCGTCCGCCTCGGCCAGGTCAGCCGCTTCCGGTGCCGAACCGCCCCCGCCCCCGCCCGCGAACAGGCGCAGCCGCTCCAGCACCCCTTCCGCCGTGGGCCGTTCCATGTCCTCCACGATGCGGCCGTCCGCCAGGAACAGGACCAGGTCGGAGTGGGCGGCGGCGGTCGGGTCGTGGGTGACCATCACGACCGTCTGGCCGAGGGAGTCCACCGCCTGGCGGAGGATCGCGAGGACCTCCAGGCCCGCGCGGGAGTCGAGGTTGCCGGTGGGTTCGTCGGCGAAGACCAGGTCGGGGCGGGAGACCAGGGCGCGGGCGCAGGCGACGCGCTGCTGCTGGCCGCCGGAGAGCTGGGCGGGGCGGTGCTTGAGGCGGTCGCGCAGGCCCAGGGTGCCGATGATCTCGGCCAGCCACTTCTGGTCCGGCTTGTGGCCCGCGATGTCCATCGGGAGCGTGATGTTCTCCGCCGCCGTCAGCGTCGGGATCAGGTTGAACGACTGGAACATGAAGCCGATCCGGTCGCGCCGCAGACGGGTCAGCTCGCGGTCGCCCAGGGCCGTGATCTCCGTGTCGCCCAGCCAGACGCGGCCCGCCGAGACCGTGTCCAGACCGGCCAGGCAGTGCATCAGCGTCGACTTGCCCGACCCCGAGGGGCCCATCACCGCCGTGAACCTGCCCCGCGCGATGTCCACGTCCACCCCGGCCAGCGCCAGGACGGCGGTCTCGCCGGAGCCGTACGCCTTCGTCAGGCCCCGCGCCCGGGCCGCGACCTGGGCGACCCCGGGGTCCTGCTGCACGGCGGATGCGGACAATGCGGCCTCCTCGCTCGGTGCCTCCCTCGTGGCTTCGAGCGTAGGGTCGCCGACCGGGCGGACGGTATCCCTCTCAAGTCCCCAACTCCCTCTCCACCCACGGGTGGAGACCGCCCCCGGACGGAGACCCCAGGCCCTGGAGAACCACCTCAGCCGGCAGGACGCCGGGCCGTCCCCAGGACGCAGTACGAAGCCGGCGTCACCAACCCCTTCGGCGGCACCAGCAACCGCCGGAACTCCCCGAGCTCGAACCCCGCCTCCACGATCGCCCCCACCGGATCCCGGCTCAGATGGCACCCCCCGAACAGCACCGGCCACACCGTCCGGTCCAGCCCCCGCTGCACCCTCCGCATCACCGCGCCCCCACCCCGCCCGTGCTCGAAGAACCGCAGCTCACCCCCGGGCCGCAGCACCCGCCGTACCTCCCGCAGCGCCCGCTCCACGTCCCGCACGCTGCACAGCGTCAGCGACAGGACGGCCGCGTCGAACGCCTCGCTCTTGACGGGCAGCGCCTCCGCGACCCCCGGCACGACGTCGATCGGCACCTCGGCCCGCAGCGCCGCCACCCGCGCGGACTGCCGCAGGAGCCGCTCCGGTTCGAGGGCGACGACCTCGGAGACGCCCGCCGGATAGTGCGCGAAGTTCAGCCCGTTCCCGGCGCCGATCTCGATCACCCGCCCCGAGAGCCCCGCGAGCAGCTCGGTGCGCAGCGGGCCGACGGACGGCTCGGCCGCGACGCTGAAGCGCGTGTAGAAACGCGCGAAGACCGGGTGTCGGACGGCGTCCTTGGGGGTGCGCGTCGGCATGGGGACCTCCTGCCCGCGGGCTCTGCCGCGATTGTCCCCCGCGCGGGCGCCGCGCACCCCCTCGGAAACGAGCCTCAGCCGATGAAGTTGCGAACCTGCTGGTAGACGCCGTAGTCGTTGTTCATCTCGTTGTGCGAGACACACCCGACCTCGACGTTGGTCGCCCCGCTCAGGATCGCCGTCGTGTCCGGCGTGAGCGCGTCGTCGCAGTTCGACCAGTAGCTCGCGTACGACACGCTGCCCGGCGTCTCGTCACCCGAGTTCAGGGACGTCAGGAACGAGCTCCCGGTGTTCATCTCCGAGCACGACGTGTACAGCCACGCGCACCAGCCCGCCGTCGTCGTCCCGTGGTTGACGCCCGCCGTCGACACGAAGTCGTCGACATAGGCCGTTCCACCGAGGTTCTTCAGGTAGTAACGCGCGCTGAGCACACCCATGGAATGAGCGACGATGTCGACCTTCGAAGCGCCCGTGCGGGCGAGGACGTCGCGGACCTCCGTGGCCAGCTGCTGCGCGGTCGTGACGTTCGACTGCGTCCAGCTGTACGACCACGCGTTCAGCTCGGACGCGGTGTAGCCGTCCGCCTTGAAGTCCGCGATCCAGTCGTCCCAGCTGCCGGCGTCACTGCTGAGACCGTGCACGAAGACGACCGGGTTGTGCGTCGCCGCGTGGGCGGCCGGAACGGACAGGGAGAGCGACACGAGGAGCGAAGCGAACACGGCCGAGACGGCCGCGGCGATGCGACGCATGGGGCGCTGCATGATGCCTCCTGGTACGGGTGGGGTCGCCAGGAGTGTCCGGTGGCGTCCGCGCGCGCCGCATCGGTGAAGTCGCCGGTCTTTACGGCTCAAGTAACCCGCCAGTAACGTGAATCGTGTGGTGACTCCGGTGACTCCCCCCACGCTCGACCGCACTTCGCCACCGCCCCGCCCCGCCTTCACCCCCACCGAAGGCGTCCGGGCGCGGGTACGCGTGCGCGCGTACGGCGACCCCCGCGCCGCCGCCGAGATCGCGGCGCGCCTGACCGCACGGCAGGCGGCCGGCCTCGACCCCCTGCCCTCCGAACCCGCCGCGCTCGCCCCCGACCTCCTGCGCGCGCGAAGACGCGAGATCCACGCGCTCCCCGAGGACACGCGCCGCCTGCTCCTGCTCGCCGCCGCCGACCAGCACCCCGTCCCCACCCGCGCCTTCCTGCGCGCGGTGGCCGCAGCCGGCCTCGACGCGCGCCCCCTGGACGCCGCCGAGACCGCGGGCCTCGCCTGCACCACCCCCGACGGCGTCGCCTTCCGCGACCACTGGATCCGCGTCGCCGCGTACGAGACGGCGACCCCCACGGACCGCCGCGACGCCCACCGCCTCCTCGCGCGCGTGCTGAACGGCGCCGCCGAGGCCCCGTACCGCGCCTGGCACCGGGGCGCGGGCGCCCTCGGACCCAGCGGGCGGCTCGCGGGGGAACTCGCCTCGGCGGCCACCCACGCGCGCGCGGCGGGCGCCCCCGCCCTCGCCCGCGCCCTCACGGAACGTGCCGCGACCCTCGCCCCCGACCCCGCCGTCCGCACCCGCCTCCTCGCGCGCGCGGCGGCCGACGCCTGGGAGGCGGGCGACGGCGACCACGCCCGCCTCCTCGCCGTACGCACCGACGCCGACGCCCTCTCGGGGGTGCTGGCGCTGCGCGCGGGCAACGCGGGCGAGGCGTTCGACGCGGTGCTGGCGGGGGTGGCGAGCGGGAACGGGGTGGGGGTGAAGGAGGACGAGAGGGGCGGAACGTTTCGCCATCTCAGAGACACCCCCCACCCCGCCCCCGACCTCACCGACACCCCCCACCTCCTCGCCCGAGCCACCGAAGCCGCCATCTACACCGGCGACCTCCGCCGCTGCCGGGAAGCCCTCGCCCTCACCCGCCGCACCGGCATCACCCCGCCCGGCGTCCTCCCCGGCCTCGCGGCGGCGGTGGACGGCCGCTACCGCGACGCCCGCGACCTCCTCGAAGCCGCCGCGGGCCACTGCGGACCCGGCGGCGACCCCACCCTCCTCGTGCACGCCGGCATCGCCGCGCTGCTGCTCGGCGACCACACGCGCGCGGCCACCGCGACCCTCAGGGCGGCCGAGTCGGCACGGGCGCGCGGCGCCGCCGGAACGGCCGTGCAGGCGCGGGAGTTCCAGGTGTACGCCGACTTCTGGACCGGACGCCCCCGCGCGGCGGAGGCGGCGGCGCTTGAGGCCCTGCGGGAGGCGTACACGACGGGCCAGGACAACGCGGCATGCCACCTCCAGGCGGCGCTCGCGATGTTCGCGGCGCTCACCGGGGACGCCGACCTGTGCCGGCAACGGGCCGCCGCCGCACGCGAACACGCCCTCGCGCACGGCCTCGGCCTCCCGGCCGCCCTCGCGCAATGGGCGCTCGCCGTCCTCGACCTCGGCACCGGCCGGTTCGACGCCGCCGCCGCGCGGCTGCGCGCCCTCGCCGGGTTCGGCCCGGGCCACGGCCACCGCGCCATCCGGCACCTCGCGACCCCCGCGTACGTCGAGGCCGCCGTCCGCACCGGCGACACCCGCGTCGCCGAGGCCGCGCACGCCGACTACGACCGCTGGGCGCGAGCCGTCCGCAGCCCCGACGACCTCGCCCTGAGCGCCCGCTGCCGGGCTCTGCTCACCCCCGGCGCCGAGGCCGTCGACCACTACCGCGCCGCCCTCGACCTGCACGCGGACGGCACCCGCGACTTCGAACGGGCCCGCACGGAGCTGCTGTTCGGCAGCGCGCTGCGCCGCCTGCGCCGCCGCACCGAGGCAAGGGACCGCCTCCACAGCGCACTTGAGGCGTTCACCTCCTTCGGCTCACCCCACTGCGCGGACCTCGCGCGCGCCGAACTGCGCGCCCTGGGCGCACCGGCCGCACCGCTACGCGCGTCCACCAGCCCCGTCGACGCGCTCACGGCCCAGCAGTTGCTGGTCGCCCGGATGGCCGCCGACGGCGCGACGAACCGGGAGATCGCCGGACGGCTCGCACTGAGCCCGCGCACGATCGACCACCACCTGAGGGGAGTCTTCAACCGGCTGGGGATCAGGTCACGGATCGAACTGGTCCGCATCCTGGCGGAGTCGCCGTAGAGGAAAGGGAGTCGGGTCCACAACCCGACTCCCTCGACTCATGACAACCCCGCCCGGAACTCCCCCGCGTCCCACACCCCGTCCAGCCGCCCCGCCAGCCAACTCCCCGCCCGCGCACGGAACTCGCCCGGCGACAGCACCCCCACCCCCTCCGGCAGCACCCCCAGCAGCGGCGCCCCCGACACCACCGGCAGATCCTCCACATTGCACCGCATCGCCAGATCCGGCACCCGAGGCCAGCTCCCGATCACGACCCCGAGCAACTCCACCTCCCGGGACCGGAGTTCACGGGCCGTCAGCTCGGTCGTGTTCAGCGTCCCGAGCCCCGCCGAGGCGACCAGCAGCACCGGCGCCCCCAGCAGCGCGGCGACGTCCGCGAGGTTGCCCCCCTCCCCGTCGAACCGCACGAGCAGCCCCCCGGCACCCTCGACGAGCACCAAGTCGTGGTCCACCGCCAGCTTCTGCGCCCGCTCGACGACATCGTGAGGCCGCACCGGAGCAAGTCCAGCCCGCCGAGCGGCGGTTGCCGGAGCGAGCGGCTCGGGATAGCGGGCGCACTCGGCGACGGTGACCGCCCCGGCGAGCCGGGCGACCTCGGCCGCGTCCCCCAACTCCCCGGGCCCCACCCCGGTCTGCGCGGCCTTCAGCACGGCGACCGAACGCCCCGCCGCGACCGCGGTGGCGGCAACCGCCGCAGTGACAGCGGTCTTTCCGACCTCCGTGCCCGTCCCCGTGACGACCAGGACCGCCATGCTCATCCCTCCCGCGCGGCGGCGCACACCGCGCGCGCGATCCGGGCGACGTCGTCGTCGCCGGTGACGTACGGCGGCATCGTGTACACGAGGTCGCGGAACGGCCGCAGCCACACGCCCCCGCGGACGGCCGCCGCCGTGGCCGCCGCCATGTCGACGGGGTGGTCCAACTGGACGACCCCGATGGCCCCGAGCACCCGGACGTCCCGAACTCCCGGCAGCGAAGCGGCTGTTGCGAGCCCCTCCGTCAACCCCGTCTCGATCCGCTTCACTTCGGCCGCCCAGTCCTGCCCGAGCAGCAGCTCGATCGAGGCGCGGGCGACGGCGGCGGCGAGCGGATTGCCCATGAACGTCGGCCCGTGGGCCAGCACCGGGACCTCGCCGCGCGAGATCCCCTCGGCCACCCGCGCCGTGCACAGCGTCGCCGCGAGCGTCAGGTACCCGCCGGTCAGCGCCTTGCCGAGGCACATCACGTCCGGCGTCACCGCCGCGTGGTCCGCCGCGAACAGCGCACCCGTACGGCCGAACCCGGTCGCGATCTCGTCGAACACGAGCAGCACGCCGTGCTCGTCGCACGCCTCGCGCAGCACGCGCAGATACGCGGGGGAGTGGAACCGCATCCCGCCCGCCCCCTGCACGACGGGTTCCACGATGACGGCGGCCAGCTCGTCCGCGTGGCGCGCGATGGCCGCGCGCAGCTCATCGGCGTACCCCTCGTCGAACTCCGACGGGGGCGCGCCCACGAAGAGTTGGCGGGGCAGGACGCCCGACCACAGCTCGTGCATGCCCCCTTCGGGGTCGCACACGGACATCGGGTGCCAGGTGTCGCCGTGGTAGCCGCCGCGCCAGGTCAGCAGGCGCTGCTTGGCCGGGCGGCCCAGCGAACGCCAGTACTGGAGGCACATCTTGACCGCGACCTCGACCGACACCGAGCCCGAGTCCGCGAGGAACACGTGCTCCAGGCCCTCGGGGGTGATGTCGACGAGCGACTTCGCGAGCAGGACGGCCGGTTCGTGGGTGAGGCCGCCGAACATCACGTGGCTCATGCGGCCGAGCTGCTCGCGCGCGGCCTCGTCCAGCGCCGGGTGCCGGTAGCCGTGGATCGCCGACCACCACGAGGACATGCCGTCCACCAACTCGCCCCGGCCGTCCGCGAGTCGGAGCCGGACCCCGCTCGCCGCCTCGACGACGAGCGGTTCGACGGCACCCGGCATCGGACCGTACGGATGCCAGACGTGCCGCCGGTCCAGCTCCAACAGCTCGGATACGTCAGGCATTCGGCGCGAGATCCGTTCCGACACCGCGACGACGGACCGCGACGAGGTCCGTACGGGGCTCGCCGGACGCGGCCACCGACGGCGCGGAGTCGGACGTACCGCACACCCCGCTCTCACCGCAGCCGGACCCGCAGCCCGCCGCGTCCACCCGGTGCCGCGGCAACGTCACCTGATCCGCGCCCTCCACCTCGAACCCGGCGTCCGCGATCATGTCCAGGTCCGCCTGTCCGGTCTGCCCCTCGGTGGTGAGGTAGTCCCCGAGGAAGATCGAGTTGGCGACGTGCAGCGCCACCGGCTGCATCGACCGCAGATGGACCTCCCGCCCGCCCGCGATCCGCACCTCGATGTCAGGACACACGAACCGCACCATCGAGAGGATCCGCAGACAGTGCTGGGGGCTGAGGTGCCACTCCTTCGCCAGCGGCGTCCCCTCGACGGGGATCAGGAAGTTGACCGGCACCGAGTCCGGGTCGAGCGCGCGCAGCGAGAAGACGACGTCGACGAGGTCCTCGTCGCTCTCGCCCATGCCCGCGATGAGCCCGGAGCAGGCGGAGAGCCCGGCCGCGTGCGCCTTGCCGACCGTGTCGACGCGGTCCGCGTACGTGTGGGTCGTCGTGATCTCGCCGTACGTCGACTCGGACGTGTTGAGGTTGTGGTTGTACGCGTCGGCACCGGCCTCGCGCAGCCGCTCCGCCTGACCGTCGGTGAGCAGGCCGAGGCAGGCGCAGACCTCGACGCCCTCGTTCCCGTCCTTGATCGCCTTGATGGTCTCGGAGACCCGGTCGACGTCCCGGTCCGTCGGACCGCGCCCGGACGCGACCAGGCAGACCCGCTTGGCGCCCCCGGAGATCCCGGCGGCGGCCGTACGGGACGCCTCGTCCGGCTTGATCCACGTGTACTTGAGGATGCCGGTCGTCGAACCGAGGCGCTGGGAGCAGTACGAGCAGTCCTCGGGGCACAGGCCCGACTTGAGGTTGATCAGGTAGTTCAGCTTCACCCGGCGCCCGAACCAGTGCCGGCGCACCTTCCCGGCCGCGGCCACCACGTCCAGCACGTCGTCGTCCGAGGTGCGCAGCACGGCCAGCGCTTCCTCGCGGGTCGGCGGCTCGCGCCGAAGCCCCTTGTCCACCAGCGTCGTCAGCAGGTCCATGGGAGCCGATCCTGTCCTACCGGACGGCCCCGGGCCAAGGTGGGGACCGTACAACAGACCCCGCTTGACGTGTGGGTATTGCCACACAGTGGGCGGCTTGTCGGCCCGCTAGGGTCTGTTCGCTGTCTACAAAGCGCCGGTACCCGCACAAGCCCCGGAGGAGCCATGGCGTTCGGCTGGATCGACGACCACGCGCAGGCGCGCCGCCGCGCCGGACTCGTCCGCACCCTGCGTCCCCGCCCCGCCGACAGCCCCCTGCTCGACCTCGCGAGCAACGACTACCTGGGCCTGGCCCGCCACCCCGAGGTCACCGAGGGCGCGGCGCGGGCGGCCAGGACCTGGGGCGGCGGCGCCACCGGCTCCCGCCTCGTCACCGGCACGACCGAGCTGCACGCCGAACTCGAACGCGAACTGGCCGACTTCTGCGGCGCCGAGGCGGCCCTCGTGTTCTCCTCCGGCTACGCCGCGAACCTCGCCGCCGTCACCGCCCTCGCCCCCGAGGGCACCCTCGTCCTCTCCGACGCGGGCAACCACGCCTCCCTCATCGACGGCTGCCGCCTGGCCCGCGGCACGGTCCAGGTCACCGGCCACGCCGACCCGGAGGCGGTGCGCAAGACCCTGCGCACGTACGACGGCGAGGCGATCGTCGTCTCCGACACGGTCTTCTCCGTGGACGGCGACGCGGCCCCCCTCACCCGGCTCGCGGCGGCCTGCCGGGAAGCGGGCGCCGGGCTGGTCGTGGACGACGCGCACGGCCTCGGCGTGATCGGCGACGGCGGGCGCGGCGCGCCGTACGCGGCCGGGCTCGCGGGGGCCGACGACGTCGTCGTCACCGTCACCCTGTCGAAGTCGCTCGGCAGCCAGGGCGGCGCGGTGCTGGGACCGGCGAAGGTGATCGACCATCTCGTCAACGCGGCCCGCACGTTCATCTTCGACACGGGGCTCGCCCCGGCGGCGGCCGGAGCCGCCCTCGCGGCCCTCGGGCTGCTGCGGCGGGAACCCGAGCGGGCGCGGCGGGCCCGCGAGGTCGCGGGCGAGCTGCACGACCGGCTGACGGCCGCGGGCCTGGACGCGGTACGTCCCGACGCCGCGGTCGTCTCCGTGCGCGCCCCGTCGCCCGAGGCGGCCGTCCGCTGGGCGGCGGACTGCCGGACGGCGGGGCTCGCGGTGGGCTGCTTCCGCCCCCCTTCCGTGCCCGACGGTGTCTCACGGCTGCGGCTGACCGCCCGCGCGGACCTCTCCGGGGTCGAGCTGGACCGCGCGGTGCGGGTGATCGACGCGACACGACCATGAGTCGGCGGACACGGCCGTGCTGGGGGTGTCTCAGAGGGCTGAGGCGAACTCCGCCCAGCTCCCCGGGGTGAAGAGCAGCGCGGGTCCGGTGGGGGACTTGGAGTCGCGGACGGCGAGGAGACCCGAGTACGGGGCTGTCTCCACGCAGTTGTTGGCTCCGGTGCTGTAGCTGCTGCGCAGCCACCGCACCTCGTGCGGTGCGATGTGCAGTGCGCTTGCGGAAGGAACGTTCCGAGGCAGTGCTGACATGGGGGTGCCTCCTTACGCGCCGTCACCTGTCGCGGCGATGAAATCCAATGAGTCCTCGGGTGAAAGAGCATGGATCTGAAGCTTGGTGAAAGCCTCCGAGTAGGCCCGGAGGTCTTCCTTCCCCTCAAGGTGATGACTACTCGTCAAGTGGTCGAGAACGACCACATCCAGATCGGAAACGCTCGAGAACGAGAAGACTACGAAAGGCCCGGTTACCCCGATATGCGCTCCCGCCGAGAACGGCAGTACCTGGAGCGTCACTTGGGGGAGTTTCGCGGCCTCCAGCAACCGTTCCAGTTGCGCCGCCATCACCTCGGGCCCGCCCACCTGACGGCGCAGCACCGCCTCGTCGAGGACGGCGCTCAGCAGCAGCGGCGGATCCCCGTGCAGCACGTCCTGGCGGGCCAGCCGCACCTCAACCAGCGCGTCCAACTGCTCCTCGTCCACGCCCTCCAGGGCCGAGCGGGTCACCGCGCGGGCGTACTCGGGGGTCTGGAGGAGCCCCGGGACCACCGTCGTCTCCAGCGTGCGCATCGCGCTCGCCTGCGACTCCAGACTGATGAAGTCCCGGTACGTGGGCGGCAGGACACCCCGGTAGGCGTGCCACCAGTGGTCCCGCCCGACGCTCTCGCCGTCCCCGGCGAGCACCAGCATCAGCTCCCGCAGCCGGACGTCGCTCACCCCGTAGGCGTCCAGGAGCAGCGCCACATCGGCCGGTTTCGCACTGCTGGTGCCGGTCTCGATCCGGCTCACCTTCGACTGGTGCCAGCCCACGAGCCGGGCCGCCTCGCCGCTCGTGAGCCGGGCCCGATTGCGTAACGCACGCAGTTCCGCGCCCAGTTTGCGGCGGCGTACCGCGGGGCCGTGTTGCATGCCCTTCTCCTCACTGCTCCCCATTACTCCTTGCGCGCCGCCCAAATCCGATCTGCCGTAGCAGAGTTCACCGCTTCGGGCGACAGATATATGCACATCCTGGTGGATCGCCGCACAACAAGCCCGTGGAAATGGCAGTCTGACGGTGAAGCACCAGTCCGGGACCGTACTCGAACCATCCGCCTCGTGTCGGACGCCGGTCCCGTGGGAAAGGGACGACGTCGCCATGGCAGACCACCTGGAAGCATCCGTCACCCTGCCGAGCGACCCCGTGTCGGTCGCCGCGGCCCGTACCTTCACCGCGGGCACGCTCGCGGAGTGGGGCCTGCCGCCCGGCGCGGACCTCGCCGAGACCATCCGCCTCATCGTCTCCGAACTCGCCACCAACGCCGTCCAGCACACCCTCGGCCAGTCGCCGACCTTCACCGTCGACCTCGTCCTCGACCGGGACGAGCAGGTCAGCGTCGGCGTCACCGACAGCCACCCCAGGTTCCCCAAACGCCTCCCGGCCGCTGTCCAGCAGGACAACGGCCGGGGGATGGTGATCATCCGCTCACTGGCGGCGGAGTGCGGCGGGCGCCTCAGGGTGCGGCCCACCGAGGAGGGCGGCAAGACGGTCCTGTGCGAGCTGCCCTGGACGGCGACGGCGCGGCCGGCTACTTGACCCGGCCGTACCAGACGCTCTTGGTCCAGATCTTCTGGAGCCGTACGACATCACCCGTCTTCGGCGAGTGCCACACCTTGTTGGCGCCCGCGTATATCCCGACGTGGTAGACGTTCGAGCCCGAGTGGAAGAAGACCAGGTCTCCCTTCTGCCGCTTCGACGCGGAGATGTGCTTGGTCTTGTTGTACTGCTGACCGGTCGTGCGCGGCAGGGACTTGCCCGCCTTCTTGAACGCGTACTGCGTGAGCCCCGAGCAGTCGAACCGCTTCGGTCCGGCGGCGCCGTACTTGTACGGGGCGCCCTTCTTGGACGCCGCGATCTGGAGCGCCTTCGTCGAGACGCTGGCCGCCTCGGCACCGGAGGCGGCACCGGGTACGACCACCGAGCCGCCCACGGCGGCCAGTGCGAAGGCCGAGACCGTACCGGCTCGGACCATCATCGACGGGACACGATTGAGCGCAGTCATGCGCAACCCTTCGTCAACCGCCTGAGAAGGATGACCTGTCGGATTCGGGCTGGCGAAGTTGGCCCGGCCGTGTCACCACGGCTTCACCCCAAGGGCTGCGCGGTACGGCCGTGGCGCGACCGTTCCGGCGACCCGTACTGCTCGGGTCCTCCACTCCTGCCGATGCACTCCTGTCGACTCGGTCATCCGGGCAGCGGCAGGACTCGGCGTCCACCCGGACCGCCCCGCCTCTGGTGGCGGGGGCTTGTCGTCAGTCAGGGATCTTGACTCACTCGTGACCGGAATACCCAACGAATTCGAGGATTTGTGGCCTTACTCACGACTGAGCCATTCGGGTGAACAGTTCAGGAAGTGGCCACGTGTCCGTCACCTGCGCAGCCGTCGATCAGGGCGGGAATGCCCCGGTCCGCACCCCGTCTCCGCAGGTTGCGCAACCGCTGAGGGCCGCCGGGGGGAAACCTCGTTACGCCGAACGGGGGACGGTTCTACGCCACTGTCCGCCACCCGGCGGCCCCCCGGTGGCGATGCGTCATCACGCACCCCGCGACGCCCCCGTACGTCGCCGCGAGGGAGCGCGGGCGGAGGCACGCACGCGTGGAGCGAGGGGGCGGCGGGGGTGCGTGCTTCTGTGCGTCGAGGGGGCACGGGAGGGCGCGTGAGGCGCGCGCGAAGCGGGTCACCCATGCCGTGTTTGCCACATTTTGTCGTATGAGAAGCTCGCTCAGCTCCGGGGTGGCGGCAGCGTCACCCTCGCCGTACGCCGGTCGCCGTCCAGGACGCGCAGCGCCCGCGCCAGGGTCTCCGCGTGGACCTCGTGCTCGCCGCGCTGGTGCATCAGCGTCAGCGCGTCCCGCAGCGCCGCCGCCTTCGCCACCAGCGCCTGCGCCGCCCGAAGGCCCCGGTAGGTGTCACCGTCCCGGCTCGGGTTGATGCGGCCCAGCAGGTCCACGACCTCCAGATAGTGGTCGATCAGATCGGCCTCGGCGCGCGTCAGCGCCGGGAGCGGGGGGAGTTCCGGCAGCATCAGGACCTCACCTTCCGCCGCTCGCCTCGCGGTTGGACACGATCCGGTCGACGATGCCGTACGCCACCGCCGCGTCCGCGTCGAGCACCAGGTCCCGCTCGATGTCCTCGGTCACCTGCTGCGGGGCGCGGCCCGTGTGGCGTACGAGCATGTCCTCCAGGAGCGCGCGGGTACGGCTCAACTCCTCGGCCTGGATGGCGAGATCGCTGGCCTGGCCGTGGATCTCGCCGGCCTCGGGCTGGCCGATCACCACCCGCGCGCCGGGCAGCATCAGCCGCTTGCCCGGGGTGCCGGCCGCGAGCAGGACCGCCGCCGACGCGCCCGCCTGGCCCAGGCAGATCGTCTCCACCTCGCAGCTGACGTACCGCATCGTGTCGTAGACCGCCGCCATCGCCGTGAACGAGCCGCCCGGGGAGTTGATGTAGAGCGAGATCGCCTGGTCCGGGTCCTTGTACTCCAGGTGCATGAACTGGGCCATCACGTCGTTCGCCGAGACGTCGTCCACCGGCGTCCCCAGGAAGACGATCCGCTCCTCCAGGAGCTTCGAGTACGGGTCCAGCGTCCGGGTGCCGTTGCTCGTGCGTTCGTGGAACTCCGGCAGGACGTGGCGCGCGTGGGCATGGGCGGTCGGGCGGTTCATGGGTGACCCTCCTTCTGCGTCTGTAAAAAATGTACAGGACGTACGTGACGTTAGAATGGGGTCATGGCCTACGAGATTCCGGTGACGCAAGCCAGGGCTGAACTCGCCGACCTGATCAACCGGGTCGTCTACGGCGGCGAGCGCGTCGTCGTCACGCGACACGGAAAACCCCTGGTGGCACTGGTCTCCGCGGCCGATCTGGAACGGCTCGACGCGATGGACGCGCCCGTCGAGGAGCCGGTGATCAGCGCCGTGTCGACGGTCCGCGAGGTCACTTCAGCTCCTCGCGAACGGCAGCGGTTCGGAATCGCGGCGGAACATCGGGGGCCGGCGGTGGGGTGAAGGGGTTCGGGGAGGCTCGGAGCTTTTCGGGGTGCTCGCCGGAGGGGGAGCGTTTGCGTGGCGCCGGGAAACGAAGCGCGCCCGCGCCTGGGGAGGCGGGGCGCGTGGGGGTGAGGTGGCGGGAGCGGTGGACCGGCGTGGGTGCGGTTGCTGTGAGTCGGTGGGTGGTGCCCGTGGGCGGCCGGGTGGGAGGCGGCGCGTCCGCGCGGAGGCGTTACGGAGAAGAAGGGCGCGCCCTCGCCTGGGGTGGCGGGGCGCGCGGGGGTGAGGTGGCGGGAGCCGCCGACCGGTCTGTCGGCGCTGTCCGCCGTGGCAGTCCGAGCGCGGCGAGTCGGTCAGTGCACGGCGGTCAGCTCCCGCTCCTTGGGCGCCGTGCGGTTCTTCAGGGCCGTGCCCAGCAGGACCAGGCCCAGGCCGATCGCCGCCCACCAGGTCAGCGTGAGGGCCGGGCCCAGGGATGCCGCGCCGTCGAAGAAGGAGACCGAGCGCAGGAGCGTCGCGCCGGCGCCCGGCGGGAGCCACTGGCCGATCGTGCCGGCCGGGGCGGGGAGCATCTGGGGGGCCGAGGCGGCGCCGGAGAAGGGGTTGCCGAGGAGCATCACGACCGCCGAGACCAGGCCGATCCCCGCGCGCCCGACCAGCGCGGAGACCCCGGCCACCGCCGCGCTCACCGCGAGGGTCGCCAGGCTCAGGGTGCCCGCCTCCGCCCACCAGTCGCCGGCGAGGACGCCGAGCCAGGCGTCCGCGATGCCCGCGCCGACCGCGCCGACCAGGGCGGCCGAGCCCAGCAGCGCCGCGATCGCCGGCCAGCCCGCGAGGCCCAGCAGCGTCACCGCCGCGCCGGCCGCCATCCCGGCCATCGCCAGCGGCAGCACGCTCGCGGTGAGGGCGGCGCCCCGGGGGTCCGTCGCCGGGGCGGCGACCACGTCCACGATCTTGACGTCGCCCTGCTGGGCCACCGCCTGCTGGAGCAGCTGCGCGACGACCGGGCTCGCGGCGGACGCGGTGAGCAGCTCCATGCCGTCCGGGGTGACGACCACGGCGCCGTACACGTCCCGGTCCTCGATCGCGGCGCGGGCGGCGGCCTCGTCGGCGTACCGGTGGAGCTCGAACGCGCCCTTGTGCTCCCGTAGCCGGCCTTCCACCTGGGTCACCGCCGCGCTCGGGCCCGCCACGCCGAGCGGCAGGTCGCGCGGGGCCGTGCGGGTGGCGGGCCAGGCGAAGGCCCAGAGGGCGAGGGCGGCGACGAGGGGGACGAGGACGAGGGTGGCGAGGAGTCGCCGGGAGGGGGAAGAGGAGGGAGGGGAGGAAGGGGAAGGGGTGGGCGGAGCCTCCGGTGAGCTCTGGGTGGGCGCTTTCCGTTCCGTGGTGTGTGCTGTCCGCATCGCGGCCCCCTAAAAAGAAGGATCGTTCGTTTTATGTTGTCCATACCGTGCTCCGGGGGTGGGCGCCTTGTCAAGAAGGAACGTTCGTTTTAGGTTGAGGGCATGGCTCGTGTATCCCAGGCGCACCTCGACGCCCGCCGCCGGCAGATCCTCGACGCGGCCGAGCGCTGCTTCGCCCGCAACGGCTTCCACGCCACGTCCATGCAGGACGTGCTGAAGGAGGCGGACCTCTCGGCGGGAGCCGTCTACCGCTACTTCAGCGGCAAGGACGAGCTGATCCGCGCGATCGTCGGCGAGGTGCTCGGCGTGGTGATCGAGGTGTACGACGAGGCCGCGGGGGAGAGTCTGGCGCCCTTGCCGGACGAACTCGTGCCGAGGGTGCTGAGGAGCATGACGAAGGCCAGGCCGGGGCGGACGGAGGACGGCGAGTGGGTGTTCCCCCGGCTGCTGGTGCAGGCGTGGACCGAGGTCCTGCGCAACCCGGAGCTGGCCGCACAGGTGCGGGAGGGGTACGCGACGGTGCTCGGGTCGTGGCGGGAGGTGGTCCGCGGCTACAAGGACGCCGGGATCATGCCGCAGGAGGCCGACGCGGACGCGCTGGCCCGCGCGATGATCGCGATGGCGCAGGGGCTGGTGACGCAGATCGCCGTCCTGGGGGCCACCCCGGAGGACATGGAGAAGGCCCTCACCGACGGCGTCCGCGCCCTGATGAGCATGAGCGTCCCCGCCCCCGAAGGGTCACGGCTCGGTTAACGTCCCTGAAACGAGCCGCAACTAGCCTCCGATCACGCCACCAGGGCTTTTCCCGTGGCAGCGGCAGCCGGACCCCGCACGGTCCGGCGTGAGGAGGTGAGGTGGGACGTGCAACTGACCCCGCACGAGCAGGAGAGGCTGCTGATCCATGTGGCGGCCGACGTCGCCGAGAAGCGCCGCGCGCGCGGCCTCAAGCTCAACCACCCCGAGGCGGTCGCGCTGATCACCTCGCACATCCTCGAAGGCGCGCGCGACGGCCGTACCGTCGCCGAACTCATGGCCTCCGGGCGGAAGTTGCTGACCAGGGACGACGTCATGGAGGGCATCCCGGAGATGATCCACGACGTCCAGGTCGAGGCGACCTTCCCGGACGGCACGAAGCTCGTCACCGTCCACGACCCGATCGTCTGAGGCCGCCGATGATTCCCGGAGAGATCCTGTTCGAGGACGGCCCGATCGTGTACAACGCGGGCCGCGAGGTCACCCGGCTGACCGTCCTCAACGCCGCCGACCGCCCCGTGCAGGTCGGCTCCCACTACCACTTCGCGGAGGCCAACCCCGGCCTGGAGTTCGACCGTCCGGCGGCGCGCGGCAAGCGGCTCAACGTCGCCGCCGGGACGGCCGTACGCTTCGAACCGGGGATCCCCGTCGACGTCGAACTCGTCCCGCTGGCCGGCGCCCGGATCGTGCCGGGGCTGCGCGGGGAGACCGGAGGGGCCCTCGATGCCTGAGATCTCGCGCGCCGCGTACGCCGACCTGTTCGGCCCGACGACCGGCGACCGCATCCGCCTCGCGGACACCGACCTGCTGATCGAGATCGAGGAGGACCGCTCGGGTGGTCCGGGGCTCGCCGGCGACGAGGCCGTGTTCGGGGGCGGCAAGGTCATCCGCGAGTCCATGGGGCAGGCGCGTGCTACGCGCGCAGACGGCACGCCGGACACCGTCATCACGGGCGCGGTCATCGTCGACCACTGGGGGATCGTCAAGGCCGACATCGGCATCCGCGACGGGCGGATCACCGGCATCGGCAAGGCGGGCAACCCCGACACCATGGACGGCGTCCACCCCGACCTCGTCATCGGGCCCGAGACCGAGGTCATCGCGGGCAACGGGCGGATCGTCACGGCCGGCGCGATCGACGCGCACGTCCACTTCATCTGCCCGCAGATCGCCGACGAGGCGCTCGCGTCCGGCGTCACCACCCTCGTCGGCGGCGGCACCGGGCCCGCGGAGGGGTCCAAGGCGACGACCGTCACGCCCGGGCCCTGGCACCTCGCGCGGATGCTGGAAGCGATGGAGCAGTACCCGCTCAACATCGGGTTCCTCGGCAAGGGCAACACCGTCTCGCACGACGCGATGCTCTCCCAGATCCGCGGCGGTGCGCTCGGGCTGAAGCTCCACGAGGACTGGGGGTCCACCCCGGCCGTCATCGACGCGTCCCTCACCGTCGCCGAGCAGACCGGCATCCAGGTCGCCATCCACACCGACACGCTGAACGAGGCCGGGTTCGTCGCCGACACCCTCGCCGCGATCGGGGGGCGCGGCATCCACGCGTACCACACCGAGGGCGCGGGGGGCGGGCACGCGCCCGACATCATGACGGTCGTCTCCCAGCCGAACGTCCTGCCCTCGTCCACCAACCCGACCCGGCCCTACACCGTCAACACCGCCGAGGAACACCTCGACATGCTGATGGTCTGCCACCACCTCAACCCGGCCGTCCCCGAGGACCTCGCCTTCGCCGAGTCCCGCATCCGGCCGTCCACCATCGGCGCGGAGGACATCCTCCACGACCTCGGCGCGATCTCGATCATCTCCTCCGACGCGCAGGCCATGGGCCGGGTCGGCGAGGTCGTCCTGCGTACCTGGCAGACGGCGCACGTGATGAAGCGGCGCCGGGGTTCCCTGCCGGGCGACGGGCGCGCCGACAACCACCGGGTACGGCGGTACGTCGCCAAGTACACGATCAACCCGGCCATCGCGCAGGGCCTCTCCCGCGAGGTGGGTTCCGTCGAGACGGGCAAGCTGGCCGACCTCGTGCTGTGGGACCCGGCGTTCTTCGGCGTGAAGCCCCAACTCGTCGTCAAGGGCGGGCAGATCGCCTACGCACAGATGGGCGACGCCAACGCGTCCATCCCGACGCCCCAGCCGATCCTGCCCCGCCCCATGTACGGCGCCATCGGCCGCGCCCCCGCCGCCAACTCCGTCAACTTCGTCGCCCAGCTGGCCATCGACGACGGCCTCCCCGAACGCCTCCAGCTCGGCAAGCGGTTCGTCGCCATCGACTCCACCCGCGGCGTCACGAAGGCGGACATGCGCGAGAACGCCGCCCGCCCCGACGTCCGCGTCGACCCCGACAGCTTCGCCGTCCACATCGACGGGGAGCTGGTGGAGGCGACACCGGCCGCGGAACTGCCCATGGCGCAGCGGTACTTCCTGTTCTGACGGGGCTGGGAGAGGGCTGGGAGGACGAGACGGTGAGACGGCGGGCTCCGAGAGAGCGAGGTTCCGGGATGGCGGGTCCTGAGTTGGCGGGTCCTGAGCTGGCAGGCTCGGAGCCGTTGGGCTCGGAGTCGGTGGGTTCCGCGATGGCGGGCTCCTGATGTCCGGCGCGGCGTTGCTCGTCCTCGCCGACGGGCGTTTTCCCGCCGGGGCGCACGCGCACTCCGGTGGGGCCGAGGAGGCGGTGCGGGCCGGGCGGATCACCGGAGTCGAGAGCCTGGAGGCGTTCTGCCGGGGGCGGCTCCATACGGCGGGGCTCGTGTCGGCGGCGTTGGCCTCGGCCGCCGCTGCCGGTGCCGACCCGGTGTGGCTGGACGCGGCGGCGGACGCGCGAACTCCCTCACCGGCGTTGCGGGTTGCCGCCCGCAAGCTGGGGCGGCAGTTGACGCGGGCCGCGCGGGCGACCTGGCCGAGCCCCGAACTCGACGCGCTGGCGCGGGAGTTCCCCAAAGGGGCGCACCAGCCTGTGGTGCTGGGGGTGACGGCACGCGCTGCCGGTCTTGGCCCCCGGGACGCCGCGTACTGCTCGGTGTACGAGAGCGTCAGCGGCCCGGCGACAGCCGTGGTCCGCCTCCTGAGCCTCGACCCCTTCCAGGCGACCGGCGTTCTGGCGCGCCTGGCGCCGGAGATGGACCGAGTCGTGGACACGGCGGTGACGGCGGGAACGTCGACCCCACCGGAACTGCCCGCCGCTTCGGCACCGTTGCTGGAACTGGGTGCGGAGGCGCACGCGGAGCGACGGGGAAGGCTGTTCGCGTCGTGAAGCCGGACGGGACGGCGCAGCACGCCCACAACGAACCCGCACACACCAAAACACATTCAGCCCCACCCACCCAAGGGGCGCGGAGCTGTATCAATCTGCGGCTACCGCCGCGCGGGCGCGACCAGCCACAGCGGACCCGCACCCGGGAACTACGCGACTCCCCCACCCCCTCCCCCCGACCCCCCGGAGCCACCCCATGCACCTCGATCACCCCCACTCCCACGCGGCAGCGCCCAGCGCGGACGCGCACCGCCCCGACGGCACCCGCCGAGCGCTCCGCATCGGCCTCGGCGGCCCCGTGGGCTCCGGCAAGACCGCCACCGTCGCCGCCCTCTGCCGGGACCTGCGCGAGGAACTCAGCCTCGCCGTCGTCACGAACGACATCTACACCCGCGAGGACGCCGAATTCCTGCTCAGGGAAGCCGTGTTGCCGCCGGAGCGGATCGCGGCCGTGGAGACCGGCGCGTGCCCGCACACGGCGATCAGGGACGACATTTCCGCCAATCTCGAAGCGGTGGAGGACCTGGAGGACACGGTCGGCCCCCTCGACCTGATCCTCGTGGAGTCCGGCGGCGACAACCTCACCGCGACCTTCTCGAAGGGCCTCGTCGACGCGCAGATCTTCGTCATCGACGTGGCCGGCGGGGACGACATCCCCCGCAAGGGCGGCCCGGGTGTCACCACCGCCGACCTGCTCGTCGTCAACAAGACCGACCTCGCCCCGTACGTCGGCTCCGACCTCGCGAGGATGGCGGCCGACGCGAAGGCGCAGCGCGCCGAACTCCCGGTGGCCTTCCAGTCGTTGAGGAGCGAGGCGGGCGTCGCGGAGGTCGCCGCCTGGGTGCGGGCGCAGGTGCGCGCGTGGACGGCGTAAGGGCGACCGCCCGCCTGCGGGCCACGCCGGACGGCAGAGGGGGAACCGTCCTGCCCGTCCTGGAGAGCGACGGTCCCCTGGCGTTGCGCCGCACCCGGGGCCACCACCCCGGCGAGGCAAGGGCGTTGCTCGTCGGTGCGATGAGCGGCCCCCTCGGCGGCGACCGCTTCCGCGTCGAGGCGGACGTCGCCCCCGGCGCCCGCCTGACCGTCGGCTCCGCCGCCGCGACGATCGCGCTGCCGGGCCAGCACAAGGGCGAGGCGCGCTACGACGTGCGCCTGAAGGTCGCCGAGGACGCCGAACTCCACTGGTTCCCCGAGCCGTTGATCTCCGCGAACGGCAGCGACCTGTACGTCACGACGCGCATCGACGCCGCCCCCGGTGCCCGGCTCGTGTACCGCGAGGAACAGGTGCTGGGCCGTGCCGGTGAGGAACCCGGGCGGCTCACCAGCCGGTTGACCCTCACCACAGGTGAACGCACCGTCCTGGACCAGGAGTTGGCGTGCGGCCCGGGCGCGCCCGGCGGCTGGGACGGCCCCGCCGTCCTCGGCGGCCACCGTGCCGTCGGTCAACTCCTCGTCGTGCGCCCGGAGTTCACGGACAGCCCGGCGCCGGTGCGGGTGCTCGCGGACGGTGCCGCCACCGTCGTACCGCTGAGCGGTCCCGCAGCTCTGGTGACCGCGCTCGCGGCCGACGGGCGTGTGCTGCGGTGTGTGCTGGACGAGGCGCTCGCCCGACTGGGGTGAGAGATCCGGCGAACGGACGTTGTCATCCGCTTATCGGATTGGCAAAGAACGAGTGCCGGGGCTGTTCACAAGAAACGCACAACAGACAGGATCCCTCCCGTACCGACACGTCTACTTCGTACAGGGAGACCGCATTTGAGACCCCACAGAAGAACCGCCGCGCTGGGTTCTGCCGGAGTGCTCGTCACGGCGACCCTGATAGCCGGGGCCGTCGCCGCCCCCACCGCGAGCGCCACCGGCGGGAGCGGCTACGGCCACGGCCAGGGCCGTGAGACCGTCGGCGTCGCGATCGCCGCAGCGCGGGCCGCGAAGGCCGGCATCGACTGGCAGGACTGCCCCGCGGGCTGGGGCCTGGAGAAGCCGATCACCTGCGGCTACGTGAGCGTCCCGCTCGACTACGCGAAGCCGTACGGCAAGCAGATCAAGCTCGCCGTCGACCGCATCGCCAACACCGGGACCCCCGAGGAGCGCCAGGGCGCCCTCATCTACAACCCCGGCGGCCCCGGCGCCTCCGGCCTGCGCTTCCCGCGCCGCGTCACCACCAAGGCCCCGGTGTGGGTCAACACGGCCAAGGCGTACGACTTCGTGGGCTTCGACCCGCGCGGCGTCGGCAAGTCCGCGCCGATCTCCTGCATCGACCCGCAGGAGTACGTGAAGGCGCCGAAGATGGACCCGGTGCCCGACTCCGAGGCCGACAAGCGCGCCCAGCGCAAGCTGGCCCGCGAGTACGCCGAGGGGTGCGCCGAGCGCAGCGGCGAGATGCTGCCGCACATGACGACCCCGAACTCCGCGCGCGACCTCGACGTCATCCGCGCCGCGCTCGGCGAGAAGAAGCTCAACTTCCTCGGCGCCTCCTACGGCACCTACCTCGGCGCCGTCTACAGCACCCTGTTCCCGACGCACGTGCGCCGCATGGTCTTCGACAGCGTCGTCGACCCGTCCCGGGAGAAGATCTGGTACCAGGCCAACCTGGACCAGGACGTCGCCTTCGAGACGCGCTGGAAGGACTGGCAGGACTGGGTCGCCGCCAACGACGCCGCGTTCCACCTCGGCACCACGCGCGACCAGGTCCAGGCGCAGTGGCTGAAGCTGCGGGCCGCCGCGAAGAAGGCGCCCCTCGGCGGGGTCGTCGGACCGGCCGAGCTGATCGGGTTCTTCCAGAGCGCCCCGTACTACGACTCGGCGTGGGTCTCCACCGCGACCGTCCTCAGCAAGTACGCCGCCGGGGACGTCCAGGCCGTCATCGACGCCGCAGCGCCCGACCTCTCCGACACGGCGGGCAACGCCACCGCGGAGAACGGCACCGCCGTCTACACGGCCGTCGAGTGCGCGGACGCCAAGTGGCCGACGTCCTGGAAGAAGTGGGACCGGGACAACACCCGCCTCCACAAGGACCACCCGTTCATGACGTGGGCCAACGCCTGGCTGAACCTGCCGTGCGCGACCTGGCCGACCAAGCAGCAGACGCCGGTCGAGGTTCGGACGAACCGGGGCCTGCCGCAGACCCTCATCGTGCAGTCCGAGCGTGACGCCGCCACCCCGTACTCCGGCGCCGTCTCCCTCCACCAGCGCCTCAAGGGCTCCCGCCTCATCACCGAGAAGAACGCGGGCTCCCACGGCGTGACCGCCCTCGTCAACCCGTGCGTCAACCAGCGGGTCGACGCGTACCTCCTGCGCGGGACGCTCGACGCCGCCGACGTGGTCTGCGGACCGCACGCGACGCCGAAGCCGTAAGCGTCACGCATGGGGACGGCCTCCGCCGGGGCCGTCCCCTTCTCGACGCCGACTCGGCTTCGCTACGTCAACTCAGCGGCAGCCGGGGGAACTTCTGCGTCTGTGCTGATGTCTGGGCCTTCGCGACGGCCGCGTACTGGTCGACGTACTCCTGACCCGACAGCTTGAGGATCGCGTACATGATCTCGTCCGTGATCGCCCGCAGGATCGCCTTCTCGTTCTCCATCCCGGCGTACCGCGAGAAGTCGAGCGGCTTCCCGAACCGGATCGTCACCGGGTGCAGACTCGGGAACCGCTGCCCCGGCGGCTGCGCCTCGAACGTCCCGATCATCGCGCACGGCACGACGGGCACCCCGGCGGTCAGCGCCATCACGGCGACCCCCACCTTGCCCTTGTACAGCTTCCCGTCGTGCGACCGGGTCCCCTCGGGATAGATCCCGAGCAACTCCCCCTTGCTCAGCACCCCGAGCCCTTCCCGGATGGCGGCCTGCCCGGCGTCCTTCCCGGACCGGTCCACCGGGATCTGCCCCGCGCTGCGGAAGAACGCGGCGGTCAGCCGCCCCCGCACGCCGGGCCCGGTGAAGTACTCGGCCTTGGCGAGGAAGGTGATCCGCCGCTTGATGACGGCCGGCATCAGGAAGTGGTCGGAGAACGACAGATGATTCCCGGCGACGATCGCCGCCCCGTCCTCCGGCACGTTCTCCAGCCCCTCGATCCTCGGCCGGAACAGCACCCTCAACAACGGGCCCAGCAAAACGTGCTTCAACAACTGATAGAACAAGGCCCGCTCCTCGCTCCGACGTTCCGGCAGGTCAGCCGGTACATGAAGTGGGCTCAGTGTAGGCGGCCGGGGAACGCACGGGAACGGACCCGGCACGTTCCCCGCAGGGTCAGCCCAACACCCTCCCCAACACCCCGATCGCCGACCGCAGTTCCTCCTCCGTGATGCACAGCGGCGGCGCGACGCGGATCGTCGAGCCGTGCGTGTCCTTCACCAACACGCCCTCCCGCATGAGGCGTTCGCTGATGTCCCGGCCGGTGCCGAGCGCCGGGTCCACGTCGACGCCCGCCCAGAGGCCCCGCGCGCGGAAGGAGACGACTCCGTGGCCCACCAGGCCGGTGAGCCCTTCGCGCAGGACCGCCCCCAGCTCCGTCGCCCGGCGCTGGAACTCGCCCGTCTCCAGCAGGTCGATCACAGCCGTGCCGACCGCCGCCGCCAGCGGGTTGCCGCCGAACGTGGAGCCGTGCTCGCCGGGGTGCAGGACGCCCAGGACCTCGCGGCGCCCCACGACCGCCGAGACCGGCACGATCCCGCCGCCCAGCGCCTTGCCCAGCAGCACTGCGTCGGGCACGACCCCTTCGTGCTGGACGGCAAGGGTGTGCCCGGTCCGCCCCAGCCCCGACTGGATCTCGTCGGCGATGAAGAGACACCCGGCGCGGCGGGTCACCTCCCGTACGCCGGACAGGTATCCGGCGTCGGGGATCAGGACCCCGGCCTCGCCCTGGATGGGTTCGATCAGCACCGCCGCCGTCGTCTCGTCGATCGCCGCCTCCAGCGCCGCGAGGTCGTTGTACGGCACGATTCGGAACCCCGGCGTGAAGGGCCCGAAGCCGCTGCGGGCGGTCTCGTCCGTGGAGAAGCTGACGATCGTCGTCGTCCGGCCGTGGAAGTTGTCGGCGGCGACCACGATGGTGGCCCGGTCGGCGGGGACGCCCTTCACGTCGTACGCCCACTTGCGGGCGAGCTTGATGCCGCTCTCCACGGCCTCCGCGCCCGTGTTCATCGGCAGCATCATGTCGTAGCCGGTGAGCGCGGTCAGCCGACCGGCGAACTCGGCGAGGCGGTCGTTGTGGAAGGCGCGGGAGGTCAGCGTCAGCCGGTCGAGCTGGCGGTGGGCCGCCTCGACCAGCGCCGGGTGCCGGTGGCCGAAGTTGAGGGCCGAGTAGCCGGCGAGCAGGTCGAGGTGGCGGCGGCCGTCGACGTCCTCGACCCAGGCGCCCTCCGCGCGGGCGACGACGACCGGCAGGGGGTGGTAGTTGTGCGCCAGGACCGGCTCCTCGGCGCTGATCAGCTCGGCAGAGGTACGCGTCTCGGACATGATCGTCATCAGCGGATCTCCTGGGTGCAGCACTTGATGCCACCGCCGGCCTTGTGGAACTCGGAGAGGTCGACGGGGACGGGGACGTAGCCGTGGTCGGCGAGCCGGGCGGCGAGCGCCTCGGCGCGCGGGGCGATGAAGACGTTGCGGCCGTCGGAGACGGAGTTGAGGCCGAAGGCGAGCGCGTCGTCGCGGGTGGCGAGGACCGCGTCCGGGTACAGCGCGGCGAGGACCTCGCGGCTGCCCGGCGAGAACGCCTCCGGGAAGTACGCGATGTTGTCCTCGTCGAGGACGAACAGCGCGGTGTCCAGGTGGTAGAAGTACGGGTCGGTCAGCGTCAGCGCGATCACCGGCCGCCCGAAGAACTCCTGCGCCTCGTGGTGCGCCTCCCGCGTCGTACGGAACCCCGTCCCGGCGAGCAGGTAACGGCCGGTCCAGACGAGGTCGCCCTCGCCCTCGACGACGTGCTCCGGACGCCGTACGTCGTACCCGGCGCTCTTGAACCAGGTGTCGTAGTGGACGGACTCGGGGCGCCGCTCGGGCGAGTGGAACAGGGCGCCGAGGACCCGGCCGTCCACGACGACCGCCGAGTTCGCCGCGAACACCATGTCGGGCAGCCCGGGCGCGGGCTCCACGGTGTCGACGGTGTGGCCGTGGGCGCGGTACGCGCGGATCAGCGACTGCCACTGCTCCCGCGCGAGGTCGACGTCCACGGGCTTGTCGGGATGCATCCAGGGATTGATCGCGTACTGCACGGCGAAATGCCGGGGTTCGCAGACGAGGAACCGCCGGAGGCGCGGCACACGGGAGTCGGACACAGAGAGGTTCCTCCGCTTTTCCAGTGAAACCTACGGGATGTGATCAACGGTAGGAACTCACCGGTACGAGCGACAAGCAACCGACGTTGCGTGTCGACGCACGATCGCTGCGTGTTCAGGCCCCTTCACGCACGTCCGGTGCGGGGTGGGTGGCGCCCGCCTCCGGCGCCTCCGGCAGCAGGTGGGACAGCACCATCACGCTGATCGTCTTCCGGATGAACGGCTCGGTCCTGATCCGCTCCAGCACCTCCTCGAAGTGCTCCACGTCCCGCGCCCGCACATGCAGCAGCGCGTCCGCCCCGCCGGTCACCGTCATCGCCGCGGTGATCTCCGGATGGTTGCGCACGACCTCCGCGAGCCGCCTCGGCGGCGCGGCGCCCTCGCAGTACACCTCCACGTACGCCTCCGTACGCCACCCCAGCGCCGCCGGCTGCACCGTCGCCGTGAACCCCGTGATCACCCCGGCCTCCCGCAGCCGGTCCACCCGCCGCTTCACCGCCGTCGCCGACAGCCCGATCGCCGCCCCGATCTCGGCGAAACTGGACCGCGCGTTCGCCATCAGCGCCGTGATGATCTTCCGGTCGAGATCGTCGCCAGAGTTCATGCGGGCACTGTATCCAGCGGATACCGCCCAGCCCCGTACATGTGCACAACGCCCGTTCCCCCCGCAGGCCCTGTCGCCAGATTTCCACCTGCCGGGCGGCGCCTGGCACGCGCATCTGCGGCGTTGTCGTCGGTTGCCGACGCTCCGCGTCGACGCCCTCCTCCGCCTTGCAGCTGCACGCACCAGGCGCCGCCCGGCCCGCCCTCCGGGCGGACGGTGCAAATCTGGCGACAGGGCCTACACTCCCCATTCATGCTGCGCGCCCTCGCCGTCGACGACGAACGCCCCTCCCTGGAGGAGCTGCTCTACCTGCTCAACGCCGACCCGCGCATAGGCAGCGTCGAGGGCGCCGGCGACGCGACCGAGGCGCTGCGCCGCATCAACCGGGCCCTGGAGTCGGGGCCCGGCGGACCCGAGGCCATCGACGTCGTGTTCCTGGACATCCAGATGCCCGGGCTCGACGGACTCGACCTCGCCCGGCTCCTCACCGGCTTCGCCCGGCCCCCGCTGATCGTGTTCGTCACCGCCCACGAGGACTTCGCCGTCCAGGCGTTCGACCTCAAGGCCGTCGACTACGTCCTGAAGCCGGTCCGCAAGGAGCGCCTCGCCGAAGCCGTACGCCGGGTCGCCGAGCTGCGTGGCACGACCGCCCCGCACATCCCCGTCCACGAACCCGACCCCGACCACCTGCCCGTCGAACTCGGCGGCGTCACCCGCTTCGTGTCCGTCGACGACATCACCCACGTCGAGGCCCAGGGCGACTACGCCCGCCTGCACACCGGCCAGGGCAGCCACCTCGTCCGCATCCCCCTGTCCACCCTGGAGGAGCGCTGGCGCGCCCGCGGCTTCGTCCGCATCCACCGCCGCCACCTGGTCGCCCTGCGCCACATACGCGAACTGCGCCTGGACGCCGGTACGGTGAGCGTCCTCGTCGGCAGCGAGGAGCTCCAGGTCAGCCGCAGGCACGCGCGTGAGCTGCGGGACCTGCTGATGAGGAGAACGTGAAGACACGCCACGGCCCGCCGTCGACGAGGAGACTCTGAAAGGTGCCCAACCAGGACCCCGCCGAGCGCCGCGTCACCGTGACCGGACCGCCCCGCCGCACCCGGCGCCCCTCCGGCGCCTACCGCCCGCGCACCGAGATCGACGAACAGACCACCCTCGGCCACACCTACGTCCGCTCCCTCATGCGCTCCCAGCTGCGCGCCGCGCTCACCGTGTTCGCGGTCCTCGCCCTCCTCGTCGGCCCCCTGCCCCTGCTGTTCGCGTCGATGCCGGGCGCCCGCCGCATGACCTGGCTGGTCCTCGGGTTCTGCCTGTACCTCCCGCTCGTCCTGCTGGCCCGCTGGTACGTCCGCCGCGCCGAACGCAACGAACGGGACTTCGTACGCCTGGTCGAAGACAAGTGAACGAGGCCCCGTGAACTCCTCGTACGCCATCCCCGCCGTCGCGCTCGTCGTCGTCGCGACCGTCCTCGTCGGCGCGTTCGGCCTGCGGATATCGCGTACGACCTCCGACTTCTACGTCGCCTCCCGCACCGTCGGCCCCCGCCTGAACGCCGCCGCGATCAGCGGCGAGTACCTGTCCGCCGCGTCCTTCCTCGGCATCGCCGGACTCGTCCTCGTCCAGGGCCCCGACATGCTCTGGTACCCGGTCGGCTACACCGCCGGCTACCTCGTCCTGCTCCTCTTCGTCGCCGCCCCGCTGCGCCGCTCCGGCGCCTACACGCTCCCCGACTTCGCGGAGGCGCGCCTCGCGTCCCGGACGGTACGGCGGCTCGCCGGGACGTTCGTCGTCGGCGTCGGCTGGCTGTACCTGCTGCCCCAGCTCCAGGGCGCCGGGCTCACCCTGACAGTGCTGACCGGCGCGCCAGGCTGGCTCGGCGGGGTCATCGTCGCCGTCGTCGTCACCGCGACCGTCGCGGCGGGCGGCATGCGCAGCATCACCTTCGTCCAGGCCTTCCAGTACTGGCTGAAACTCACCGCCCTCCTCGTCCCCGCGATCTTCCTGGCCCTGGCCTGGCACGGCGACGGGGGTCCGAAACAAGCCTTCGACGAGCCCGCGGCCTTCCGTGAACAGCGGTCCGTACGCGTCGACGCCACCCTCGATCTGAACCTCGCGAGCCCCCTGACCGTGAAGGTGACCGGAAGAGTGGACGGCCGCCGGTACTCCGGCACGGAGGTGAGCCTGCCGATGGGCACCCACCGCGTGGAGCGCGGCACGCGACTGGCCTTCCCGCGGGGCGCGGACGTCCCCACCGCCGACCGCGGCGCCACCGGCGGCATGTCGACGTCCCTGGCGGCGGGCCGCGAGGAACGCCCCCTGTACGCGACGTACGGCCTGATCCTCGCCACGTTCCTCGGCACGATGGGCCTGCCGCACGTCGTCGTCCGCTTCTACACCAGCCCCCACGGCGTCGCCGCCCGCCGCACCACGGTCGCCGTCCTGGCCCTCATCGGCGCGTTCTACCTCCTGCCCCCGCTGTACGGCGCCCTCGGCCGCCTCTACGCCCCCGAACTCGCCCTCACCGGCGACGCCGACGCGGCCGTCCTGCTCCTGCCCGACCGCATCATCGGCGGCCTCGGCGGCGACCTCCTCGGCGCGTTCGTCGCGGGCGGCGCGTTCGCCGCGTTCCTCTCCACGGCGTCCGGCCTCACGATGGCCGTCGCGGGCGTCCTCACCCAGGACGTCCTCCCGACGCGCGGCGTACGCCACTTCCGGCTGGGTACGGCCCTGGCGATGGCGGCGCCCCTCGCCGCGAGCCTCCTCGTCGGCGGCCTCCCGGTCGCGGACGCGGTCGGCCTCGCCTTCGCCGTCTCCGCGTCCTCGTTCTGCCCCCTGCTGGTCCTCGGCATCTGGTGGCGCCGCCTGACCCCTCCGGGCGCGGCGGCTGGAATGCTGGTCGGCGGCGGCTCGGCGTTCGTCGCGGTCGCCACGACCATGGCGGGCCTCCCCGTCACCGGCACCCTCCACGCCCTCCTCGCCTGGCCCGCCCTGTGGTCCGTCCCCCTCGGCTTCCTCACCATGACCCTCATCTCCCTGGCGACCCCCGGCCGGGTCCCACCAGGCACAGCAGCCATCCTGGCCCGCTTCCACCTGCCGGAGGAGTTGGTGGGGGAGGGCCGGGCCCTGCCGGGGGCGGCCGGGTACGAGACGGGGGCGGGGGAGACCGAGGGGGGTGTGGGGCGTCTGCCGGGTGGCGGGGAGGTGGTGCCGGAGACCGGTGCGTGGGCGGCTCGGGACACCGCGCGACCATTCGACCCCGGGCGCGCGGGGCGCGAGGCCAGGGCGGTGGAGCCCTACGCCGGGGCGGTGGAGCCGTACGCCGGGGCGCCGCGTGACCGCGTCCCACCGCAGTCCCGCCCGTCGGCGGGGGAGAGACGGCCCGCCGAGGAGGGACCGGCGCAGGAGGACCGGGTTCCGTACCAGTCCGCACCGCCGTCCCCCGACGAGCGGCCCGCCCGGCAGGAGTGGCCGGCCTCCGGTGAGCGGTCCGTTCTTCCGGCCCCGGAGTCCGGCTCATGAGCGGGTTTCTCGCGGGGCTGCTCGTTGCCGCGCTTCCCCTGCTCGCCGCTGGTTTCTGGCTGGGGCGGCGCACTGCGCGGCCTGAGTCGCTCGGGGGGCTTGGTACCCCCGTCGAGCACGCCACGTTCCAGACCCTGCACACGGCGTCTCTCGCGGCCCCCGCGCTGCGGGCGGGGCTCACGGAGGACTCGGCGCGGAAGTCGGCGCGTCGGCTGCGGACTCTGCTCGGGACCGATGCCCTGTGTCTGACCGACGAGAAGAACGTGCTCGCCTGGGACGGGGTCGGGGCGCATCACCGGGCCGAGATCATGGGGCGGCTGTCGGGGGCGCTGGAGACCGGGCGGGGCGAGGCGTTCCGGCTGGTGTGCGAGGTGCCGGACTGTCCCGTGCGGTGGGCGGTCGTCGCGCCGCTGACCGTGGACGAGCGGGTGCACGGGGCGCTGGTCGCGTGCGCGCCGCGCGAGTCCGCCGTCCTCGTCCGGGCGGCTGCCGAGGTCGCGCGCTGGGTCTCCGTACAGCTCGAACTCGCCGATCTCGACGACTCCCGTACCCGGCTGATCGAGGCGGAGATCAAGGTGCTGCGCGCGCAGATCTCGCCGCACTTCATCTTCAACTCCCTCGCGGTGATCGCCTCGTTCGTGCGGACCGACCCGGAGCGGGCGCGGGAACTGCTCCTGGAGTTCGCGGACTTCACGCGCTACTCGTTCCGCCGGCGCGGCGACTTCACCACCCTCGCGGACGAACTCCACGCCATAGACCACTACTTGGCGCTGGTGCGGGCCCGCTTCGGCGACCGCCTCGCCGTCACCCTCCAGATCGCCCCGGAGGTCCTCCCGGTCACCCTGCCGTTCCTGTGCCTGCAACCCCTCGTCGAGAACGCCGTCAAGCACGGCCTCGAAGGCAAGGCCGACAAGTGCCACATCAGGATCACCGCGCAGGACACCGGCGCCGAGGCGACGGTCGTCATCGAGGACGACGGCGCCGGCATGGACCCGGAGCTGCTGCGCCGCATCCTCGCGGGCGACGTCAGCCCCTCGGGCGGCATCGGCCTGTCCAACGTCGACGACCGGCTCCGCCAGGTGTACGGCGACGACTACGGCCTCGTCATCGAGACGGCCCCCGGCGCCGGCATGAAGATCACCGCACGCCTCCCGAAGTACCAGCCGGGCGTCCACCCGGCCGCCCGGCTGGCACCGCAGTGAACCTCAGGGCTGGCGCATGACGATCAACGCCAGTGTTATCAGCCCCAGCACGACCCAGCCGAACCACAGCCAGCCGTTGCTGCCGAGCGCGACCGTGTAGGCCGTCACCGCGACGAGTCCGCCGACGGTGACCACCCCCATGGTCTTGGTGGAGCTGTCCGTGGAACCGGCCATCGCGACACCCTCCTCAGGGCCGCCCTCCGCTGGGCGTGTCCACGTCCCATGGTGCCCTGAGATCAGCGTGTGCGTGAGTTCAGGGACGCGAGATAGGCGTTGTACGCCTCCAGCTCCTTGTCGCCGTCCCGGTCGGCCGCGCGGTCCTGGCGCTTGGCCTGGCGCTGCTCGGAGCCGTACCACTGGAAGAGCAGGGCGATCAGGACGATCACCGAGGGGACCTCGCTGAACGCCCACGCGATGCCGCCCGCCGCGCTCTGGTCCGACAGGGCGTCGATACCGAGGGAGGCCGGCGGGTGCTCGAACGTCTTCACCATCGGCTCCGACGCCATCATCAACGCGATACCGAAGAACGCGTGGAACGGCATTCCCGCGAAAAGCTCCAGCATCCGCATCAGATATCCCGGCCGGTTCGGGCCCGGGTCCACCCCGATGATGGGCCAGAAGAACACCACGCCCACCGCGAAGAAGTGCACCATCATTCCGAGGTGCCCCGCCTTCGACCCCATCAGCGTGTCGAACAACGGCGTGAAATACAGCGCGTAAAGGCTCGCGATGAACAGCGGGATCGTGAACGCGGCATGCGTGATGACCTTCATGTACCGGCTGTGCAGCAGGGCGAGCAGCAGCTCACGCGGCCCCTTGCGGCCCTTCCCCGCGACCGGCAGCGCCCGCAGCGCCAGCGTCATCGGCGCCCCGAGCAGCACGAGGATCGGCGAGACCATGCTGATCACCATGTGCTGCACCATGTGCACGCTGAACATGACCATGCCGTAGTCGTTGAGCTTCGTGCACATCACGAGCGCGACGGTGAGAATCCCGAGCACGAAGGAAAGGGTGCGCGGCCAGGACCAGGAGTCACCGCGCCGCCGGAGTTTCACCACCCCCCAGCCGTAAAGCGCGAGGGCCGCAATGCAGGAGATCAGGAAAAAGGGATCAGCGGACCACTCCAACCCCCGCCCCAGCGTGAACGGCGGCAGATCCATGGTCATGCCGTGCCCGCTGTGATCCATAAGAGCGGCTCCAAGATAGTGGGGGATATGCCCCCACAAGAGTAGGACTGCCCCCGGCGGCGGCCTCCACCGGGGGCACCTACCTCAGAGCACGCACTCCGCTTCCTCGTACCGCTGCTCCGGCACCGTCTTCAGCGTCTCGACGGCGTCCGCGAGCGACACCATCTCGATGTCCGTCCCCCGCAGCGCGGTCATCTTGCCGAACTCGCCCCGGTGGACGGCCTCCACGGCGTGCCAGCCGAAGCGGGTCGCGAGGACCCGGTCGTAGGCGGTCGGGGTGCCGCCCCGCTGGACGTGGCCGAGGATGACGGGCCGCGCCTCCTTGCCGAGCCGCGCCTCCAGCTCGATGGACAGCTGCCGGGCGATCCCGGCGAACCGCTCGTGGCCGTAGACGTCCTTGCCGCCCTCGTCGAAGGCCATGGTCCCGGCCTTCGGCTTGGCCCCCTCCGCGGCGACGACGATCGCGAACCGCTTGCCCGCCTCGAACCGTTCGCCGACGCGCCGGGTCAGCTCGTCGATGTCGAAGGGACGCTCGGGGACGACGACGGCGTGCGCGCCGGCCGCCATCCCGGAGTGGAGAGCTATCCACCCGGTGTGCCGCCCCATGACCTCGACGACGAGGACGCGCTGATGGGACTCGGCGGTGGTCTTGAGCCGGTCGAGCGCCTCGGTGGCGACCCCCACGGCCGTGTCGAAGCCGAACGTGACGTCCGTGACGGCGATGTCGTTGTCGATGGTCTTCGGCACGCCGACGACGGGCAGCCCGGCGTCGGACATGAGCCGCGCCGCCTTGAGGGTGCCCTCACCGCCGATGGGGATGATCGCGTCGAGGCCGAGCTCCTCGACGTGCCCCTTGGCGCGCTCCACGCCGTCGCGCAGATGGGAGGGCTGGACCCGGGAGGAGCCGAGGATCGTGCCGCCGCGCGCGAGGATGCCCGCGACCGCGTCGAGGTCGAGCTTGAGGTAGTCGCACTCCAGGAGGCCCTTCCAGCCGTCCCGGAAACCGATGACCTCGTCGCCGTGGTCGACGACGGCACGGTGCACGACGGACCGGATGACGGCGTTCAGGCCGGGGCAGTCGCCGCCGGACGTGAGGACACCAATGCGCATAGCCCGCAACAACCTTCTTCACGTGGGCCGGGGACCGGACCACGTCGTCCGGCACGATTCCCGCACACCCTAGCGTCAGGAAGGGGTCGATCCGAAGGGTGCGTCCGTCTGCTGGACGTACCCGCTCACCTGCGCGGGGGCACCGTCAGACGGGCTGTTGACGGTGCCCCGAAAAGCGGGTGAACACACAGGTCACGCGGGCTGCTGGGCGGCGGTGATCCGCTCATTGCGCAGCGCCTCGTACCACCGGTCGTCGCACGGCGGCAGCGCGTTCACGTCGAGTGCGAGTTTCAGCAACAGGTCACCGATCAGCGGGTTGCGCGCGAGGACGGGACCGTGCATGTACGTCCCGAACACGGTGTCGTTGTACGCGCCCTCCGTGCCGTCGCCCGTGCCGTTGCCCTTGCCCATCTGGACGCGGGCGAACGGCCGCGCCGTCGGCCCGAGGTGCGTGACGCCCTGGTGGTTCTCGAACCCGGTGAGCTGCGGCAGCCCGAGCCGGGGGTCGATGTCCGCGAGGACGTCACCGACGCACCGCTCGCCCTCGCCGCGCACCGTGGTGACGTCGAGCAGCCCGAGGCCAGGCTGGCGCTGGCCCTGGTCGTTGACGAACTCGTGGCCCAGGATCTGGTACCCGGCGCACACCGCGAACACGATCGCCCCGTTGTTCACCGCCTGGTACAGGTGCCCGTCGCGGATCAGCCGCTCCGCCGCGAGCCGCTGCGGACGGTCCTCGCCGCCGCCGATCAGGTAGATGTCGCCGGACGTCGGGATCGGCTGGTCGCTGCGGACGTCGAGCCGCGCCACGTCCAGACCGCGCTGCCGCGCCCGCCGCTCGACGACCAGGACGTTGCCCTGGTCGCCGTACGTGCTCAGCAGGTCCGGGTAGACCCAGACGACCCGCAGTTGGTTGTCGCTCACTGGCTGAATCCCCTCAGTTGCCGACGCGGCGGCGCAGATCCTGGAACGCGGTGTAGTTGGCGATGACCTCGATCCGGCCGGGCGGGCACGCCGCCACCGCCTGGTCGGCCGAGTCGAACACCTGGAAGTGCTGGTTCGCCACTTCGAGCCGGACGGCGAGGTCGAGCTTGCGGTCGCCGATGACACAGATCGGGTGCCCGGTCAGCCGCGTGTAGTCGACGTCCCACAGCCAGGACGTGTCCGTGCCGTCCGCGCCGCGCGCGTTCACCGACAGGATCACCGGCGCGGGTGCGGGATCGATCAGGCTGAACGTCTCCAGCCAGCCCGCCGGGTTCTTCGCCAGCAGCAGCCGCAGATCCCGGCCCTGGAACTGGACGACGTCGTAGCGCCCGGCGACCGCCTGCACCTGGTACATGCGTTCCAGGGCGACCTGCGGCGGCACCCCGAACACGGCGGCGACGGCGGCCGAGGACGCGGCGTTGGCCTTGTTCGCGCGGCCCGGGAGCTGGAGGTGGATCGGCCAGGCGGAGCCGTGCGGGTCGATGACGTGGTCACCGGACAGCGCCCAACTCGGCTGCGGGCGGCGGAAACCGCACTCCGCGCAGTACCAGTCGTCGCCGGGCCACTGGAGGACGCCGCCGCAGGACGGGCAGGACCAGGCGTCGTCCTTCCACATCTGCCCGGCGGCGACCCAGATCACGTTGTGCGAGGACGACGCGGCCCACACCACCAGCGGGTCGTCCGCGTTGGCGACGACGACCGCCTTCGAGCCGCTCAGCCCCTCGCGCCACGCCTCCGCCATCATGCGGGTCTCGGCGGCGCGGTCGAGCTGGTCACGGGAGAGGTTCAGCAGCGCGATGCACTTCGGGTCGGTGTCTCTCGCGACCCCGGCGAGGTACTTCTCGTCGACCTCGATCACGCCGTAGCGCGCGTCCGAACCGCCCGCGAGCGCCGAGGTGATGCCGGCCGGCATGTTCGCGCCGAGCGCGTTGGAGACGACCGGGCCCGCCGCGCGCAGCGCCTCGGCGATCAGCCGGGTCGTGGTGGTCTTGCCGTTGGTGGCCGAGACGAGGACGACGTCCAGGTTCTGGGCGAGCCGGGCGAGGAGGTCGGGGTCGAGTTTCAGGGCGACCTTGCCGCCGATGACCGAACCGCTGCCGCGGCCCGCGGCTCGCGAT
The DNA here is from genome assembly GCF_033794345.1 of Streptomyces niveiscabiei. Lineage (NCBI taxonomy): Bacteria > Bacillati > Actinomycetota > Actinomycetes > Kitasatosporales > Streptomycetaceae > Streptomyces > Streptomyces niveiscabiei. The sequence continues at coordinate 153,523 of NZ_JARAYJ010000002.1, forward strand.
GCCGCGGCGACCGCTTTGCCCGCGGTCACGGCGATCTTGGCCCGCGGCGTGAGCGGGTCCGAGTTGCCTGCCATCAGTCCTCGATCCTCCTTCGTACGCGCCGCGCCTCTGCCTGACGACAACGTGGTGTGCGGCCAGCCTATCGAGATCCATTCGCACTCCCGAATCCCGGCACCGTCTCACGGCCGTTCGACATGCGCGTGTCACAAAGGACCGTACCCTTACGGCCATGCCACACCGCTCCATCCCGGGCACCCGCGGCCGAGTCCGCCCGATCACTTTGCACGGCGCCCCGTCCCTCCACACGCCCTGCGCGGAGGTCCCCGCCTTCACCCCCGAGCTGGCGGCCCTCGTCGAGGACATGTTCGCGACGATGTACGCGGCCCAGGGCGTGGGCCTCGCGGCCAACCAACTGGGCGAACCCCTCCGGGTTTTCGTGTACGACTGCCCCGACGACGAGGAGGTCCGCCATGTCGGCCACATCGTCAACCCCCGTCTGATCGGCGTCGACGGGGTGGTTGTCCGGGGCCCGGAAGGCTGCCTGTCCCTACCGGGCCTGGAGGCAGGGACGGAGCGCTACGACGAAACGGTCATCGAGGGCTGCACGGTGACGGGGGACCGGATCAGGGTGGAGGGCACGGGCTTCTTCGCGCGGTGCCTCCAGCATGAGATGGACCACTTGGAGGGGAAGACGTACGCGGACCGGCTGGACGGCCGACGCCACAGGAAACTCATGAAACAGGTGGACAAGGCCCCCTGGAACTGAAGTCCTAGAACCCCGGCCCCCCGATCCGGTCCCCGGCCGCCGCCAGCCTCCCCCACAGCAGATCCGCCAGGCACCGCACCAACTCGGCCCGCTCGCAAGGCCGTTCCCCCAGCCACCAGTCCCCGGCCGCGTGCATCATCCCGACGATCCCATGACCCCACACCCGGGCCACCTGCTGGCCACCCGGTCCCAGATCGAGCCGCTCCTCGATGACCTGGGCCAGTTCCTCGCCCATCCGCTTCAGCAGGGGAGCGGAGTGCCGGCCGACGTCCCCTTCCGCCGGGTGCATCAGGAACCGGTACACCTGGGGCCGGGTCTCGATCGCCGCGAGGTACGTGTCGAGGGTCGCCTCGACGCGCTCACGGCGCTCCGCCGGGGCGTCCAGCGCGGCCCGCAGCGACGCCAGCAGCGCGTCCGTGTGCCGCATGGCGAGCGCGGCGTAGAGTCCGCCCTTGTCCCCGAAGTGGCGATACAGGATCGGCTTGGTGATGCCCGCCTCCGCGGCGATCGCGTTCATCGAAGCCTGCGGCCCGTCCCGCAGCACCACGCGGTCCGCCGCCTCCAGCAGTTCGCGCCGACGACGGTCAGCAGACCTCTGCTGGTCGGTCCGCTGTGTGGTGTCCATTTCGCTCCCCTGTGGTGTTTCGGTCACGCCTGCGCAAACTAACACCTGCGTCCGGAGTTGACTTTTCCTACTGACGGGTAACACACTTGGGTTACCGCTAGTAACATGCATTGTGCACCGCCGCGCTGGAGGAGTCATGGCCGAGTTCACCATGGAACTCAACGACGAGCAGAAAGAGGTCAGGGACTGGCTCCACGGCTTCGCCGCCGACGTCATCCGCCCCGCCGCCGCGGAGTGGGACGAGCGCGAGGAGACCCCCTGGCCGGTCATCCAGGAAGCCGCCAAGGTCGGCATCTACTCCCTGGACTTCTACGCCCAGCAGTACTTCGACGCAACGGGTCTCGGCATCCCCATGGCCATGGAGGAACTGTTCTGGGGCGACGCCGGCATCGCCCTGTCCATCGTCGGCACCGGCCTCGCCGCCGTCGGCGTCCTCGCGAACGGCACCGAGGAACAGATCGGCACCTGGATCCCCCAGATGTACGGCGACGCGAACGACGTGAAGGTCGCCGCGTTCTGCTCCTCCGAGCCCGACGCCGGCTCCGACGTCGCCTCCATGCGCACCCGCGCGGTGTACGACGAGGCCAAGGACGAGTGGGTGCTCAACGGCACGAAGACCTGGGCGACCAACGGCGGCATCGCCAACGTCCACGTCGTCGTCGCCGTCGTCGACCCCGACCTCGGCTCCAAGGGGCACGCGTCCTTCATCGTCCCGCCCGGCACCGAAGGGCTCTCCCAGGGCCAGAAGTTCAAGAAGCACGGCATCCGCGCCTCCCACACCGCCGAGGTCGTCCTCGACGACGTCCGCGTCCCCGGCTCCTGCCTCCTCGGCGGCAAGGAGAAGCTGGACGAGCGCCTCGCGCGGGCGCGCGAGCGGGCCAGGAGCGGGGGCGAGCGGGTCAAGAACGCGGCGATGGCCACGTTCGAGGCGTCCCGGCCCGCCGTCGGCGCCATGGCCGTCGGTACGGCCCGCGCCGCGTACGAGGTCGCCCTCGACTACGCCAGGACCCGCGAGCAGTTCGGGCGTCCCATCATCGACAACCAGGGCGTCGCCTTCCAGCTCGCCGAGATGCGTACGCAGATCGACGCGGCCCGGCTGCTGGTCTGGCGTGCCTCCTGGATGGCCATCAACGGCAAGCCGTTCACCGCCGCCGAGGGCTCCATGTCGAAGCTGTTCGCCAGCGAGACGGCCAAGACGGTCACCGGGCAGGCGATCCAGATACTCGGCGGGAACGGGTACACGCGGGAGTACCCGGTGGAGCGGATGCACCGGGACGCCGCGATCTACACGATCTTCGAGGGCACGAGCGAGATCCAGAAGCTGGTGATCGCCCGCACCCTCTCCGGAATGAACATCCGCTAACGATGCCTCAGAGGCGTGAGCTGCTCGATGTCGTAGCGCCTGCGCAGCTCCTCGATCGCCTCGTGGTCCGGCGGCCCCCCGCTCCCCAGGATCTCCAGCAGCTCCTCGAAGTAGCGCTCGTGATCCGGGGGCGGCGACGCCTGGAAGAACATCTTCGCCGGGGTGTCCGTCGGGTTCGCGAAGGCGTGGGGGCAGCCCGGGGGGACGACGATGACCGTGCCCGGTGTCGCGCGCACCACCCGGCCGCCCGAACTCGACTCCCAGCGCTGCCAGTTGTCCGGCGTGCGGATGCGCGGCTCGAAGGCGAGGACGTCCAGCTCGCCCTCCAGGACGTAGAACAGCTCCTCGCTCTTCGTGTGGACGTGCGCCCCCACGTCGAACCCCGGCGGCACCTCCACCTCGAACGTCGACGCCGTCCGCGAGTGCTCCCCGGTCACCTTGAACGTCACCCGCTGGGCCGGCGTCTGGACGACCCGCCCGTGCCCCGGCGGTACGAGGAGGCCCTCGCCGGCCGTCACCAGGTCACCGGCAGCGACTCGGGGCCACGGATCAACGCGCCCTTCCTGAAGGGGACTTGATCGGCGGGAACCGCCAACTGAAGGCCCGGCAGCCGGTCCAGGACCGCGTCGAGCAGCAACTCCTCCTCCATGCGGGCCAGCATGTTGCCGGGGCAGAAGTGCGGCCCGAACCCGAAGGCCACGTGAGGATTGGGGGAGCGCGAGAAGTCGATCTCGTCCGGCGCCGGGAAGGCGGCGGGGTCCCGGTTCGCGGCGAGGTACGACACGTACACCGCGTCCCCCGCCCGGATCCGCACCCCCCTGATCTCGACGTCCTCGGTCGCGATGCGGGACAGCCCGACGGCGTTGCGGTGGGGGATCCAGCGCAGCAGCTCGTCGATGGCCCGGGGGCGGATCGCCGGGTCGGCGCGCAGCCGTGCCGCCAACTCCGGCCGGGACAGCAGGAGATGGAAGAGCTGGCCGGAGTTGTTCGTGACGGCCTCGCCGCCGATCTGGAGGAGGACGGCCAGCCCGACGGCCTCGTCGAGGGTGACGTCCCCGCGCCCCACGGCCGTACCGAGGAGCGAGGCGACGTCCTCGCCGGTGGAGCTCTCGCGCAGGGCGATCAGGTCGGCGAAGTACGCGCCCATCTCGGCCTTGGCCTTCTCGCTGACCTCGCGGCCGTGCGAGGAGGACAGGATGAGCTGGGTCCAGGTGTGCATGACGTGCCGGTCGGCGGCGGGGACGCCCATCAGCTCGCAGATGACGGCGATCGGGAACGGCGTGAGGACGGCCGCCGTGAGGTCGGCGGGCGGCCCGGCGGCGAGCAGCGCGTCGACCAGCTCGTCCAGCATCGCCCGGGAGCGGTCCCGTACGCGCTCGACGCCCCGCGTGGTGAACGCGGCGGCCACCGAGCGCCGGATGCGCGTGTGGTCCGGCGGGTCGAGGAAGCCGACCGCGCCGCGCTCGGGGATGAAGTGCGGGGCGAGCCGGGTCACCGGGCGGTCCATGACGGCCTCGCGGCTGAAGCGCGGGTCGCTGACCGCGAACCGTACGTCGTCCATGCGGGTCACCAGCCACGCCCAGCCCTCGCCGTTCGGGAGCTGGATGCGGGTGACCGGGCCCTCGGCCATCAACTCCCGCAGCACCGGGTCGAATTCGGTGCCCTGGAGATCCAGGGCGGGCCACTGCCGTACCGCCTGGGCGATCGTCTCCTCGGTCATGCGCGGCTCCAGCGTCCGAGCGCCATCTCGGCGGTGATCCCCGGCCCGAACCCGGCGAGCAGGCCGCGCGCCCGGTCGGGGGCGCCGCCCTCGTCGAACAGCCGGCGCAGCGCGTCCAGGACGACGGCGCTCGCGATGTTGCCGTACTCGGTGAGCGTGGCGCGGCTGAAGCGGAAGGCGTGCGGGTCGACCTGGAGGAACTTGCTCAGGTCGTCGAGGATGCGGGGGCCTCCGGCGTGCACGATGTAGAAGTCCAGGTCGGCCGCGTCCCAGCCGTGCGTGCCGGCCAGCTCCTGGAGGGCCGGCGCCAGGGGTTCCATCGTCGCCGGGACCCGTTTGTCGAGGAGGAAGTGGAAGCCGGTCGCCCGGACGTCGTACATGATCCACTCCTCGGTCTTCGGGATCAGGTACGAGCCGTTGCGCTCCAGCGCGATGCCCTCGCCGCCCCGGCCGCGCACGACGGCCGCCGCGATGCCGTCGCCGAACAGGCCGTTGGACAGCAGGGAGCCGATCGCGAGGTCGGTGGGCTGGTAGCACAGCGAGCAGAACTCGCAGGCCACGATCAGGGCGTTCGCCTGCGGATACGCCGTGCAGAAGTCGTGCGCCCGGTTGATCGCAGCGCCGCCCGCAGCGCAACCGAGCTGCGCTATCGGTATCTGGCGGGTCGAGGGGTCGAAGTCCATCTCGTTGATCAGCCACGCCGTCAGCGAGGGCATCATGAACCCCGTGCACGACACGTACAGGATCACGTCGATGTCCGACGTCAGCAGCTCCGCGTCGTCCAGCGCCCGCTGCACCACGGCCGGCACCCGCGCCTTCGCCTCGGCTGTGTAGACCCGGTTGCGCTCCTCGAACCCCGGGTGCTTCAGCGTCTCCTCGATGGGCTGCACGATGTGCCGCGTCCTGACCCCCGTGTTCTCTATCAGCCGCAGTGCCAACGGCAGTTGAGGATGATCCGCGTGCCGCTCCCGCGCCAGCTCCAGGGTCTCCTCCATCGTGATCACATACTCCGGCACCGACACCGAGGGCCTGCACAAAGTAGCCATGACCGGATCCTGCTTTCGCCAGGGGATGCTCCCCTCACGATCACTCGGGGGACAGGCGATCTCGCGCGGAACTACTCCATTCCAGCGACCCCCTACGAGGACCGCCCGCTACTGTGCGCGATGCACGCCACGTCGATCCGGTCGGCCAGCTTCGCCAGCTCGATCGTCAGGTCGGCCACCGTCTCCTCGTCCCACCCCGACTCCCCGCCCTCGACGAGGTGCAGCCACCTCCCGCCCAGCGTGCGCAGCAGCTTGCTCACGTCGGCCGCCGCCACCTGTAGATCCCCCCGGTCGTCGACGATCAGAGGCAGTGTCACTTCCCGGTTCACGCCCTGATCGTAACCGCGCAACCGTCACACACCGTGCCAAACGGTCGTGATGTTGCAGAACTCGCGGATCCCGTGCCCGGACAGCTCCCGCCCGTACCCGGACCGCTTCACCCCGCCGAACGGGAACGCGGGATGCGAGGCGGTCATGCCGTTGAAGAACACCCCGCCGGCCTCCAGTTCGTCGGTGAACCGCGCCACCTCGCCCGCGTCCCGCGTCCACACGTTCGAACTCAGCCCGAACGGCGAGTCGTTGGCGACGGCGATCGCCTCGTCCACGTCCCGCACCCGGTACACCACGGCGACCGGCCCGAACGCCTCCTCCCGGTGGATGCGCAGCTCCCGCCCCACGTCCGTGAGAACGGTCGGCGGATAGAACCACCCGTCGCCCTCCGGCCGCACACCCCCGCACAGCACCCGCGCCCCGCCCCGCCGCGCGTCCTCGACGAGCTCCTCCAGGTCGGCCCGCCCCCGCTCGCTCGCCAGCGGCCCCACCTGCGTCTCCTCGTCCAGCGGGTCCCCGACCCGCAGCGCCTCCATCCCGGCGACGAACCGCTCGACGAACCCCTCGTACACGTCGGCGTGCACGATGAACCGCTTCGCGGCGATGCACGACTGCCCGTTGTTCTGGACGCGCGCGGTCACCGCGACCTCGGCCGCGCGGCCGAGGTCGGCGGACGGCATGACGACGTACGGATCGCTGCCGCCCAGTTCGAGCACGGTCTTCTTCACCATGTCCCCGGCGGCGGAGGCGACGGCCCGCCCGGCGGGCTCGCTCCCCGTGAGGGTCGCCGCGCGCACCCGCTCGTCGCGCAGCACCTCGTCCACGCCGCCCGACCCGATCAGCAGCGTCTGGAAACACCCCTCGGGGAATCCGCCGCGCCGGAACAGGTCCTCCAGGTACAGCGCGGTCTGCGGGACGTTCGACGCGTGCTTGAGGAGACCGACGTTCCCCGCCATCAGCGCGGGCGCCGCGAACCGGATCACCTGCCACAGCGGGAAGTTCCACGGCATGACCGCGAGGACGGGCCCGAGCGGCCGGTAGCGCACCAGGACGCGCTCCGCGCCGGAGTCGCGTACGTCGGCGGTCGCCGGGACCTCGTCCGCGAGCAGCGCCGCCGCGTTCCCGGCGTACCAGCGCATCGCCTTCGCGCACTTCGCGGCCTCGGCGCGGGCCTGCACGACGGGTTTGCCCATCTCGGTCGTCATGGTCCGGGCGATGTCGCCCCGGTCCGCGTCGAGGAGGTCGGCGGCGGAGTTCAGCCACCGCGCGCGTTCCTCGTACGACGTCGTCCGGTACGCCCGGAACGCGCCCTCCGCGAGGCGCAGTCGCCGTTCCACCTCCTCGGCGTCCATGGGCTGGTAGGTCTTGAGGGTCTCGCCGGTCGCCGGGTTCACCGTCGCGATGGTCATGGTGGGCCTCCTTCGGGGGACGGGTGCTCAGCGAGGCGGTCGAGAAACGTGGCCTGGGCCGGTACGACGAGCCCGCGCGCCTCGTCGAGGCCGTACCAGGCGCCCCGGTCCAGCTCGGGGAACTCCCGGAACCGTCCCGACCTGGGCGGCCACTCCATCCGGAACGTCCCCGGGACGACCGCCGCCGGGTCGAGGTCCGCCTCGACCGCCCACACGGTGACGAGCTTCCCGCCCGCCTGCCGGACCTCCCCGAGCGCGAGGGCCTGCCCGTCGGGCGGCTCAAGACCCAGCTCCTCCCGGAACTCCCGCCGCGCCGCGTCCCAGGGCGCCTCGCCGTCGCCGTACTCCCCCTTCGGCACGGTCCACGCCCCCGCGTCCTTGCGCGCGAACAGCGGCCCGCCCATGTGCCCGAGCAGCACTTCCGTACGGCCGTCCCGGCGCCGGAACAGGAGCAGGCCCGCGCTGCGCTTCACGGCCGTACCTCCGGGTGGGCGGCGAGGACGGTCTCGACGGTGTCCGCGTCCTCGGGGCGCTTGTCCTCGCGGTAGCGGACGACGCGGGCGAACCTCAGGGTGACGCCGGCCGGGTAGCGGGAGGAGCGTTGCAGGCCGTCGTAGGCGATCTCGACGACGAGTTCGGGCCGTACGGTGACGGTCCAGCCGTCGTCGGCGACGGCCAGGGCGCCGAGGTGTTCGGTCTGCCAGGCCAGCATCGCGTCGGTCATCCCCTTGAAGGTCTTGCCGAGCATCGCGAAGCCGCCGTCGGCCGTGCGGGCGCCGAGGTGGAGGTTGGAGAGCTTGCCGGTGCGGCGGCCGTGGCCGCGTTCGACGGCGAGGACCACGAGGTCGAGGGTGTGGACGGGCTTGACCTTGAGCCAGGAGGTGCCTCGGCGGCCCGCGCTGTAGGGCGAGTCGAGGGCTTTGAGGACGACGCCCTCGTGGCCGTCGGCCAGGGTCTGCGCGAGGAAGGCCGCGGCGGGGCCGGGGTCGGTGACGAGGTCGCGGCGGACCCGCATCGGCTCCGGGACCAGGCGGGCGAGTTCCGCGTGGCGGTCGGTGTAGGGAAGGTCCAGGAGGTCGCGGCCGTCCACCGAGAGGACGTCGAAGAAGACGGGCGAGAGGGGGGTGGCCGCGGCGGCCTTCGTGACGTCGACGCGGGAGCCGACCCGTCCGGCGGTCTCCTGGAAGGGGAGGGGGCGGTTCGTCGTCGGGTCAAGGGCGAGGATCTCGCCGTCCAGGATGAAGGCGGTGCTGTTCAACTCGCGTGCGATGTCCGTGAGTTCGGGGACGCGGTCGGTGATGTCGTCGAGGGTGCGGGTGTAGACGTGGATCTCGTAGGCGTCCCGGTGGAGCTGGACGCGGATGCCGTCGAGCTTCTCCTCGATCGCGCATGGGCCCAGTTTCGTGAGGGCTTCCTCCGTCGACGTCGCGGTGTGGGCCAGCATGGGGAACACCGGTCTGCCCACGGTGAGCCGGAACTCCGCGAGAGCCGGTGGGCCGTCGGCCAGGAGGGCCTGGGCCACCGGTTGCAGGGAGCCCGCCAGCATCACCGCCCGGCGAACGTCCGCCGGGGGCGCCTGAGTTGCCTGGGCCAGGGCCTCCGTCGCGAGCGCGTCCAGGGCCCCCTGGCGGACCTCGCCGGTCAGCAGGCCCCGCAGGAAGCGCTGTTCCTCCGCCGTGGCCTGTGCCATCAACTCCGCGAGCAGGCGGGCCCGTTCGGCCTGGGAGCCAGTTCCCGCGACCTTGCCGAGGGCGGTGAGGCGGGCGTCCGTGCCGGTGACGGTCAGGGTCGGGTCCGGGGCCGGGTCCGGCGTACGGCTCAGGAGCTTCCAGCCGATGCCGAGTCTGCCCTGGGGGAGGCGGCCCGCGAGGTAGGGGATCACCACGGGGACGTCCTCGGGGGCCGTCTCGCGGAAGAGGTCCGCGAGCAGGGCCGTCTTGCGGGAGCGCGCCGAGGTCTCGGCGACCTCCCGGGAGACCTCGGCCAGCCGGGCTAGGAGCATGAGGCCATCGTCCTACGGGGGCGGCTCGCGCACATCCCGAAGTGCTGCGGGGTTGACAAACACTGTTGCCGAAAATGCAATGCGCGGTATGAGTACCGAGGATGTTCTCGCCGAGGTGGGGCCCAGGTTGCGTCGTATCCGCAAGGAGCGGCAGGTGACGCTCGCGGGGCTGTCGGAGGCGACGGGGATCTCCGTCAGTACGTTGTCCCGGCTGGAGTCGGGGCTGCGGAAACCGTCGCTGGAACTGCTGCTGCCGATCGCGCAGGCGCATCAGGTGGCGTTGGACGAGCTGGTGGGGGCGCCGCCGGTGGGGGACCCGCGCGTACGGGGGGAACCTCTCGTGCGGCACGGCCGGACGTTCTGGCCGCTGACCCGGCAGCCGGGCGGGCTCCAGGCGTACAAGGTGCTGGTGCCGAAGGGGGAGGAGCGGATCGAGCCGCGTACGCATGAGGGGTACGAGTGGCTGTATGTGCTGTCGGGGCGGTTGCGGGTGGTGCTGGGGGAGCACGATGTGGTGATGGCGGCGGGGGAGGCGGCGGAGTTCGACACGCGGGTGCCGCACTGGTTCGGGTCCACGGGGGAGGGGCCGGTGGAGTTCCTGAGCCTGTTCGGGCCGCAGGGGGAGCGGATGCATGTGCGGGCCCGGCCCAAGAGCCGGTCTCAGAGGAACTGACGGTTCCCTCTCGGCAAGCGACCGCTTAGTATGCGCAGTGACCTCGGTCAGACGACGTAGTCCCCCGTGGAGGCACCACATGCAGGCATGGCAAGTGCACGAGAACGGCGAGCCCGGCGAGGTGATGCGGCTCGCCGAGGTGGAGCGGCCGACGCCCGGTGAGGGGCAGGTCCTGCTGAAGGTGCGTGCCGCCAGCATCAACTTCCCCGATGTGCTGATGGCCCGGGGGCAGTACCAGGTCAAGCCGCCGCTGCCGTTCACGCCCGGGGTCGAGCTGTGCGGGGAGACCGAGGACGGGCGGCGGGTCATCGGGAACCCGGTGCTGCCGTTCGGGGCGCTGGCCGAGTACGCCGTCGCCGACCCGGCCGCCCTCTTCCCCGCGCCCGAGTCGCTGGACGACGCCGAGGCCGCCGCCCTGCACATCGGGTACCAGACCGGGTGGTTCGGACTGCACCGGCGTGCCCGCCTCGAAGCCGGGGAGACACTGCTCGTGCACGCCGCCGCCGGCGGGGTCGGGAGCGCGGCCGTGCAGCTCGGGAAGGCGGCCGGGGCGCGGGTCATCGGCGTCGTCGGGGGAGCCGAGAAGGCCGCTGTGGCGCGGGAGCTGGGCTGTGACGTCGTCATCGACCGGCGCGCGGACGACGTCGTCGGCGCCGTGAAGGAGGCGACCGGCGGGCGGGGCGCCGACGTCGTCTACGACCCGGTCGGCGGCGAGGCGTACCAGCAGTCCACCAAGGTCGTCGCGTTCGAGGGACGGATCGTGGTCGTCGGGTTCGCCAGCGGCTCCATCCCGAGCCCCTCGCTGAACCACGCGCTGGTGAAGAACTACTCGGTCCTGGGCCTGCACTGGGGGCTGTACGCCACCAAGAACCCGAAGCTGATCCAGCACTGCCACGAGCAGCTCACCGAACTCGCCGCGCAGGGGGCGATCAAGCCGCTGGTGAGTGAGCGGGTGCCTCTCTCGGGGGCGGCCGGGGTCGTGCAGAAGCTGGCCGACGGGGTCACCACGGGCCGCGTCGTCGTGGAGGTGGCGGGATGACGGACGCCGCCAAGGGCAGCACCGCCGGGGCGGGCGCCGCCAAGGTCGATGCCGCCGAACTCGTCCGCCGTACCCGGGAGTTGCTCGCCGCGTATCCGCCCGCGAGCACCGACCGGCTCGACTTCCTGCGCGCCCGCTTCGACGCCGGGCTCGCCTGGGTCCACTACCCCGCCGGACTGGGCGGACTGGACGCGCCGCGCGCTCTCCAGGCCGTCGTGGACGCGGAGTTGGCGGCGGCCGGGGCGCCCGACAACGACGCCCGGCGCAACGGCATCGGGCTCGGCATGGCCGCGCCGACGATCCTCAAGTACGGGACGCCCGAGCAACACCGGCGTTTCCTGCGGCCGTTGTGGACCGGCGAGGAGGTCTGGTGCCAGCTCTTCAGCGAACCCGGCGCCGGCTCCGACCTCGCCGCGCTCGGCACGCGCGCCGTGCGCGAGGGCGACGACTGGGTCGTCAACGGGCAGAAGGTGTGGACGTCCGGCGCGCACAACGCCCGGTGGGCCATCCTCATCGCCCGCACCGACCCGACCGTGCCCAAGCACGCGGGGATCACGTACTTCCTGTGCGACATGACCGACCCCGGCGTCGACGTGCGCCCGCTGCGGCAGATCACCGGCGAGGCCGAGTTCAACGAGGTGTTCCTCACCGACGTCCGCATCCCCGACGCGCACCGGCTCGGTGAGACCGGCGACGGCTGGCGGGTCGCGCAGACCACGCTGAACAACGAGCGCGTCGCCATCGGCGGGATGCGGCTGCCGCGCGAGGGCGGGATGATCGGGCCGGTCGCGAAGACCTGGCGCGAACGCCCCGAACTGCGCACCCACGAACTCCACCAGCGCCTGCTGAAGCTGTGGGTCGAGTCCGAGGTCTCCCGGCTCACCGCCGACCGGCTGCGCCAGCAGCTCTCCGCCGGGCAGCCCGGACCCGAGGGCGCCGGGATGAAGCTCGCGTTCGCCCGGCTCAACCAGGAGATCAGCGGCCTGGAGGTCGAACTCCTCGGCCCCGAGGGCCTGTTGTACGACGACTGGACGATGCGCCGCCCCGAACTCGTCGACTTCACCGGACGCGAGGCCGGCTACCGCTACCTGCGCGCCAAGGGCAACAGCATCGAGGGCGGGACCACCGAGATCCTGCTGAACATCGTCGCCGAACGCGTCCTGGGCCTGCCCCCCGAGCCGCGCACCGACAAGGACGTCGCCTGGAAGGACCTGGCCCGATGAGCGACCTGCTGTACTCGGAGGAGGAAGAGGCCCTGCGGTCCGCCGTACGGGACCTCCTCACCGACCACTGCGACGCGGCCGGGGTCATCGCGCGCACCGAGTCGGACGCGCCGCACGACCTCGCCCTGTGGAAACTGCTCGCCGGGGACATGGGCCTCGCCGGGCTCCTCGTCCCCGAGGAACAGGGCGGCCAGGGCGCCTCGCACCGCGAAGTCGCCGTCGTCCTGGAGGAGTTGGGCCGGGCCGTCGCTCCCGTGCCCTACCTGTCCAGCGCGGTCGTCGCCACCGAGGCGCTCCTGGAGTGCGGGGACGCGGAACTCCTTGAGCGGCTCGCGTCGGGGCGTGCCGTAGGCGTCCTCGCTGTCGGGCTGCACCGGGCGCCGGGCACCGCGTTCTCCGTCGTCCGCCTCGAAAACGGGCGTCTGCACGGGCAGTTGACGGGGATCGCGGACGTCGCCGCCGCCGATGTGCTGCTGGTGCCGGTGGAGGACGGCGGGCTGTACGCCGTCGAGTCCGCCGACGCGACGGTCACCCCGCAGACGTCCTTCGACCTCACCCGGCCGCTGGGCACGGTCACGCTCGACGGCGCTCCCGGGCGTCGGCTCGGTGACTCCGGGCCCGCCGTGCGCCGTGCGCTGCGGTCGGCCGCCGGGCTGCTGGCCTCCGAACAACTCGGCGTCGCTGACTGGGCGTTGACCGAGACGGTCCGCTATCTCAGGGACCGCAAGCAGTTCAACCGGTCCGTCGGCGGGTTCCAGGCGCTCAAGCACCGGCTCGCGCAGGTGTGGCTGGAGGTCGTCAACCTCCGCGCCGCCGCCCGCAGTTCGGCCGACGCCCTCGCCGCGGGCGAGGACGTCGAGGTGGCCGTCGCGGTCGCCCAGGCGTACGCCTCGCCGGTCGCCGTGCGCGCCGTCGAGGAGGCGCTGCAACTGCACGCGGGCATCGGCATGACCTGGGAGCACCCGACCCACCTCTACCTGAAGCGGGCCAAGGCCGACTCCATCGCGTACGGGACGGCCGGCGCGCACCGGACGACTCTCGCCGGACTCGTCGACCTCCAGGCGCCGTAGGTTCCTGTTCGGTGAAGCCCGTCCCACCTGGGGCGGGCTTTTCCGTTGCCTCTCTCCGTCCCGGTGAACGTCCGGCCAACTCCTGTACCGCTTCCTCCTCTTGAGGTGTCCACGCCCGCATACTCGCGGGGGACCCCCACGAGACAGGGAGCAGCGCATGGCCCTCACCACCCGTCGCAGAGCCCTCGGCGCGTTCGGCGCCGCCCTCGCGAGCACCGTCGCCCTGCCCGGCGTCAGCGCGCTCGCCGCCGAGCGGCACCCCGGCCGCCGGGAGCCGCTGTGGCGCGCGCACGCCCACAACGACTACGAGCACACCCGGCCCCTCTTCGACGCGCTCGACCACCGGTTCGGCAGCGTCGAGGCGGACATCTTCCTCGTCGGCGACCAGTTGCTCATCGGCCACGAGGTGGGCGACCTCGACCCCGCCCGGACGCTCGAATCCCTCTACCTGGAGCCCCTCGCGGCCCGCGTGCGCGCCAACCACGGTTCCGTGTACCGGGGTTGGCGGGGGCCGGTCCAGCTCCTCATCGACATCAAGACCGAGGGGTCCTCGACGTACCTGGAGCTGGACCGCCATCTGCGGCGCTACCCCGGGCTGTTCACCACGTACGCCCACGGCCGGGTCCGCAAGGGCGCCGTCACCGCCGTCGTCTCCGGTGACCGCGCCGCACGCGGGCCCCTGGAGGCGCAGACCTTCCGGCGCGCCTTCTACGACGGCCGCCTCGCCGACCTCGGCAGCGCGGCGCCCGCCTCCCTCATCCCCCTCATCAGCGACAACTGGACCCTCAACTTCACCTGGCTCGGCGTCGGTTCCTTCCCCGAGGCCGAGCGGCAGCGGCTGCGCGGGATCGTCTCCGCCGCGCACGAGCGGGGGCAGAAGGTCCGCTTCTGGGCCACGCCCGATGTCGCCGGGCCCGCGCGGGACGCCCTCTGGGCCGAGCTGCTCGCCGCCGGCGTCGACTACCTCAACACCGACGACCTCGCCGGGCTCGAAGCCTTCCTCGACACCCACCAGGCCGCGTAACCACCCGTTCGAGGGACAGGTCACTCCGCCGGGGCGCCTCTCCGCTACGTCACACTTGCGGCCGAACGCCGCGAAAGCGGACGTAGTGGAGGAGGTTGGCGTTGGCCGTGTCCATTTCCCTGGTCGTGCTGCTGCTGATTCTGGTGGTGGTGTTCGTCCGCAACGGGGGGTTGAAGGTGTCGCACGTGGTCACGTGCCTGCTGCTGGGGTTCTTCCTGGCGGGGACGCGGATCGCGCCGACGATTCACAGTGGACTGACGGCGACGGCGGATCTGGTGGCGGGGATTCGGCCTTGAGTTTCGGGTGCGGGTGGCTTGTGGCTGGTCGCGCCCCGCAGCGGAGCTGCAAACAGATACAGCCCCGCGCCCCTATCGGCGTTCGAAGACACCCACGCCGTTGGGTACTGGACGTTCCGTCCCGCCTGACGGGTGGTTGAGGACCGCTGTTCCGTTCTGCCCGGCTTGCCTCAGAACCAGCGTCGTCGACCCGCCCCCGTCCAGGCTGAAGCCCTCCGTCGCCCCCAACTTCCGCAGTGCCTGCGCCAGTTCCGCCACCGTCAGGCCTGTGCGGTACGCCGCCCCGCCGTCAAGGGCGAAGAGGTGGACGTGCCGGCCGTCCCCGGAGATGCCGATCGCCGTGCGGACGGCGGACGTCCGGTCGTCGAGGCCGGGGAGCGGGCGGCCGGCGGTGAGGACCGGGTAGCCGCCCACCGCGAAGCGGAACGCGGGGTGCTGGACCTCGTAGGGGTAACGCACCGACAGGTACTGGCCCTTGACGAGTGCGCGGAGTTGTCGCGCGCCCTTCTCCCGGCCCAGCAGGACAGTGGTCCCGGGGGAGATGGACCCGGCGCCGGGGGCCGGGGAGCCCGAGACGACCCGGTCGCCGCGCACCGTCACCTCGTACGTGTCGCTCGCGCAGGGCGCGCCCCGGTCCAGGTCCGTGCCGCACGTCGCCCGGGTGCGCGGGGTGTCGCCCCACCGGGAGGTGTACGCGCCGACGGAGTTCTGCGCCAGCGCGTACTGGTTGAGGCCCGAGACGGGCAGGCCCGTGTTCGTCGTCGCCGTGAAGGGGAGCGTGCCGAGGCGGGCGCGGCCCTCGCGGTCGACGCCGACGACGTCACGCGTGGTCGTGGCCGCCGGGGGCGTGGGGCCGAAGCGCTGGCCGTCGGGGACCGCGCCTTTCAGGAACTCCCCGTCCGCCACCGCGGGGCCCACGCTCGCGCCGGTCGCCGGGACGCCCGGGTGCTGGGTCTCGGTGATGTTGAAGAAGTCCCCGTTGACCCCGGCCAGCGCGCCCTGGGCGTCGGCCAGCCGGGAGACCGGCGCCCGGCCCGCCACGACCCCCGGGTACAGCAGGCCCAGCCGGACGTGCGCGTCGGTGAGGTCGACGCTCAGGACGTGCGCGTGCGCCGTCCCCGCCGCGCCCCGGATGTCGTACTGGCGGTACGTCACCCCCTGGGCCACCGCCGCGTCGGCCGGTGGCGCGCCCGCGAACGCCGCGCCCGCCACCGTCGCGCACACCGTCAGGAACGTGGTCAGCCGTCTCATCCGTCGCCCCCTCGCTCGTCCGTTGCCGGAATGCTCGTACGGCGAGGGGGCGCGGACCGGGGAATACGAGGTCAACCCACGAGAACGGGTGAGAGGAGGACAGGTGTGCGAGGGCTATTCGGCGTAGGGCGTGAAGTGGGCCGGGGCGTGGTCGATCGGCAGCCCGGGACGCCAGGCCGTCAGGGACTGCGCGCTGCACACGAACAGCGACGGCGGCAGCCGGTCCAGGGGGTACCAGCGCCAGTCCCCGACCCGCTCGCCGGGCTGGTCGGCGGCCTCACCCCGCCAGGCGCCCACCACGGCCCCGACGGTCATCCGGACCACCCCGTCCACGTCGTCCAGCAGCGTCCCGAGCAGCCGTACGTCGTCCGGGTCCGCCTCGATGCCGGTCTCCTCCCGCAACTCCCGTACCACCGTGGCCGTCAGTGACTCGCCGGGCTCCGCCGTGCCGCCGGGCAGCTCCCAGGTCCCGCGCCGGTGCCGGCCCAGGAGGAGGCCCCGGGGGCCGTACAGGATCGCGCCGACGCCGATCGCCGCGTGCGGGACGGGCGGGAGGTTCGTCCGGGGGCGGGAGCCGGTCCGCAGGGGGCGGTGGGCGCGGACGACGCGGTGCGGGCCGGCCGTCCCCACGTGGTCCACGACCAGGCCGTGATCGCTCAACAGCCGCTCCCACAAGGCCGGTTCGAGGAGCTGGTCCCCGCCCGCGCCGGCCGGTCCGGTGCCGTCCGGGCCGGTGTCGTCCGTGTCGGTGTGCGGCACCGAGAAGGACAGGACCGCGCCGGAGGCGAGCGCGGTCGCCAGCGCGGGCCACAGCCGCGCCGGATCGGCCGACGGCAGCGAGCCCGCCGCGTACACGACGTCGTACGCCGCCGGCTCGCGCCGCAGGTGCTCGACGGGGTCGGCCTCGATCAGCCGCAGCCCCGGCAGGTGCCCGTACCGCGCGCGGGCCTGTTCGATCAGGGACGCCGAGGCGTCGACCGCGTCGACCTCCACGCCGTACGTCTCGACCAGGTGCGCGGCGTCGTCGGCCGTGCCGCAGCCGAGGTCCAGGACGCGGCGGCCGGTGAGGTCGCCGAGCGAGCTCCAGTTCACCGGACGGGGTGCTTGCTCATGATCGACACCCGGTTGAAGGCGTTGATCGTCACGGCCACCCAGATCACCGCCGAGAGCTGCTCGTCGGTGAACACCTCGCGCGCCTCGGCGTACGCGGCCTCCTGGGCGTCCGTGTCGGCGGTCAGGGTCGTCACCTCGGCGAGGGCCAGGGCCGCGCGCTCCTCGGGGGTGAAGAGCGCGGTGTCCCGCCAGGCCGCGAGGACGCCGAGGCGGCGCGGGGTGTCGCCCTCGCGCAGGGCCGCCTTCGTGTGGACGTCCAGGCAGAAGGCGCAGCCGTTGAGCTGGGACACCCTGAGGTTGACCAGCTCGACGAGCGTGCGGGGCAGACCGGCGTCGGCGGCCGTCGCCCGTACGGCCTCCGAGGTCTGGACGAGGGCGTGGTACGCCTTCGGGCTCTGTTTGTCGATGTAGATCCGTCGCGTCACGGGACGATCCAACCACGGGCCGGTCGCGACCACCCCTCCCCGTGGCCTATGATTGATCTTGCGGCCAGCGCCCCAACTCGGGGAAACGGCCGATGCGTTGGTGGTCCAAGGAAAGACGCCCCGCTTCCTGCGGGGAAATGCAGGTGCAAGGCCTGCCCAGCGCTCCGAGACGAAGCCCGTCCCACAACTGTGGGGCGGGCTTCGCGTGTTGAGAGATCTACGCCGGTTCGAGGCGCTCCCGCAGCCGCCGCGCCAGCTCCAGCCGCTGCACCTTCATCGTCGCCGTCCGGGGCAGTTCGGCGAGCGGGATCTGCACGGGCGTGGAGAGCTGCGGGAAGTCCCGCACCGCGCGCCGCCAACGGGCGTGGTCCAGCGGCACGTTGTTCTTCGTGCACACCACCGGCACGGGATCGCCCGCGGGCCCGGCGACGAGCACCAGCTCGATCAGCTCGTCGAGCCGCCCCAGGACCGCGTCCTCGACCTCCAGCGTCGAGTCGACGTTCTCGATGACGTCGACGGCCCGGTCCAGGACGTGCACCCGCCCCCACCGGTCCCGGTAGCCGACGTCGCCGGTACGCCACCAACGCCCGTTGCACTCCTGCCGATAGCGCTCGTCCTCGGCGTAGTACGTGATCGCCCGGCCGTCGCTCATCACCTCGATGAACCCCGGCGTCTTCTTCGACGGCCGCTGCCCGTCACGCGGCACGACCCGCACATGGGTCATGCCCGGCAGCGGGTAGCCGAGGCAACGGCCGTTCGCCGTCAGGGCGTTCTTGCGGGTGTACCAGCGCGCGACGAGCGGGCCGCACTCGCTCTGCCCGTAGAACTGGAAGAAGATCGGGCCTCGGCGCAGGGACGCGGAGAGCAGCTTGTGGATCGTGGGCGGGTGGATCGCGTCGAACGTGCCGCTGTAGTACTTGACGTTGGACAGCGGGCGCAGCGGGTGTTCGACCAACTCCTCCCACTCCACGAAGGTGTTGGGGTGCGTCTCGACGATCCCCGGCTTCGTGCGGGCCAGCAGCGGCGCGACCCGCTCCGGCTCGCTGTCGTCGATGACGACGATCGGCATGCCGTGCTCCAGCATCACCGCCAGCGCCATGTACATGCGCGAGTGCACGAACGACACGTGCACGGCGTACGTCTCCCGGTTGCGGATCAGCGCGACCAGTTGCTCCTGGGGGCGGTAGCGCCCGCGCAGGGACAGGGCCGTGTGCACGACCAGCTTCGGTACGCCGGTCGTGCCGGACGTGTGCGTCATCAGCGCGGGCTGGTCCCCGTCGAGCCGGACCGGCGTACGGCGCGGGGCGCCGGCCAGCGACTCCAGCGAGACGGTGCCGGGGCGGTCGCCGCGCGGGACGATCACCCGGGACGCGGACTCGGCGAGCGGCAGGTCCGCCAGCTCGTCGCTCAGCTTGGCCTCGTCCGTGAGGAGGCCCGGGCGCTCCAGGCGGTCGAGCAGGGCCCGCACCGTCGTGCCGTCCAGCGCCGGGGACAGCAGGACCGGCACCGCGCCGAGCCGGGACGCCGCGCACGCCAGCAGGTAGATGTCGAAGTTGTGCGTCTTGTACAGGGCGAGGTGCTCGCCCGCCCGGACGCCCGCGGCCCACAGCCGCGCGGCCAGGTCGTCGACGAGGTCGGCGAGCGAGGCGAACGTCAGCTCGCGGCCCGCCTCCGGGACCGTGTCGATGTCGTGGTCCAGGGTGACCGGCACGCCCGGGTTGCGGGCCGCGGCCTCCTCCGGGATCAGCCCGAGCCTCAGCGGCTTCTTGCTGGCGGGCAGGTGGAGCGCCATCATCCCTCCTGGGGGCTTGCGAAGGTGGTGGACAGCCGCTGCGTCAGCAGCCGTGCGTCGGGGTCGGTCAGCCGGATCGCGAAGGTCTCGCGCAGGGCGCGGATCACCTCGTCGCCGGTCAACTCGCGTTCTTCGGTGCGGCCGTCGGCGTACCGGGTCGTCAGCCGGCTGTTCATCAGGGTCTGCTGGCTGTGCGCGTCGCCGCGCATCGCGACGAGCCTGCCCGTGAACGTGGAGCGCGGGTGGGTGGCCGTGTAGTGGTTGGAGACGTCGAAGTCGACCGCGTGGTGGTGTTCCAGGCGGAACGCGTACAGGTCGAACCAGCCGTCGGCGTGCAGGGACTGGAGCACCCAGTCCGCTTCGCCCTCGCGGACCAGGCGCCAGGCGAAGCCGCCCTCGGCGTGGGTCGCGCCGTCGGCGAAGGGGAGCGGGGCGAGGAGGCCCTCGGCGCCGAAGCCGACGTCCGCGAGGTGTCGCTCGCCGTCGATGTCCACGAGGAGCGTCGTGTGGGCGCGGTAGCGGATCAGCTTCCTGCCCTGGCGGACCCGGGCCAGGAGGCGGGTCACCGGGACGCCGGTCGCCTCCAGGGCCGCGGCGTACAGGAGGTTGTGCTCGAAGCAGTAGCCGCCCCGGCCGGATGTCACCAGCTTCCGCTGGATGTCCGGGAGTTCGAGGGAGATGCCGCGCTCCAGGGCGACGTCCACGTTCTCGAACGCGATCGTCGCCCGGTGCGCGCGGTGCAGGGACTCCGGTGTCGTGGGGGTGGCCGGGTGGCCGATCCGGCGCAGATAGGCGGCGAGATCCAGCAGGTGCCCGCCCCATTGCGGGTCCCTCGGCGGTGACGGGGTGAGTACGGTGCGGTCCGTGGCCATGCGCCGGATCCTCCGAGGGGGGTCCGGTGCCGGGCAACGCGGCCGAAAGCAGTTCGTCAGGTCCCCGGCGGGGGGAACGCGGCGACCGCGCAGGCCACCGAGGCGAGGGTCAGATGACGGTGCCAGCCCGTCAGCGAGCGGCCCGCGAAGTCCCGCAGTCCCGTCTGCCGGGCCCTGGTCACGGCCGTGCGGGTGACCCGGTCCGTGTGCTTCGTCAGGCGCAGGAGGACCGGGGCGGGGAGGCGCATGTTCGTCACCCAGAAGTTCGCTGGGGGTTTGCGGGGATCCGGCCATTCGCCCAGCAGAAGTGCCGGTCTGCGGGCGGGAGTCGTCACCGGGACCGCCGCGGCGAGGGAGACGGACGGGGCCGGCGCGCCGTCGTGCCATTCCACCGGGCGGCGCAGGGAGGTCACCGCCGCGAGCGTCTCCCGCGCCGTGCGGGTGCCCGCGCCGTAGCCCGGCAGCGCCGGGTCCGCCATCCGTACCGGAGTCGCGGGCCGGGTGCGGGCGATCGTCGGGAGCTCCGCGAGAGGGAGGTGCGTGAGGGCGGTCGGGGTGTCGATGCCTCCCACGTCCAGGACCACGGGGCGCTTCGGGGTGGGGGCGGATCCCGTCGCTTCCAGGACCGCCGCCGTCACCGCGTCCTCGTACGTCTCCTCGGGCACGGTGTCGTCGTCCGGGAGGTACAGGCGCCACGCCACCGGGGTGACCGCCCTCGGGGCCACGAACCAGACGCCGAACGACTGCCGGCACCGGGGGGTGCCGCAGGGGCGTTCACCGTTCCTCGGCAACGGCATCGGCTGGACCACCCAGGCGGACAGGGGGTTCGTCGCCGCGAGCCACTCCACGAGGGCGGTCCGTACGGGGCGCCAGTCCCAGGTGGAACCGGTCACCAGGTGGTGCAGGCGCTGCTCCGCCGCCGAGTCGCCCCCGGTGTGCTGGGCGATGCTGCGGAACGACTTCCTGCCGGGGGTCCTGAGGAGGCCCTGTACGTATTCCTCGGCCCGTCGGCGCTGGTCGCGGCGGGGGAGGGAGGCGAACACGGTGGCGTACATGTCCCGGGCCACGTCTTCGTGAAGGAGCGTGCGCATGGGGTCTCCTGGGGGAGCCTGAGGGGGTGGGGGGAGGTGGGATGCGGGGGTGGGTGCGGGGCGCCTTCGCGCGGCGGCGCCCCGAACGCTCCCTCTACGCCAGCAGCAGCGCCACGATCGCCGGGCCGAAGCCCGCGCCCAGCTGGTAGCACAGGGTGAACAGGCCCAGTGCCGTCGTGCGGAGTCGGTCCGGGGCTCCGGCCACCGCCACCACCGACAGGGTCGCCTGGCCGGACGCCGCCACGAAGACCGCGACGCCGCCCGCCGCCAGCATCGGCAGCGCGGGGACCCCGGCCGCCACCGTGACGGGGGCCGCGACTCCCAGCGTCAGCAGCACCGTCAGGACCGTCCTGCGGTTGAGGCGGCCCGCGGAGGCGGCCATGCCCCACGACAGGATGGAGCCGGTCAGGAGGGCGACCAGGACGCCTACGCCCACCGACGACGTCGTCCAGCCCTCGTTGTCCTCCAGCAGGCGGGGGACCGCGTAGAGGAGGGCGAAGTACGTCGTCGAGAGGGCGCAGACGACCAGGCAGGCGGTGAGGTAGAGCGGGGAACGCAGCAGAGGGGCCGGGACGAAGCCCTCGGGGCGGCGGCGTATCCACGCGGTCAGCGCGGCGATCAGGGCGAGCGCGCAGAGGACCGCCGGGAGGGGGAAGCGGCCGAGGAGGACCAGCGCGGCGATCAGGCCGCCGGTGAGGAGCGCGCCGGTGACGTCGAAGGGGGTGTGGCCCTCGGCCGGGCGCGGCTTCGGGGCGCGCAGATAGACGTACGGCGCCGCGAGCAGGGCGACCGCCGACAGGGAGAGCGCCGCGTGCCACGAGACGTGGTCGCTGAGGAGGGAACCGGAGAGCGGGCCGAGCGCGCCGAGCATGCCGCTGCCCGCCGTGATGACGCCCATGCGGGCGGGCGTACCGGCGAGGGTGATCGCGGTGGTGATGAACCCGCCCCCGCCGAAGGCCTGCGCGGCCCGGCCGACGAGGAGGCCGGGGAGGGAGCCGGAGAGCAGGACGGTCAGCGTCCCGGCGACGATCAGCGCGGAGCTGACGAGGACGGCGGCCCGTACGCCCCGGTGCCGCAGGAGGGCCGCGACCATCGGCGTGCCGATGGCCATCGCGAGCCCGAAGACGGTGGCTGTCCAGGTCGCCGTGGAGACGGATATGCCGACGCCGTCGGCTATGTCGGGCAGCGTCGTCGTCGCCGCGTTGGCGCTGAGCGCGGTCGGGGTGGCCATGAGGCCCAGGGCGAGGGCCGCGACCGGACGCCGTTCGGGTGCCGGCGTGGGGGCCTGCACGGAGGTGCTCGGTGAGGAACGGGTCATGGATCGGTGGCCTCTCTGGGGGGACGTGACACAGCAGCGATGGCCCGCTGGCAGAGGGGGAACCACTGCGGCTAGAGTATGGATTACACCGATGACTGTAAACAATGCGACGATGGATGTAGGTCCAACGGTGTAGACCGGAGCCGCTCCGGTGCCGGGTACGCTGCGGTCCTGCTGACGATCGGAGGGATTGCCATGACGGTGGGGACGGCGACGACGGACACCCGTCGCGGCATGCCGGAGAAGCGGCGGGCGATCATGCGCGCGGCCCGCGCCGTGTTCGGTCGCGAGGGCTACACCCGCGCGGGCGTGGACACCATCGCCCTGGAGGCCGGCGTCTCCAACCGCACCATCTACAACCACTTCACCGACAAGGAACAGCTCTTCCAGACGGTCGCCCTGGAGGGTGCCGAGCAGGTCACCGCCGCCATCGCGGAGATCCTCGAACGCCACCTCCGCAAGATCGTCGACGTCCGCGAGGACCTGATCGCCTTCGGCCTGGAGCGCGTCGCGGCCGTCACGGAGTTCCCCGACCACTTCGCCCTGGTCCGCACGATCGAGGCGGAGGCGTCCCGCATCCCCACCGACGTCCTGGAGGCCTGGCGCGACGTCGGCCCCCTCTCCGCGCACAAGCGCCTCGCCCCCTACCTGCGCCGGATCGGCGAACGCGGGCTGCTCGTCCTCGACGACCCCGAGCGCGCCGCCAACCACTTCAACCTGCTGACCATCACGGACGTCAACCAGCGCACCTTCTACGGCGCCCTGCCGTTGCCCGACACGGAGGTCAACACGATCGTGGTGGACGGCGTGGACACGTTCCTGCGGCTGTACGGGGTCGGAAAAGGCTGACACCCGGTATTCGCCACCGGAGGCGGAAGCACGCGTAATTCACGGCGTTTGGAAAAAGCGCCTAGCCGATTTCTTTCCTGCCATATTCCCAGCTCAGAGGCCACTTCCGGGTGGCCTTTTTGGCGTTCCCGCATTTACGGAACGGTGACTTGACGGACTCTCCCCGACGCCCTTTCCGCCCTCCCGCGACCAGCCGATGCTGACGGGGCAGGAAAGGAGTCACAGATGAACCTCGCCCCTGTGGGAATCCTCGGGACGGGCTCGTACCTGCCGTCCCGCGTGGTGACCAACGAGGACCTGGAAGCCCCGACCGGCGTCACCGACGAGTGGATCGTCCGCAAGACCGGCATCAGGGCCCGCCGCTTCGGCAAGCACGACGAGGCCACCTCGGACCTCGCCGCAGCCGCGGCCCGCGCCGCCCTGGAGGACTCCGGGACCAGAGTCGCCGACCTGACGCTGATCGTCGTCGCGACCTCCACCCCGGACTCCCCGCAGCCCCCCACCGCGGCCCTGGTCGCGCACCTCCTCGGCGCCCCCAGCACGGCCGCCGCCTTCGACCTGAACGCCGTGTGCAGCGGCTTCGTCTACGCGCTCGCCGCCGCCCAGCGGATGCTGGCCGCGACCGGCGGCACCGCGCTGGTGATCGGCGCCGACATGTACAGCCGGATCACCGACCCCGCCGACCGCCGCACCCGCGTCCTGTTCGGCGACGGCGCCGGAGCCGTCGTCCTCGGCGCCGCCGACCGGCGGCGGATCCTCGCGAGCCGGCTGCTCACCTACGCCGAGGGGCGGGAGCTGGTCGGGGTGCCGGCGGGCGGCACCCGGCTCGGGGTGAACGCCGGGACCGTGGACGAGGGACGCCACCACTTCGTGATGAACGGGCGCGGCGTCAAGGAGATCGTGTACGACAAGCTGCCCGGCACCCTCTTCGCGTTCCTCGACGAGGCCGGCGTCACCAAGGAGGACATCGCGCACATCGTCCCCCACCAGGGCAACGGCGTCATGCTCGGCGACCTGGAGCGCGAACTCGCCTTCCCGCTGGCCCGGTTGCACACGACGGTCGGAGAGTACGGCAACACCGGCGCCGCCTCCATCCCCGTCACGCTCGACGCGGCGGCCCGCGCGGGGGAGCTGCGGACCGGGGACAAGGTGCTGCTGACCGCGTTCGGCGGCGGCTTCTCCTTCGGGCACGCGCTGGTCGAGTGGTGAACGTCGAGATGAGGAGGACAGCAGTGGACGCCTACCTGCGGCGCATCGGCGCCGACCGGCCCGAGCGGGCCGACCTGGAGAACCTCGCCCGGCTCCAGGACCGCCACCTGAGGACCGTGCCGTTCGAGACGGTCGACTTCAACCTCGGCATCCCCATCCGGATGGGCGAGGACGTCATCGAGAAGATCGTCGACCGGCGCCGGGGCGGCGGCTGCTACGAGCTGAACACCGCCTTCGCCGTCCTGCTGCGCGGCCTCGGCTACCAGGTCGACCTGCTCCCCGGCCGCACCCTGCACAACGGCAAGCAGGCCCTGCTCGGCGCGCACGGCGGCCACATGATGCTCAGGGTCACGATCGACGGCGAGCCCTGGCTCGTGGACGTCGGCTTCCGCTGGGCCAGCCGCCGCCCCCTGCGCCTGCGTGAACGCGGCCCGCAGAAGGACGAGAACGGCGAGTACCACATCGTGGACGGCGAGTACGGCGACGTCGTCATCGTCCACGACGGCGTGCCCCGCGTCCGCCTGGAGACCCGCCCCCGCGACACCTACGACTTCGAGCCCACCCTGTGGTGGTTCTCCAGCGCGCCCGAGTCGCCCGTCACCGGCGGCTCGGTGTGGGCGTCGATCGTCACCGACGCGGGCCGCGTCTCCCTCCTGGACCGCACGCTCACCCGGACCGAGGGCGGCGAGCAGGTCCGCGAGGTCCTCGACGACGAGGCGTTCCTGGCCGCCTGCCGCCGCTGGTTCGGCATCGAGCTGGACCGCCTGCCCCAACTCCCCCCGATGACCTGATGAGAAAGCGGAGCACCGTGCCTACAGAGAAGACCTTCGACGTCCTGGTCGCGGGTGCCGGACCCTCGGGCCTGCTCCTGGCCTGCGAACTGCTCAGCCGCGGAGTCCGTGTCCGCATCGTGGACGCCGCCCCCGAGCCGATGCACGTCCCCCGGGCCCTGTCCATCTACCCCCGCGCGATGGACATCCTGGCCGACCAGGGCCTGCGCGACGCGGTGTACGACGTGTCCGGCACGATCCGCACGCTCAGCTACTTCTCCGACCGCAACCACCTCGCCTCGTTCCACATACCGGAACAGCACGCGGCCCGCGTCCTGCCCCAGTACGAGACGGAACGCATCCTCACCGAACGCCTGGAGGCCCTCGGCGGCAAGGTCGAGCGCGGGGTGCGCCTGCTGTGCCTGGAGGGCGTCGACTTCAGCGGCCGGATCGAGGGCACGTCCCGCGTCACCGCCGTCCTCGAAGGCCCCGACGGCACCGTCGAGCGGGCCACCGCCTCGTACGTCGCCGGCGCGGACGGCGCGGGCAGCGCGGTGCGCGGACAGCTCGGGATCGGCTTCCAAGGGTCCACGTACGGACTGGAGTTCGCGCTCGTCGACGCCAAGGTCGAGGGGGACCTCGACCCGGAGGAGATCCTCTACTACCAGGACCCGTCCGGCACCCTCGCCGTCGTCCCGCACCCCGGCGGCGTCTACCGGTTCCTGTCCGTCCTGCCGCGGGGGGCGGGCTCGGCCGGCGTCGAGATGATGCAGGAGATCGTCGCCGAGCGCGGGCCGCGCGGCGTACGGATCACCGAGCCCGTCTGGACGACCGTCTTCCGCGTGCACGCCCGCCTCGCCACCGACTTCCAGCTGGGCAGGGTCTTCCTGATCGGGGACGCCGCGCACGTCCACAGCCCGGCCGGCGGACAGGGCATGAACAACGGCCTCCAGGACGCGCACAACCTGGGCTGGAAGCTGGCCGCCGTCCTGCGCGGCACGTCGCCGGTCTCACTTCTCGACACCTACGGCCCGGAGCGGTTCGCGGCGA
Organism: Streptomyces niveiscabiei; assembly: GCF_033794345.1. NCBI lineage: Bacteria > Bacillati > Actinomycetota > Actinomycetes > Kitasatosporales > Streptomycetaceae > Streptomyces > Streptomyces niveiscabiei. The sequence continues at coordinate 179,849 of NZ_JARAYJ010000002.1, forward strand.
CCCGGCGCAGTGTCCGCGATACGGACCTGCACACCAAGGCGTGGATGGCCAAGGGGCGGGCCCGCGTCCTGATGCGGGACGCCGGGTTCAAGCTCGCCGAGCGTACGGGGGCCGCGTCCCGGCTGTACGCCCCCGTCCTCGCCGGACGCCGCCAGACCTACCCCGTCGCGCGCGACACCCAGCTCCCCTCCGGCGTCTCGCCCTGCCAGGCGCGCGCGAAACTCCCCGGCGGGAGCGGCGTCGGCGGGCTCTTCCCGCGCGAGCAGATCCTCGCGCACGGCATGAAGGGGTGGACGCTCGCGGTCACGGGGACGACCCTCGGCGCCGGGGACTGGCACCGGGAGGTCGGCCATATCGCCGCCCGCTGGCCCCAGTTGAGCGTGGTGACCGTCCCCGCGCGGACCCTCGCCGACGCCACCGGCTGCCGACGGCTCGGCTACCACCTCGTACGGCCCGACGGGCATGTCGCCGCGCACGGGCACGAGGGGGATCTGAACCGGCTGGAGAAGGAACTCGGCGCTGTGCTGGTGCGCGGGAAGAAGGGCTGACGATGACTGTCCGTCTCAAGAGCGGTCTCAAGTACGGTCTCAAGCGCGGGAAGCGGGGCCGGCGATGACCCTTCACGTGGGCGCCCAACTGCCCGTCAACGGCCTCCCCGGCTACCGCGACGACCTCGACCTCGCCGCCGTCGCCCGGCACGCCGAGGACCTCGGCCTCGACTCCGTCTGGGCCGGGGACCGCCTCGCCGCCCCCTACCCGACCCTCGACCCGTCCCTGGTCCTCGCGACGGCCGCCGCCGCGACGACCCGCATCCAGGTCGGGTACGGCGTCATGCTGCTCGCGCTGCGCTCCGCCGCGTGGGCCGCCAAGCAGATCGGCACGCTCCAGCGGCTGTCCGGGGGCCGTACGGTCCTCGGGGTCGGCGTCGGAACCGGCGACCCCGGCGAGTGGGCCGCCGCCGGGGTCGCCCCCCGGGGCCGGGGACGGCGCACCGAACGGCTCCTGGACCTCCTGCCCGGCCTGCTCGCCGGGGAGCGCACCGCCCTGACCGACCTGCCCGGCAGCCCGTCCGTCGCGCTGAACCCGGCGGTGCCCGTGCCGGAGATCTGGATCGGCGGGGGCTCCGAACAGGCGCTGCGGCGGGTCGTCTCGCACGGGCAGGGGTGGCTGGCGGCGATGAAGCCGCCCAAGGAGGTGGCCCGTTGCGCCGGGCGCCTCGGTGAACTCGCCGCGGAACACGGGGTGGCGGCGCCCCGGGTCAGCATGCATCTCCACGTCCGCCTGCTGTCGCACGCCGACCCCGCCGCCTCGTCCCGCGTCGCCGACCGCCTCACCGCCCAGTACGGGATGCCGCGCGCCCTCTCCGGCGACGTCGGGGTCGCCGGGACACCGGCTCAGATCGCGGAGCGGCTGCGGGAGTACGGGGACGCGGGGGCCGAGCGGTTCGTGCTCGTGCCGTTCGGGGAGGACGGGGACGATCCGTTCCGGCAGTACGAACTGTTCGCGCGGGTACGGGAGTTGCTGGCGCGCGACTGAGTCCGTGCGCAGGGCCCCGGTGACGGTGCCGGGGCCCGCTGTCATTCTTCATCGAGGAGTTGTACGAACTGTGACCTCCGGACTCACGACCACCTCCGTCGTCCGCACCCACGGCGGTGACCTGCGCGGCACCCTGGAGATGTACCGGCAGCGTCCGCTGCACGTGTTCCGGGGCATCCCGTACGCCGTCGCCGAACGGTTCGCCTCGCCCCGAACCGCCGTGCCCTGGACGGGAGTCCGCGACGCGACCGCCTTCTCCCCGGCCTTCCTCCAGCCCGGCGTCCCCGACAGCCGCGAGGACGCCCTGTACGCCAACGTCTGGACGCCCGACCCCGGTGCCCGGCTGCCGGTGCTGGTGTACGTCCACGGGGGTGGCTGGCAGGTCGGGTCCGGGAGCGCGCCCACCTTCGACGGGGCCAAGCCCGCCGCGCTCGGGAACATGGTCGTCGTCAACTTCAACTACCGGCTCGGGGCGTTCGGCTGGGGCCTGCACGAGGCGTTCACCGACCCCGGTACGGGGAGGTTCGCGAACTGGGGGTTGCAGGACCAGGCCGCGTTGCTGCGGTGGGTCCGGGACAACGTCGAGGCGTTCGGCGGCGACCCCGGGGACATCACGCTGTGCGGGACCTCCGCCGGGGCCGTCACCGCGCGGCTGCTGACCGACGCCGACGGGACCCGGGGGATCGCGCGGCGGCTCATCGCCATCAGCGCGAGCCGGCCCTGGGCACCCGCGCTGGGGCTCACACCGCAGGACGCGACCGAGGCGTACGAGCGGCTCGCCCGCGAACTCGGGGTGTCGGTACCGGGGTTGCGTACGGTGCCGGCGCGGGCGTTGTTCGCCGCCTGGAACGCGTTGTTCCAAGGGGCGCCCGCCGAGCGCGTGTTGGGGAGCGGGCGGGAGTATCGGGGGCCTGTGCTGGACGCGTTGACCGGGGTGGGCCGCGAACCGGTCGTCCCCGCGATACCGGTGATGTCCGTCCACAACCGCACCGAGGGGTCCTTCTTCACCGACCCGCACAGCGTGTCGTTCCCCCCGGCGCCGCCCGCGCCCACGGACCCGCGTCAACTGCGGGACGCCGTACGGGAGGTGATGCTCAAGTGCACGGACGCCGTGGAGGACGGGCTCGCCGAGGCGTGCGTCGAGGCGTACCGGGAGGCCGCGCTCGACGAGGGGCGGCCCGCCGATCCGCTCTCGCTGTGGACCGAGGTGTGGGGGGACGCGGTTTTCCGGTACCAGATCGTCCGGCTCGCCCAGCGGCACGCGCTGCGGGGGGTTTCGCCGCAGTACGTCATGGAGTTCGCGCATCCGGTGCGGGCGCCGCACTTCGGGACGCCGCACGACGCCACGTCGAAGTTCCTGTTCGGGTCCCACGCGCATCCGCTGTTCGTGGGGCAGTTCGGGGACGGGCCGGTGGAGCGGCGGGTGTCGGACACGTTCGTGGACCTGGTGGCGTCGTTCGTGCGGGGGGAGGCACCTGTCGAGGGGTGGCCCGTGTACGAGCCGGGGGTGCCCAGCGCGTTGGTGCTGGGGGGAGCCGAGGGGGCCCGGGTGGAACATCCCTCGAAGTTGCGGCAGTTGGAGTTCTGGGACGGGGTGGAGTGGCTGCCGGGGGCTTGAGGGACCCGAGAGCCGTGAGGGCCGGGCGATTTCCCGCCCGGCCCTTTTCAGGTTTGGTGCCCTACCTGTTCAGCGCACGGTCCACCAAGGCGGGGGCCGCTCCCAAGTACCCCGTGGGATCACACAGTTCGGTGATCTCCCCGGCGGGGACCCCGGGCACCAGCTCCGCCAGCACCGCGGCCAGCGGCCGGCCGGTGGCGTCCGCCTCGACGGACGCCCGGCTGAGGAGTTCCTTCGCGCGGGCCCGGCCCAGGCGGGGCGTGAGGCGGGCCGCGATCCGCTCCGACACGATCTGACTGCCCGTCAGGTCCAGGTTGGCGCGCATCCGTTCGGGACGCACCTGGAGTCCCGACGTCAGCTCCACGGCCGTGTGCGCGGCGCCGCCCACCAGGCGCAGGCACTCCCGCAGCAACAGCCACTCCGCGTGCCAGGCCCCGGCGGACCGCTCGTCCTCGGTCACCATGCACTGCGTCAACGCCCCGCTGAGCGCGGGCACTTGCAGCGCAGCCGACCGGATCATCGTGCTGAGCACGGGGTTCCTCTTGTGCGGCATCGCCGACGACGCGCCCCGCCCGGACACGGCGGGCTCGGCCACCTCCCCGACCTCCGTGCGGGCCAGCGCCTGCACATCGACCGCGATCCGCCCCAACGCGCCCGCCGCGAAGGCGAGTACGGCGGCGAGGTCGGCGAACGGGGTGCGCAGGGAGTGCCAGGGCAGGACGGGGACGGCGAGACCGGTCTCGGCGGCGAAGGCTTCGACGAGGCGGGTGGTGTAGGCGGCCGGGTCGGCGAGGCGCGGGATGCCGTGGCCTGCGGGCGGGGCCGGGGTGCCATGCCCTGTGGGCCGGGGCGCGGTGCCGTGGCCGCCGGGTCCGGCCGGGGTGCCCGCCCCGTCCACCGCCGCGTACTCCAGATACCCCGCCAGCGTCCCCGCCGCGCCCCCGAGCGACACCGGCAGGCCCTCGTCGGCCACGTGGGCGACGCGGCGCCGGGCGTCGAGGAGCAGCTCCCGCCAGCCGGCCGCCTTCAGGCCGAACGTCGTCGGCACGGCGTGCAGTGCCAGCGTCCGGCCCGCCATCGGCGTGTCCCGGTGGGCCCGCGCCGAACTCCCCAGCGCCTGGGCCGACGTGGCGAGGTCGTCGGCGATCAGCCGCAGCGCCCGCCGGGAGACCAGCATCGCGGCCGTGTCGAAGACGTCCTGACTGGTCGACCCCCGGTGCACGAACTCGGCGGCGCCCGGGTCGACTTCGGCCACGCGTAGGGTGAGCGCCTGGACGAGCCCCACGACAGGGTTCGCGGTCTCCCGGGAGGCCAGCGCCAACTCCCGTACGTCCAGGGTCGCTTCGGCGGCGACGGCGCCGATGACGCGGGCCGCCCCGGCCGGCACCGTACCCAGCCCGGCCTGCGCCCGCACGAGCGCCGCCTCGGCGTCGAGCATCGCCCGCACCCACGCCTCGTCGCCGACGACCGCTTCGACGGGGGTGCCGGCCCGTACGGGGGACAGGAGCCCGGAGTCGACGCCGGTCACACCACCACCCCCGTCCACTCGCTGTCGTCCTGCGCCGGGCGGACCTCCTGGGGGACCCGGGCGAGGGGCGGGAGGGCGAGGGCGGCGCGGGCTATCGCGTCGGAGTCGCCGAGGGTGACCGAGTCGACGCCCGGGCGGATGCCGGCGGCCGTCACCCAGTGGACCGCCTCCGTGGGGACGCCGAAGGCGAAGCGGCGCGGATGGGGGCGGCCCTGGCTGTCGAGCAGGTGGTAGGGGCGTTCGCCGACGGCGAGGCCGCCGGTCTCGTACATCGTCCCGCAGCTGCCGTCGATGCGGTACGGGCCCGCCTGCTCGGTCGCCAACAGGTGCCGCAGCAGCGGGTCTTCGGCGCGGCGGACGTCCGGTTCGGGGAGCCGCGCCTCGATCAGCGCCCGCGCCCGGACCGGCGTTCCCGGCACGACGGTCGAGTGGGCGACGAACGACGGGTTCGCGGTGTCGAAGCGGATCTGCGTGCCGGGGCCGGTGAGGACCAGGAGCCCGGCGTCCAGGAGCGCGATCATCTCCTCGATGCGGGAGGCGGGCGGCCCGATCGACAGGAACGCGTTGAGCGGCGTGTACCAGCCCTCGACGTCGTCGCGGTAGGAGTTCCCGTCGATGCCGCCGTGGTCGACGGCGAGCCGGATCTCGTTGCGCAGGTCGCGCAGCACGTCGAGCGCGGCCTTGAGGGGCCCGTCGACGTTCCCGGCCCGCGCCTCGCGGACGTCCCGCTCCAAGTAGCCCCGCAGCCACGCCCCGAACTCCTCGCGGCTCGCGAACTCCCGCCCCGCGAGCGGGGAGACGATCCGCTCCCAGTCCCAGCGGACGTCCGCCTCGATTCCGTACCGCTCCAGCAGCCCGGTCGCGTCCCCGCCGGGCCCCAGCGCGAGGAACTCCCCGGCGAACGCGTCGGCTCGGCCGCCCCGGGCGGCGAGCAGCGTCGTGTAGTACACGTTCTCGACCTCCCACCGGATCACCGGCCAGAGGTTCTCGCCGAAGTAGGGCCGCTCCTCGTCCGCGCGCAGCCGCTCGACGTACTCGGCGGTCAGCAGCCGGGGGAAGCAACGCCCGTGCGCGCCCTTCTGGTTGGCGCCGCGCGAGTGGTACGGCACACCGCGCCGCGAACTCGCGTACAGCACCGGCTCCTGCCCGCTGGGCCGGTACACGAGCCCGCCCCCGGGGACCCGTTCGAAGACGCCGCCCCGGCCGAGCGTGAGCAGCGCCATGTAGTCGAAGAAGTTCAGCCCGAGCCCGCGCAGCAGCACCGGCTCACCCGGGCGGACCCCGCTGAGGTCGGCGTCGGCCGGGTTGGCGGGCGTCAGGTACGTCAGGTAGTGGATGCGGGCCAGCGCGGCGGTGCGCTCCTGGCGGGGCGTCAGCCGGGCGGGGACGTGGCCCTGCGCGAGGACGACCGCGTCGAGGTCGTTGAGGCGGGTGCCGTCGGCGAGCCGGACGCCCTGCCGGCCGCCGCGCGCGCCGTGCACGTCGGACATCGCGACCGCCTGCGAGCGGTGCACCCGCACCTCGACGTGCTCGGGCGCGCGGGCGAGGATCTGCCGGAAGCAGTCGTTCAGGTAGTGGCCGTAGAAGGCGCGGCTCGGGTACGAGTCCGGCTCCAGGCGGCGCGCCTCCGCGAGGGTCTCCTCGTCGTACAGATGTCCCTCCACGCCGAGCAGCGCGAGCTGGCGCGCCCAGTCGTACAGGGACGGGCCCGGCTCGATCGGGCCGTCGATGCGGACACTGTCGTCGGTGAACACGGTCACCTGCGAGGCGACGGTGTTCATCAGCAGGTGCCGGGACTGCTCCGGGCGCCAGACCCGGCCCGCGCCCGGAGTGTTCGGGTCGACGAGGTGGACGACCAGGGAGGCGTCCGAGGGGGCGAGGCGTTCATTGGCGCACAGCCGCTCCAGCACCGACAGGCCCCTCGGGCCCGCGCCGACGACACAGATCTCTTTACGCCTTCTGCTCATCCGGAATCTCCTCGGTGCGCTTTCGCTCGCTGAATGGTGCAGGGTGCAAGAAATGCGGATCAGGCCGGGAATGTGAATTCACCGGGCAGCTTCGAGGCGCGCTCGGGGCGCGTCAACGGGGAATTCGGCGATAAATCAGGTGCTCACCAGGACCTGACGAATTCGGGAGCGTCCCGTGTCCCTCCCCGGGCCCCGGCGACAGTCTGGACTCCATGCGTGCCGCCTACATCACCGAACTCGGGCCGTCCCACGAGATCCGCCACGGCGAACTGCCCGAGCCGACCCCCGGACCGACCGACGTGCTGGTCGAGGTCGAGTGCACCACCGTCAACCCGGTCGACACCCTCGTGCGCTCCGGCCGCTTCCGCACCCCCGTCCCGCTGCCCCTGATCGTCAGCCGCGACCTCGTCGGTACGGTCGTGCGCGCCGGCTCCGGCTTCGCGGCCGGGGAGCGGGTGTGGACCAACAGCCTCGGCCACGGCGGCCGGCAGGGCGCCGCCGCCGAACGCGCCGTCGTCCCCGCCGACCGCCTCTACCGCCTGCCGCCCGGCGTCGACCCCGAGCGGGCCGTCACCGTGTTCCACCCCGGCGGCACGGCCTACCTGGCGCTGTTCACCCACGCGCGGGTGCGGCCGGGCGAGACGGTGTTCGTGGCGGGCGCGGCCGGGAACGTCGGAAGCGCCGTCGTGACGCTGGCCGTCGAGGCGGGCGCCCGGGTGGTGGCCACCGCCTCCGCCCAGGACGCCGACTACGTACGGGAGTTGGGCGCCGACGTCGTACTCGACTACCGGGAACCGGAGTTGGCGGCCCTCCGGGGCGCGATCGACGTCCACATCGACACCTTCGGCACCAACGACCTTGATGATGCGGTCGAGTTGATCGCACCCCGGGGGCGGATCGTGCTGCTCGCCGGGGTCGCCGCGCGGCCCGTGCTGCCGGTCGGGCCGTTCTACCAGAAGGACGCCTCGATCCTCGGGTTCGTCATCTCGCACGCGACGACCGACCAGCTCGCCGAGGCGGCGGTCACCGTCAACCGGCTCACGGCGTCGGGCCGGCTGCGGTCCCGGCGTACCGAGCGGGTGCCGCTGAGCGCGATGGCCGACGCCCATCTGCGCATGGAGAAGGGCGAGTTGCACGGCAGGCGGCTCGTCGTCCGGCCCGACCTCTCGTCGTGAGTTCTTAGGAGACGTGCAGTGGTACACCTTGTCGTGGTCGGCGGCGGGATCGGCGGTCTCGCCTCCGCGCTGGCCTTCGCCCGGCACGGCCATCGGGTCACCGTCCTGGAACGGCGCGAGGAGTTCACCGAACTCGGCGCCGGCATCCAGCTCGCCCCCAACGCCTACCACGCCCTCGACCGCATCGGCGTCGGCGCCGAGGTCCGGGCCCGGTCCGTGTTCGTCGACGAGCTGCGGCTCTACGACGGCACGACCGACGAACTCATCAACTCCATGCCGCTGACCGGGGGTTACCGGCGCCGGTTCGGCAACCCGTACGCCGTCGTGCACCGGACCGACCTGTACCGGCCGCTGCTCGACGCGTGCCGTGCGCGGTCCGGCGTGGAACTCGTCACCGGGGCTCCGGTGAGCGGGTACGGGCAGTCCCCGGACGGTGCCTGGGCGGTGCTCGGCGACGGTTCCCGCGTCGCCGGGGACGCCGTGATCGGCGCCGACGGCATCCGGTCCGCCGTACGCGGGCAGCTCCTCGGCGACGGGGAGCCGCGCGTGTCCGGGCACACCATCTACCGGTCCGTCATCCCCATGGACGGCGTGCCCGAGGAACTGCGCGCCAACGCCGTGTGCCTGTGGGCCGGGCCGCAGTGGCACTTCGTGCACTACCCCATCAGCGAGGGGCGAGAGCTGAACCTCGCCGCGACCCGCGACGACGGCGCCCTGACGGCCGTCGCCGGGGAAGCCGTCGAACGCGGCGTCGTCCTCGGGGAGTTCCCCGAACTCGGCGAGATCGCCGGGCGGCTGCTGCGGCTCGGGAACGGGTGGCGGCGCTGGGTGCTGTGCGACCGGGACCCCGTCGACACCTGGGTGGACGGCCGCGTCGCGCTCCTCGGCGACGCCGCGCACCCCATGCTCCAGTACGCCGCGCAGGGCGCCTGCCAGACCCTCGAAGACGCCGTGCTGCTCGGCGAGTTGCTCGGCCCGCAGATCTCCGCCGCCGCGCTGCCCGCCCGGCTCGGCGCGTACGCCGCACTGCGCCGCAGCCGCGCCGCCCGCGCCCAGCTGATCGCGCGCGAGATGGGACGGCAGGTCTACCACCCCGCCGGGGTCGCCGCGAAGGCGCGCAACGCCGAACTGTCCGCGCTCAGCGCCGACGAACTCCACGGAAAAGTCGAATGGCTGCACGGGGACCGGGAATTCCAGCGGACCGCGTGAATATCACTCCGTACAGAAACGGATCGGGAGAACGACATGGCAACTGATTACGAACGCCCGGGAGTCACCACATTCCAGGTGCGCGCCGAGATTTTCGTCGCCGCTTCCGCCGACAAGGTGTACGAGGTCGTCAGCGATCTCGGACGCAGCGGGGAGTGGAGCCCGGAGTGCCAGGGCGGCACCTGGATCAAGGGCGAACCCTCCACGGTCGGCGCGGTCTTCGAGGGCAAGAACCTGCGCGGCGCCGAGGCCGTGCCGTGGGCGCCGGTCATCCGGGGCGAGTGGTCGACGCTGTCCGAGGTCGTCGAGGCCGTGCCGGGCTCGGTGTTCCGGTGGATGATCCTCACGAGCGACGGCCGGCCGCAGGAGAGCACCTGGTCCTTCGAGATCTCGCCCGCCGAGGGGGGCGTAGTCCTGGTCCACCACTACCGGCTGGGCCGCCTCACCGAGGGCCTCTCGAAGATCTTCGCGTCCCTCGACGAGGCGGGGCGGGAACGGTTCGTGAAGGAGTGGAACGCGAAGCTGGCGGTGGATGTGGAGCGGACGGTGGCGGGGATCAAGAGGGTGATCGAAGGGGCGTGAGCGGTACCCCCGTACCCAGAAGGCCCGGCGTGCCGCCGGGCCTTCTGGTCGTACCAGCCGCTCGTGTGACGTCCGTACCTCTCTAGAGCCGCACGGGTACGGCCTTGGCCCCCGACTCGAACAGCGCCTCCACGGCCCGCGCCTGCCCCACCGCGTCCGCACGGCCGTACGGAGCGGGCCGGCCCTCCGCTATCGCGCGGGACACGTCGTCGAAGAGGATCCGGGAGACGGCGTACGACTCACCGCAGCGGTACGCCCCCTCCGCGTCCACCGGCAGGTACTCGCTCACCGGGTCGGCGTGCGGCGGCGGGCCCTGGCGCTGGAGTTCGACGCGGGTGATGTCCCGGCAGAACCAGGGGTCCTCCAGGACCAGCCGCCCCGTCGTCCCGACCAGCTCCAGCGCGTCGCCCCGGCACACCTCCTGGCCCACCTCGAACTGCGCCAGCACATCGCCGGGCAGCCGCAGGGTCGCCGCGAAGCTGTGGTCGAGCGCGCCGGGACGCCGTACCTCCTCCGCGTACACCCGCTCCGGCTCGCCCGCGAACATCCGGACGGCGGCCAGCGTGAACGACCCCAGATCGAGCATCCCTCCGCCCCCGCGCTCCGGGAACCGCCGGAAGTAGTCGCCGGGCAGGTTCGCGGTACAAGCCGCGTAGATGTACCGCAGCTCCCCGATCACCCCGTCGTCGACGAGCTTCTTCGCCAGCCGATGCTGCGGATGATGCCGCGAGAACACCCCCTCCACACACACCCGCCCGGCCTCCTCGGCCGCGTCGAACACCCGCTGCGTATCGGCCACCGACAACGCGAGCGGCTTCTCGACGACCACATGCTTCCCGGCCCGCAACGCCCTGACCGCCCACTCGGCGTGCTCGACGGGGTCCAGCGCCACGAACACGGCCTCGACACCGTCGTCCGCCAGCAACTCCTCCCGGCTGCGGTGGGCCCTGGCGATGTCCCACGTCCGCGCGTACTCCCGCGCGTCGTCGGCCGCCACCGCCACGAACTCCGCCGTCCGCGAGAACGCCTTCGCCTTCATGGCCACATCGGCGTACCCCCCGGTCACCAGCAGCCCCCAACGCACCTTCCGCATCCCCACCGTCCCTCCCGGGCCGGGCGGCCCTCACCCTCCACCCTGTGCGGGCGGCGGGCGAGGGCGGAAGCGGGACCTCCACACTCCGTCAGGTAAGGGGCGAGGTACCGGACACCGGCGTCACCGGCGTCATCTGGCAGGTCAGGAGTCCCCGAGCGTCTCGTGCGGGCCCGTCAGAAGTAGCCCAGCTTCTTCGGCGAGTACGACACGAGGAGGTTCTTGGTCTGCTGGTAGTGCTCCAGCATCATCTTGTGCGTCTCCCGGCCGATCCCCGACTGCTTGTAGCCGCCGAACGCCGCGTGCGCGGGGTACGCGTGGTAGCAGTTGGTCCAGACGCGGCCGGCCTGGATCGCGCGGCCCGCGCGGTACGCCGTGTTGACGTCGCGGGTCCAGACGCCCGCGCCGAGGCCGTACGCCGTGTCGTTGGCGATCTTGATGGCGTCGTCGAAGTCGTCGAACCCGGCGACGGAGACGACCGGCCCGAAGATCTCCTCCTGGAAGACGCGCATCCGGTTGTCGCCCTCGAAGATGGTCGGGCGGACGTAGTAGCCGCCCTTCAACTCGCCGTCGTACTCGGCGCGTTCCCCACCCGTGAGGACCTTCGCGCCCTCCTTCTGGCCGATCTCGATGTACGAGAGGATCTTCGCGAGCTGCTCGCTGGACGCCTGCGCGCCGATCATCGTCTCCGTGTCGAGCGGGTGCCCCGGCTTGATCAGCTCGGTGCGGGCGACGGCCGCGGCGAGGAAGTCGGGGTAGTTGCCGCGCTGGATGAGGCCCCGGGAGGGGCACGTGCATACCTCGCCCTGGTTCAGCGCGAACATCGTGAACCCTTCGAGGGCCTTGTCGCGCAGGTCGTCGTCCTTGTCCCAGACGTCGTCGAAGAAGATGTTCGGCGACTTCCCGCCCAGCTCCAGCGTCACCGGCTTCAGGTTCTGTGCCGCGTACTGCATGATCAGCCGCCCGGTCGCGGTCTCCCCGGTGAACGCGACCTTCGCCACGCGCGGGCTCGACGCGAGCGGCTTGCCCGCCTCCAGGCCGAAGCCGTTGACGATGTTCACGACACCCGGCGGCAGCAGGTCCGCTATCAGCGACATCCAGTAGTGGATCGACACGGGCGTCTGCTCGGCCGGCTTGATCACGACCGTGTTGCCCGCCGCCAGCGCCGGCGCGAGCTTCCACGTCGCCATCAGGATCGGGAAGTTCCACGGGATGATCTGCGCGACCACCCCGAGCGGCTCGTGGAAGTGGTACGCCACGGTGTCCTCGTCGACCTCGCTGAGCGAACCCTCCTGCGCGCGCACCGCCCCCGCGAAGTACCGGAAGTGGTCGATGGCGAGGGGGATGTCCGCAGCCAGTGTCTCGCGCACCGGCTTGCCGTTCTCCCAGCTCTCCGCGACCGCCAGCGCCTCCAGGTTCGCCTCCATCCGGTCGGCGATCCGCAGCAGGACGTCCGAACGCTCCGTCGCCGACCGCCGCCCCCACGCGGGCGCCGCCGCGTGCGCCGCGTCCAGCGCCTTCTCCACGTCCTCCGCCGTGCCCCGCGCGACCTCGGTGAACGGCTGCCCGTTCACCGGACTCGGGTTCTCGAAGTACTGCCCCCGCACCGGCGGCACGTACTCCCCGCCGATGAAGTGGTCGTAACGCCCCTGGTAGGAGACGAGCGCCCCCTCCGACCCGGGCGCGGCGTAACGAGTCATCCCATGCCTCCTTCACCGGCGCTGCCCGCCGTTGGACAGCTCCGACGGACGCTACGCACCCGGACGTTGCACCCACGTTGCACGACCGCCCGCAGCGGGCCGGTCTGTAGGAGGCCGGCCCGTACGAGGCCGGCGCCACCCGGCGACCTCCGTGCGACGCCGGTGTCGCGCGCCGCCCTCATGCCCCCCACCCTCCCCCCGCCGCCAACTCCGCCTCCAGCGCCGCCAGTCGCGCCCGCACGGGTGCTGTCGGCCGCACCGCCGCCAGCGCCCGCCACACCTCCAGGTCGTCCTCGCCCCACGGCGCGTGCGCCCAGTCGGACAGCAGGTCGGGGTCCTGGCAGGCGATCAGCGCCGCCCGCAACTCGTCCGCGAGCTGCCGCCTGAGCCGCGTCACCGCGGGCGCCCGCGACCCCGGCAGCAGCGGACCGCCGTACGCCGAGAGCGCTCCCGTCACCGCCCCGGCGGCGATCCTGCGCTCCACGACCGCCACGTCCGACTCCACCGGTACGGTCAGCCGGTACGGCCGCGACGCGAGCAACTCCGGGCCCAGCACCCCGCGCAGGCGGGCCAGTTCGGCGCGCAGCGTCACCGGCGGCACCGACTCGTCCTCGTACAGCGCGCACAGCAGCTCGTCCCCGGTCAGCCCCTCCGGGTGGCGGGCCAGCAGCACCACGATCTCGCTGTGCCGCCGGCTCAGCCGCACCGGCCTGCCGCCCACCGTCAGCCGCGCCTCGTCCCGCCCCAGCGCGGCCAGCTCGGGCGCCTCGACGGCGGGCCGCTCCCGCGCGAGCAGCGCCAACTGCCCCTCCGCCGCCCGCGCCACCGCCTGCACGAACCCCAGGCTGTGCGGATGCGCCAGCGCGTCCCCGCCCGTCACGTCGACGGCGCCCAGCACCCGCCCGGTGCGCGGGTCGTGCACCGGAGCCGCCGCGCAGGTCCACGGCTGGGCCTGCCGCGTGAAGTGCTCCGCCGCGAACACCTGCACCGGACGGTCCACCGCGACCGCCGTCCCCGGCGCGTTCGTCCCCACCGCGCTCTCCGCCCACCGCGCGCCGGGCACGAAGTTCATCCGCCCCGCACGCCGCCGGGTCGCCGCGTGCCCCTCGACCCACAGGAGACGGCCGTACGCGTCGCACACCGCGAGCAGATGCGCGCCGTCCGCCGCGAACGGCGCCATCAGCTCCCGCAGCAGCGGCATCACCGGCGCGAGCGGGTGCTCCGCGCGGTAGGCGCCGAGCGCGCCGTCCGACAGCTCCACGTCCGCCGTGCGGTCCGGCCCCACGCCGGCTCGCGCGGAACGCCGCCACGAGTCCGCGACGACCCGGCGGACCGGCTGGGCGACCGTCCCGGCCGCCGTGAACGCCTCGTGCGCCCGCCGCAGCGTACGGACTCGCTCGGCGGGGTCGGCCCCCGGTTCGAGGGCCACCCAGGGATCGGTCAACTCGGGCTCCTGGAGGGTGGGTCAAGCGGGACGGGAGGGGCTGGGGTGTTGGGTACTTGGTGGGCTTGGTGGGCTTGGTGGGCTTGGTGGTGGCGGAGTGGCGGAGTGGCGGAGTGGCGGAGTGGCGGGGGTGGTGTGGGCGGTGTGGCTGGGCGGTTGGTTGGAGGGGGCGGGGGCGAAGAAGTGAGAGGTCTGCGGACTGCGGTTCGCGCGCGGGAAGCGGGTGTTGGTGAGGGCCCCGCGCCGGGTGGGGGAGCGCGGCGCGTACGGTCTCGGGCGGTGGTCCTCGGTCATCGTCACTCCGGGCCCGGGCGCCGACAACCGTCGCGGCGGCACTCGCCGGAATCCGGTGTGCGCGGATCGGGTCAGACCTGGGCGACGAGTCTCATGTACCGCGCCCAGTCCCAGTTCCGGCCCGGGTCCGTGTGGTCGGTGCCCGGCACTTCGTAGTGGCCGATGATGTGCGCCCGGTCCCTGGGGATGCCGTACCGGTCGCAGACCGTCGCCGTGAGCCGCGCCGACCGCTCGTACATCGCGTCCGTGAAGTAGGCGGGCGGTCCACCCAGCCTTCGTGCTCGATGCCGACGCTGCGGGTGTTGTACTCCCAGTTCCCCGCGTGCCACGCGATGTCGGTCTCCCGCACGCACTGCGCGACCCGGCCGTCGGAGGAGCGGACCACGTAGTGCGCGGACACGTGTTTCTTCGGGTTCTGGAAGATCGTCAGCGCCTTGTCGAACGTCGTCTGCGTGACGTGGATGACGACGAGGTCGACGGGGTGCCGCTGCGAAGGGCGGTCGGAGGCGGTGTAGTTGGCGGTGTCCGCGGGGGCCCACAGCGCCGAGGGGTAGTCGGCCGCCTGGGTCTGTGCCCCGGCCCTCGGCTCGGGCAGCACCACGGAGGCCGCCGCCGCGAGCGCGGCTCCTTTGAGGAGGTGCCGCCGGTTGGGGAGGGGACTGGCTCGGTTCATGCAAGGCCCTTCTGTCGGTGGGGAGTTCGACGCTTCGCCGCTGCGGTGCGTGTGATCACACCGTACGGGGAGCGGGAAGTCCGCAAGAGGGCACTTCGGGAATCTGTGGACACGCTTGGACCTGTGGACAAGTCGATCACTCGAACGAGGTAATCGCGGGGCTGGGGGCGGGAGTTGTCCACAGGACGGATCGTTTCGCCTCGATGCGGAGGCGGCGCCGGCCCGGCGTTAAGTCCGACAACCCCACCCCCACCTCACCCCGCCCCGACACCGACCCCCACCGGATCGTCCAGCACCCCCCGCACCACCGAATGCGCGGCCCCCAGCAACGGCCCCTCCGACCCCAGCCGCGACACGGACACCGGACACACCGGCCCCGCCGTCCGCCGGGCCAGCTCCGCCTCCAGCGACGGCAGCAGCCACGGCGCGAGCCCGGCGAGCGCCCCGCCGAGGACGACCCCTTCCGGGTCCAGCAGGTTGACCGCCCCGGTGAGGGCGATCCCGAACGCGGTCCCCGCCTCCCGCAGGGCCCGCCGCGCCGCCTCGTCACCGTCCGCCGCGCGCCCCGCGAGCAGCCCGACCCGGTCGTTGCCGTCCGCGAGGCCGGCCGCCCGCAGCACGGCCTCCTCCCCGGCGTACTGCTCCAGGCACCCGTGCCCGCCGCACACGCACTCCGGCCCGTCGGGATGGACCGGCACATGCCCCAGTTCGCCCGCGAACCCCCGGGTGCCGCGCAGCAGCCCGCCGTCCACGACGACCGCCGCGCCGATCCCGATCTCGGCGGAGACGTGCAGGAAGTCCCGGGGCGTGTCGTCACCGAGCCAGAGTTCGGCGAGCGCACCGAGGTTGGCCTCGTTGTCCACGACGAACGCGGGCTGACCGGGCAGGAGTTCACCGAGGTCGACACCGTGCCAGTCGAGGTTCGGCGCGCGCACGACCGTACGCCCGTCCCGCGCCACGAGCCCCGGCACGGCGACGGAGAGCCCCGCCGCCCACAGCTCCTGCGTGCGTGCCTCGGCGACGACGTCCCGGACCAGGCCGTTCAGCTCCGCGACGACGGGCACGGGGGAGCGGCCCCGGTTGCTGCCCTGCCGCTCGGCACGCGCGCGTACCTCACCGCGCAGGTCGACCGCGCAGACGGCGAGATGGTCCACGCCGATCTCCGCGCCGATCCCGGCGGGGCCGCGCCGGGAGACGGCGAGCGCGGACCCCGGCCGGCCCACCCGCCCCGGCCGCTCGGGCCCCAGTTCCTCCAGCAGCCCCGCCCGTATCAGCTCGTCCACCAGCGTCGACACGGCCGTCCGCGTCAGCCCGATCCGCGAGGCCACCGCCGCGCGCGAGAGCGAACCCTCCGCGCTGACGGCGTGCATGACCCGCGCGAGGTTGCGCCGCCGCATGCCCTGCTGGGTGTCGGAGGACACCCGTCCGGTGGCGGCGGGGCGGGGGTCGTGCAGCGGGGCGGTCATACGGGGGTGTCCTTCGGTCGGCGGTGCTGGCGATGACGGCCGGGCCCTGCGGGGACGCGGAACCCACGGCCGACGGATGATGAGTCCGCCGGTGGGGCCTCCCGCGCGCGGGAGGACCGGTTCCGCCGGGTGGAACGGCGTGTCGCGCTCCCCGGAACCTCCGCGGAACCCCGGCGGTGCCTAGCTGTCGCCGAGCAGCCCCCCGGCATCCGCCAGCACCCCCGAGATCCGCTCCAGCGCCGCCTCGTCCCGCGTCACCGCCTCCAGCACCGGCCCGCGCGCGGTGTCCCACCGGCGCGCGACGGCCGACGGGTCCTCCCCGGTCAGCAGGCCGGCGGCCTGCGCGGCGGCGCCGAGGGCGACGAGTTCCTTGGCCTCGGGGACCTGGACGGGACGCCCGGACAGGCGCCGTACGGTCTCCTGCCAGGCACGCCCGCGCGCGCCGCCGCCGATGAGCAGCAGCGGCGCAGAGCGGTCCGCGTCCGCGTCGAGGACGAGGTCCAGCGCACCCAGCAGGGAGTGCACGGCGCCGTCGTAGGCGGCCTGGAGGAGCTGGCCGGCGGTCGTGTCGTGGCGCAGGCCGTGCAGGACGCCGGAGGCGTTCGGAAGGTTGGGGGTGCGCTCGCCGTCCAGGAAGGGCAGGAGGGTGACGCCCGTGGACGGCTCGACGGCCTCGCGGTCGAGGTTCAGCAGGGCGGCGACCTTGTCGACGGCCAGCGTGCAGTTGAGGGTGCAGGCGAGGGGGAGCCAGTCGCCGTGCGCGGCGGCGAAACCGGCCACTGTCCCGGTCGGGTCGGTGGGACGCCGCTTCGACACCGCGTAGACCGTCCCGGAGGTGCCCAGGCTCAGGACGGGCGCCCCGGGGCGCAGGCCGAGCCCCAGGGCCGCCGCCGCGTTGTCGCCGGTGCCGGCCGCGACCAGGGTGCCCTTGGCGAACGGCAGGCCGTGACCGTCCCGGACGGTGCCCGCGACCTCGCCGGGGCGCACCACGCGCGGGAGGAGCGCCGGGTCGAGGCCCACGTGCGCGAGGATCTCCTCGTCGTACGCTTCCGCCCCCGAGGCCCACCAGCCCGTCCCCGAGGCGTCCCCGCGGTCCGTGGTGCCCTCGCCGGTCAGCCGCCCGGTCAGGTAGTCGTGCGGCAGCCGTACGGCCTTCACGGCGCGCAGGGCCTCCGGTTCGTTCTCCGCGAGCCACGCCCACTTGGTGACCGTGAAGGAGGCCGCCGGGACGGAACCGGTGCGCTCGGCCCAGAACTTCGCGCCGCCCAGCTCCTCCGTCAGCCGGCGCGCCTGCGGGGCCGAGCGGACGTCGTTCCACAGCAGGGCGGGGCGGACCGGCTCGCCGGCGCCGTCCAGCGTCACCAGGCCGTGCTGCTGACCGCCGATCGACACCGCCGCGGCCTCGCGCGCGGGCTCACCGCACTGCCTGAGCGCCTCACCGAGGGCCTCCCACCACTGACGCGGGTCGCTCTCCCGCCCGGCCCCCGTGGAGACCGTGTGCGGGGCCTGGCCGCTCGCGACGACCTCGCCGGTCGCCACGTCGACGACGAGCGCCTTGGTCGACTGCGTGGACGAGTCCACGCCGACGACGAGCGGACCTTCGGCTGCTGACATCGGGCTCTCCCTCGAATTTCACGGCTCGGCGAGATCGGTCTTCCCTCGGCTGCTTCCGCATACTAATTTGTAAACGGCCATGACGAAATAGTCGTACGCAGCAAGGAGCCGCGGTATGAGCTACCAGCCCACCCCCGAGGACAGGTTCACCTTCGGCCTGTGGACCGTCGGCTGGCAGGGACGGGACCCCTTCGGCGACGCCACGCGCGGGGCCCTCGACCCGGTCGAGACCGTGCAGCGCCTGTCGGAACTCGGCGCCCACGGAGTCACCTTCCACGACGACGACCTGATCCCCTTCGGGTCTTCGGACAGCGAGCGCGAAGGCCACATCAAGCGCTTCCGCGAGGCCCTCGACGCGACCGGCATGAAGGTGCCGATGGCCACCACCAACCTCTTCACCCACCCCGTCTTCAAGGACGGCGCGTTCACCGCGAACGACCGCGACGTGCGCCGCTACGCGCTGCGCAAGACCATCCGCAACATCGACCTGGCCGTCGAGCTGGGCGCCGAGACGTACGTCGCCTGGGGCGGCCGTGAGGGCGCCGAGTCCGGCGCCGCCAAGGACGTGCGCGTGGCCCTCGACCGGATGAAGGAGGCGTTCGACCTCCTCGGCGAGTACGTCACCGCGCAGGGCTACGACCTGAAGTTCGCGATCGAGCCCAAGCCGAACGAGCCGCGCGGCGACATCCTCCTGCCGACCGTCGGCCACGCGCTGGCGTTCATCGAGCGCCTGGAGCGGCCCGAGCTGTACGGCGTGAACCCCGAGGTGGGCCACGAGCAGATGGCCGGCCTGAACTTCCCGCACGGCATCGCGCAGGCGCTGTGGGCGGGCAAGCTCTTCCACATCGACCTCAACGGCCAGAACGGCATCAAGTACGACCAGGACCTGCGCTTCGGCGCCGGTGACCTGCGCTCCGCGTTCTGGCTGGTCGACCTGCTGGAGAGCGCCGGGTACGCCGGTCCGAAGCACTTCGACTTCAAGCCCCCGCGCACCGAGGACTTCGACGGCGTGTGGGCGTCGGCGGCCGGCTGCATGCGCAACTACCTGATCCTCAAGGAGCGCGCGCTCGCCTTCCGCGCCGACCCGGAGGTCCAGGAGGCGCTGCGCGCGTCCCGTCTCGACGAGCTGGCCCAGCAGACCGCCGCCGACGGCCTCGACGCGCTCCTCGCCGACCGCGCCGCCTTCGAGGACTTCGACGTCGAGGCCGCCGCCGCGCGCGGGATGGCCTTCGAGCGCCTCGACCAGCTCGCCATGGACCACCTCCTGGGCGCCCGCGGCTGATCACGACTCCACGCGCGCGTGCCGGTTGGCGTACAGGGCGGCCGGGACGGGTGACCGTCCCGGCCGAACGGGCACGCGCGCGTGGGCGGCCGGCGGTCACACGCGCGGGGCTGGAGTCGTTCCCCGGCCCGGCCCGCCCGCTGCACCGGCGGTCACGCGCGCGGGGCTGGAGTCTCCTGCGTGCGTGCCCGGTGGGTCGAATACGCCGGAATCATGTCCTCCCTGACCTGAGCCGGTACCAACTCGCGCGCGGGACATGCCGCCCGCGCCCGGACGGGCCCAAAGTGGACACCATGGCCACTCCGCCCGTACCTCCGCATCCGCCCTCCGGCGGCTTCGGCGCGCCTCCGCCGTACGACGACGGCCGGCGCCCCTCACGGCCCCGCAGGCGCCGTACGTCCCTGTTCGCCGCCCTGGCCGCGCTGGTGGGCGTGGCGGTCGTCGTGATCGTCGTCCTGACGGCCTCCGGGGGCTCGGAGGGCGACGGCAAGCAGGGCGAAGAGCCCTCGACCGCCGCCAGCTCCTCCGCCACCCGCGGGCTGCCGAGCGGACTCGCCAGCCTCCTGCCGACGCGGCTCCCCACGGCCCTGCCGACCTCGGTCCCGAGCGACCTGATCCCGAGCGGACTGATCCCCAGCGATCTGGCCTCCCTGCTGCCGTGACTCACCACGGGTCCTCCCCACTGAGAACGGCCGCCGCCAGGGCTGTCGCCGGGTCGGGGGACGGGCCCCCGGCAGGCGCCCAACAGCCGTCCTGCCCGCGGTAGGGCCACCAGCGGCCGTCGCGGTCCAGGCGTATCTGCGCGGGCTCCCCGACGACGGTCCAGCGGTTGGCGTGCGCCCGCAGGGCGGGACGTTCGTCCGCGTCCCAGGCCGCCTCCAGCACCGCACGCGCGCGGGCCGACGCCTCGCCGTCGGGGGTCCACTCCTCGTCGAGGACGGCCAGCGCGCTCGCACCGCCCTCGCGCCACGCGCGTACGGCGAGGCCGAGGTCCGCGCGCCCTTCGGCGAGCCGCGCGCGGACGCCGGGGTCCGACGGGTCCGAGGCGGCGAGGCGGACCGCGTCCTGAGCGGGCGTCAACCCGGCGGCCGGGGGCGCCCCGCGGAGGGCCTCCCGCAGGAGCCGGTGCGCCTCCCGGGCCGTCTGCGCGGCCAGGAACTCCAGGGCGGCCGGGACGACGCCGTCCGGCGGCGCGGTCCCGGTGTCCAGGGAGGGCGGCACGCCGGGGGCGTCGGGAAGGTCCGGCGGGACAGGGAGCGGGGCGGGGACGGACGCGTACGCGTCGGCGGCGTCCACGCCCTCCCGGTGCCCCGGCGCGGCGGTGCGGGCCCGGAGGTCGTCCAGCAGGGTCCGCTCGGGGCGCCCGCGCAGCAGCAGGAGGACGAAGGGGTCCTCGTCCAGCACGCGGGCCACCAGATAGCACAGGGCCGTCGTGTGCGCGCAGTGGTCCCAGGCGCCGCAGTCGCAGGACGCCTCCAGCTCGCCCAGCCCCGGCAGGAGGTCCACGCCCGCGGTCGCCGCGTCCTCCACCAGATGCGGCGGCATCTCGCGGTCGAGCAGCGCGGCCATGTACCCGGCACGCTCCCCGGCCAGCGCCAGCAGCCGGTCCCACTGGGCCCCGGACAGCTCCGGGAGCAGCACGTCCGCGCGGTGCGCCGTGCCGTCCCGGTCCCGGACGACCGCCGTCGCACGGCCCGGCCGCACCGACACGGCGCCGACCGCGCCCCCGCGCGCGAGGCGGCGCCCGGCGCGGATCTGGGCACTGTCCAGGACCCCGTCCTCCAGCGCGGCCACCCAGCCCCGCCCCCACCAGGTGCGCGCGAACGCCTGCCCGCGCGCGGGAGCCGCCACCTCGAACGCCGGCTCCCCGTACCCGTCACGCCCGCTCATCGCGTCCCCCTCGCAGCTCCACCAGCTCGGCCAGCTCGGCGTCCGTCAGCTCCGTGAACGCCCGCTCCCCGCAGCCGAGCACCGCGTCGGCGAGTTCCCGCTTGCGCTCCAGCATCCGCGCGATGCGGTCCTCGACCGTCCCCTCGGCGATCAGCCGGTGCACCTGCACCGGCCGCGTCTGCCCGATCCGGTACGCCCGGTCGGTGGCCTGCGCCTCGACGGCGGGGTTCCACCAGCGGTCGTAGTGGACGACGTGCTCGGCCCGGGTGAGGTTCAGCCCCGTCCCGGCCGCCTTCAGCGACAGCAGGAACACCGGCACCTCCCCGTCCTGGAAACGGCCGACCATCGCCTCGCGTTCCCCGACCGGCGTTCCGCCGTGCAGGAACTGCGAAGGCACGCCCCGCGCGCGCAGGTGCTCCTCGACGATCCGGGCCATCGCCACGTACTGCGTGAACACCAGGACGGCCGCCCCTTCGGCGAGGGCGCCGTCGAGCAGCTCGTCGAGCAGCTCCAGCTTCCCGGACCGCCCGGCGATCCGTGGCCGCTCCTCCTTGAGGTACTGGGCGGGGTGGTTGCAGATCTGCTTGAGGCCGGTCAGCAGCTTGACGACGAGGCCGCGCCGCGCCATGTCGTCCGCGTCCGCGATCCGGGCGAGCGTCTCGCGCACCAACGCCTCGTACAGGCCCGCCTGTTCCGGCGTGAGCGACACCGGGCGGTCGCTCTCGGTCTTGGGCGGCAGCTCCGGGGCGATGCCCGGGTCGGACTTGCGGCGGCGCAGCAGGAACGGACCCACCAGCCGGGCGAGCCGCTCGGCGGCGGCCGGGTCGGCGCCCGTCTCGACGGCCCGCGCGTAGCGTGCGCGGAAGGCGGTGAGGCGGCCCAGCAGACCGGGCGTCGTCCAGTCCAGGATCGCCCACAGCTCGGAGAGGTTGTTCTCCACCGGGGTGCCGGTGAGCGCCACTCGCGCGCGGGCGCCGACGGTCCGCAGCGCGCGGGCGGTCGCCGCGTACGGGTTCTTCACGTGCTGCGCCTCGTCGGCGACGAGCAGCCCCCAGGGCACCTCGGCGAGCCGGGCCGCGTCCAGCCGCAGCGTGCCGTACGTGGTGAGGACGACCTCGCCGTCCGCGAGGGACTCCAGGTCCCGGCGCGGTCCGTGGAAGCGGCGTACGCGCGTGCCGGGCGCGAACCGCTCGATCTCCCGCTGCCAGTTGCCCATCAGGGACGTCGGGCAGACCACGAGCGTGGGCCCCGCCGACGCCGGGTCGGCCCGGCGGTGCAGGTGCAGCGCGATCAGCGTGACCGTCTTGCCGAGGCCCATGTCGTCGGCCAGACAGCAGCCGAGGCCCAGCGACGTCATTCGGGCGAGCCAGTCGAGACCGCGCCGCTGGTAGTCCCGCAGGGTCGCGGCGAGCGCGGCGGGCTGTGCCACCGGCTCCTGCCCGCCGGACGGCGCGAGGCGCTCCCGCAGGCCCTCCAGCCACCGCGTGGACTGCACGTCGACGAGTCGGCCGTCGATCTCCGCCGAGCCCGTCAGAGCGGCGCCCAGGGCCTCCATCGGGTCGAGCTTGCGGTCCTGCCGGGAGCGGGCGAGGCGGACCTCCTGAGGGTCGATCAGAACCCACTGCCCGCGCAGCCGTACGAGCGGACGGTTCGCCTCCGCGAGCCGGTCCAGCTCCTCGCGGGTGAGCTGCTGACCGCCCAGCGCGAACCACCAGCCGACGCCCACCATCGCGTCGGCGGGCAGGAAGGAGGGCGCCTCGCCCGGCCCGTCCGGCGGGCCCACCAGCGCGCGCGTGGTGAGCGTTCGGGCCAGCTCCCTCGGCCAGTGCACCTCGACCCCGGCGGCGGCAAGCGCCCGCGCGCCGCTGCCGAGGAGGTCCTCGACGTCGTCGTCCAGGAGGTTCACGGCGTCCGGGACGGCGGCCGACAGCAGGGGCGTGAGCACGGGCCAGGCGCGCGCCGCGCGACGCAGTGCCAGCAGGACGTCCATGCGCGCGCCGGGGCCGAAGGACCGCACCGCGTCCTCGCGCGGGTGCCCCGGGAGCGGCTGGGCACCGTGTCCCCGGCCGGCCTCGACCTCGCGCGCCTGCCCCGCCGCCGCGCCGGGTTCCGTGCCGTCGCCCGTCGCGGCCCACACCTCCGCCGTGTCCGCGATCACCCCGGGATCGGCGGCGGAACGGACCTGCGGTACCACGCGGAACCTCGGCGTCTCCTCGGGCCCGTCGAGCCCCGACACCTCGACGCGCAGCGAGATCCGCACCCCGGCGTCCTGACCCGCCGCGATGTCGGCGGCCCACGCGCGGGCCTGCGGCAGGCGCCGGGGGAGCGGCGACGCGTAAGCGGGACCTCCCGTCACGAGCGGTGCGGCGGGCGAGCGCGGCAGGGCGTCGGCGACCGCGTCCAGGAAGGCCCGCAGCAGCCGCTCGGGGACGGGCAGACGCGGTTCGGGGCCGTCGTCGACGGGCACGGCGTGCGCCTCGGGCGGCATCGCGCCGGCGAGCCGCCGGATCCGCTCGACGTCGTCCTGGCCGAGAGGGCCGACCCGCCACGCGTCGTGGTCGCCGGGGGAGAGGCCGGGCAGCAGGAGCCCGCGCGCCACGAACTGGAGTGCCAGGAGCGCGGCGGCGCCCCAGAAGGCGGCCGACGGATGCGCGTCCGGCGCGACCCGCGCACGCGTGAGCAGCGGCAGCGCCTCGCGCGCGGGCACGAAGGCGGCGGGGACCTCGACGGTCTCGACGCCCGCGCCCGCAGGACGCACGACGCGCAGGCTTCCCGCGGAGCCGACCGGGGGCAGTGCACCGCCGTCCGGGCGCCAGAGGGCGACGCGGCCGGTGCGGGCCGGGTCGCCGGGCACGAACACGGCGTGGCAGCGGGACGGTTCGGGGACGTCGGGGGGTGCTTCGGCGGGAACCCTCTGCACGGAGATGACCGCACTCCTCAAGTTTGACTAGCTAAGCCGGGGTCGCCGAGGGTACAGCATGGGAAGGGGCCGGCGGCAACGGTCCCTCAGGGACGTGTCGGGGTCCGGTCTCAGGGACGTCTCAGGGTCGGCGGTCGGAACCGCGGGCCGCGTGGAGCCGTTCTCAGAGCAGAGAGCGGCAGTGGCCGCGAAGGAGGCGACGTACATGTCGAAGAACGCGAAGATCGCCGCAGGAGGGGTGGCGGCCGGGATCCTCCTGCTGATCTGGCTGCCCTGGTGGGCGGCGCTGTTGATCGTGATAGGGGTCCCGACGGCCGCGTACCTCACGCTGGACCCGTCCCAGCGGCGCAGGCTGCGCCGCATCAGCCGCAAGGAGCTCGGCCGCTGAGCGCGAGGCCGGGTGCCCGCCCGCGCGGGCGGGCACCCGGCTCAGCTCGGCCGCACGGCCATCCGGTCCAGCGCCTCGAGCAGCCCCGGAAGCTCCGGCCCCCGGCCGACGGGCAGTACCTCACCGGGCTTGTCGTCGAGGAGCACGAAGGCGATGTCGTCCGTGCGGGCCACCAGCGACCAGCCGGGCCCGTCCGCCCGGAGCATGCGCGCCTCGCCCGGCGCGAAGGAGGACCGCACCCGGCCCAGCGGAGGAGGCGTGTCGACGTAGGCGCGGGCCTCCGCGAGGACCCGCCGGACGTCGCTGGGGCGTTCGCCGGCGTCCGGCTCGCGACGGGGCTCGAACTTCGAGTCGTCGATCTGCTCGCGCCACGTCGTCCACTGGAGCGCTATCTCGTCGGCGCCCAGCCGCCGCTGCGCCGAGCCCCACCCGGTCGTGTCCGGCGGGACCAGCGCGGGCCCGTCGGCGGCCTCGGGGGCCGGGTCGTGCGGCGCGGGCACGCCGGGCGCCGCGACGGCCACCGGGAGCGGCCAGCCCGGCAGACCGGCGACGACCGTCCGGTCGTCCGGCGACAGGTCGTACTCCATCCCGCAGTCCCAGGAGGCGATCGCGACCGCCACCAGCGACACGTCGTCGACGACCACGGTCCACCGCGCGCCCACGCCGTCCTGGCCGAGCACCAGCCCGTACCCGTCCGCGAGGGGCGCGAGGCCGAGCGCGGCGCACGCCTCCGGGTAGTCGTCGCCCAGCGCGCTCGGGAACTGGGCAGGCGTCAGCAGCACCGCCGTGAGCACATACAGCGCGTCATCGGCGGCAACGAGGTCCTCGCCGCCCTCGTCCGTCCCGGCCATCCCAGCCTCCCCGTGGGTTCGTCCAACGGCGCGCACCCTAGTGCGCCCGCGACACGCTTGTCACGACTCCCAGACGGACCCGGAGCTGCTGTTCTCGTGAAGACCGCGAAGACGGGGACGAATCGTCCCGTGTCAGGCGGCCGGGAGCCCGAGGAGTGCGCGGGCGACGGCCTGCGGGGACTCGTCGCGCTCGCGCGCGAGGGCCACCACCGCGCGGCAGGCCAGCTCGCGGACCCCGAACGAGAGCGCCTCCGGCGACACCCAGGCGGTCGCCTCGTCGATCCGGTCCCGGTCGTCCTCGGCGCACGCCGCGACGTACACGGCCGCCGCCTCGAACAGGTTCGGCACCCGCTCGCGCCGTTCCCGCGCACCGGTCACCTTCTCCCAGACCCTGCGGAACCCGCGTGTCACACGGACCACCCTCCTCCTGCTCGACGGCACGGCCGGGCGCTCGCCCCCTGTTTTCCCAACGTAAGGTCGGAACCACCCCCGCAGAAGAGGCCGGCACGGCCTCAGCGCGCGCGTACCGCCAGCGCGAGGAAACGGTCGTCCTCGTCGGTGTACGACGTCATCCGCCAGCCCGAACCGGCCAGCAGCGGCCGGAGGTTGGGCTCGGCACGCAGATCGTCCGCCGTGAGGGGGCGCCCGTGACGGGCCGCCAGGGCCGCGCGGCCGACGGGGTGGAAGAGCGCCAGCGTCCCGCCGGGCCGGACCACGCGCGCCAACTCCCGCAGACCGCGGGCGGCGTCACCGAGGTGCGCGATCAGCCCCGCAGCGAACACGGCGTCCAGCGCAGCGTCCCGCAACGGCAGCGCGGAGACGTCGGTGAGCAGCAACTGCCCGTGACGGTCCTGCCCGGCCTCCACGGCGGCCCGGAGCATCGCCGGGGTCACATCGGCCCCCAGGACCGCCCCTGAGGCCCCCACGGCGGCCCTGAGGGGCGGCAGGGCCCGTCCGGTGCCGCAGCCGGCGTCCAGCACCCGGTCGCCCGGCCGCAGCCCCAGGGCGGCCACCGCCGCCGCGTACGCGGGCCCGTCGCCCGCGAACTTGGCATCCCACGTCGCCGCGCGGGACGTGAAGAACTCCTGGACGTGTGTGCGGTCGTCGCTCATGGACGCATGATGACGCACCGACACGGAGACACCCGCAGTGCGCATGTTCGGACGCCACGTGATCGGTAAGCGCCTGCATCTGCGCCAGATTGCGGCACTTTTCGAAACCTGCCCCCTTCGTGTCCCCCCGCCCGCACTAGCGTCTCTGAGCCATGGGACACCTGGACCACGCAGCCTTCGGATGGCTGACCCCCGTGCTGTCGTACGTGATGGCCTGCACCGGCGCCGCCCTCGGGCTGCGCTGCACCGTGCGCGCGCTCGCCGCCACCGGGCGCTCGCGCCGCAACTGGCTGATCACCGCCGCCTCCGCCATCGGCACCGGCATCTGGACCATGCACTTCGTCGCGATGCTCGGCTTCGCCGTCAGCGGCACCGACATCCGCTACGACGTGCCGCTGACCGTCCTCAGCCTCGTCGTCGCCATGGTCGTCGTCTGCGCGGGCGTGTTCGCCGTCGGCTACGGACGCGACCGTACGCGCGCGCTGCTGACCGGCGGACTCACCACCGGGATCGGCGTCGCGAGCATGCACTACCTGGGCATGGCAGCCGTCCGGCTGCACGGCGACGTGCACTACGACCCGATGGCGGTCGCCCTCTCCGTGGTCATCGCCGTCGTCGCCGCGACCGCCGCGCTGTGGGCCGCGCTCAACATCGAGTCGCCCGTCGCGGTCACCGTCGCCTCCCTCGTCATGGGAGTGGCCGTCAGCAGCATGCACTACACGGGGATGTTCGCGGTGAGCGTGCGCGTCGAGCCCTCCGGGGCGCCCCTGCCCGGGGCCACGGCGATGCAGTTCATCTTCCCCCTCGCCGTCGGCCTCGGGTCCTACCTCTTCCTGACCTCGGCCTTCGTCGCCCTGTCGCCCACCACCAGGGAACGCGAGGCGTCCGCCTCCGCCCAACGGGCCGTGGAACCCGTCGGCAACCGCGCCTGACCCGGACCGAGCCCCTTCGACCCACCGCCCAGCGAGGAGTCCATGCGTACCCCCAGGAAGGCCACCGCAGCCGGCACCGAACCGTCGCCCCCGGTGCGCGGCCGGCGCGCCCACGCCGGGCCGCCCGCCGACGAGGACCGGCAGGGCCCCGAGGCCACGGCGGACGACGCGCCCCCGCGCGCGGAACGCTGGCGAATACGTCCCCGTACCGTCCGTGCCAAGATCGTCTGCCTCCTGATGGTGCCCGTCGTCTCCCTGCTCGCCCTGTGGGCGTACGCCACCGTCACCACCGCCCAGGACGTCTCCCGGCTGCGTCAGATCCAGCGCGTCGACTCCCAGGTCCGCGCACCCGTCGCCGACGCCGTCGCCGCCCTCCAGGCCGAACGCCTGGCCGCCGTCCGGTACGCGGCCCAGCCGCGCGCGGGCCAGGACGACACCCTGCGCCGCCTCGCGTCGGCCACCGACCGCGCGGTCGCCCGGCTGCGGCTCGGCGACGACAGCACCGTCGCCGACGCCCAGGAACTGCCCGCCGGGGTCGCCCAGCGCCTCGACGCCTTCGTCACCGGCGCCGAACGGCTGCGGTCACTGCGCGGCGCGGTGCTCGGCGGGACCGCCGACTGGTCGCAGGCGTACGACCGCTACACCCGGACGATCTCCTCCGCGTTCGCCGTGGGCGGCGCCCTGACCGGCATCCAGGACGCCGAACTCGGCTCCGACGCGCGCGTACTGCTCGAATTCTCCCGGGCCGCCGAAGCCCTCGCGCAGGAGGACGCCGTCCTCGCGGGCGCGCGCCCGGCGGGCCGCCTCGACACCCGGCGCCTCACCCTGTTCACCGGCGCCGCCGACAACCGCCGCACCCTCACCGAGGCCGCCGTCACCGACCTGCGCGGCCCCGAACGGGCCGCCTGGCGCGCGCTCGCCGCGGACGACGCCTACGCCGCCCTCACCGCCGCCGAGAACCGCGTGCGCGCGAACGGCCCCGGCGAACGGGCCCTCGCCGCCGCCCCGGAGGCCGCCTGGAACGCCGCCCACGCGCGCGTGCAGAGCGGGATGCGCACCATCGAGGCGGACGCCGGACGCGAGGTCGTCCGCCGCGCCGACCCCTTCACGCGCGGGCTGCTCACCCCGGCCGGCGCCGCCGTCCTGCTCGGCCTCGCCGCCGTCGTCGCCTCACTCGTCATCTCCGTGCGCATCGGCCGCGGCCTCGTCGTCGAACTCGTCAGCCTGCGCAACGGCGCCCTGGAGATCGCCCGCCGCAAACTCCCCGAGGCCATGCGGAAACTGCGCGCGGGCGAGGAGATCGACGTCCGCGCGGAGGCCCCGCCCGGACCCCGCGCCGAGGACGAGACCGGACAGGTCGCCGAGGCCCTCACCACCGTCCACCGCGCCGCCCTGCGGGCCGCCGTGGAGCGCGCCGAACTCGCCAGCGGCATCTCCGGCGTGTTCGTCAACCTCGCGCGCCGCAGCCAGGTCCTGGTGCACCGTCAGCTGAGCCTCCTCGACAGCATGGAGCGCCGCTCCGACGACCCGAACGAGCTGAGCGACCTCTTCCGCCTCGACCACCTCACCACCCGCATGCGGCGCCACGCGGAGAGCCTGATCATCCTCTCCGGGGCCGCCCCCGGCCGGGCCTGGCGGATGCCCGTCCCGCTCACCGACGTGGTGCGCGCCGCCGTCTCCGAGGTCGAGGACTACGCGCGCGTGGAGGTACGCCAGCTCCCCGAGGCCGCCGTCGCCGGGGCCGCCGTCGCCGACCTCACCCACCTCCTCGCCGAACTCGTCGAGAACGCCGCCCAGTTCTCGCCCCCGCACACGCGCGTACGGGTCACCGGAGAACCTGTCGGCAACGGGTACGCCGTCGAGGTCGAGGACCGGGGCCTCGGCATGGGCGGCGAGGCCCTCACGCGGGCCAACCGGCGCATCACCCAGTCGGAGGCGCTCGACCTGTTCGACAGCGACCGCCTCGGCCTGTTCGTCGTCAGCCGGCTCGCCGCCCGCCACGGCATCAAGGTCCACCTGCGCACCTCCCCCTACGGCGGCACCACAGCCGTCGTCCTGCTGCCCACCGCCCTCCTGGACACCGGCAAGCCGGAACGTTCCGCCCAGGAGGCCGCACGGGCCACCGCACCGCAGCACAGCGTGGAACCCGCGTACGCGCGCGTGCCGGACGACCGGGAACACGAAGCCGTCCCCGCGCCGGCCGACCGACCCGCACTCGTCGCGCCCGCGCCCGCGCAGGTGCCCGCCCAGGCCCACGCCTCCGAGCCGCCGCCCCCCGGCGTCACCCCCCTGCGCCTGCACCGCCCTCCGGACGACGCCGAACCCCCGGCGGCACCCGACGACGACCTCCCGCGCCGCGTGCGCCAGGCGAGCCTCGTCCCCCAACTGCGCGGCCCGCGCGCGGAGGAACCGCAGCGACCGCACGGCACCCGCGACGACGGACGCACCCCCGAGGTCGTCCGCGACCGCATGGCCGCCTACCGCGCGGGCTGGGCCCGCGGCGGCGGCAGACAGCCCGGCCGCGCGGCCGGGCCGCGAACCGGCAGCGAAGGAGACCCCGCATGATCCAGGACCCCGGCACGAGGCCGTCCCAGCGGTCGGGGGAACTCGACTGGCTGCTGGACGACCTGGTGATGCGCGTCGGCGAGGTACGGCACGCGGTCGTGCTGTCCAACGACGGCCTCGCCGTGGGCGCCTCCACGGACCTCGGCCGCGAGGACGCCGAACACCTCGCCGCCGTCTCCTCCGGCTTCCACAGCCTCGCCAAGGGCGCGGGACGGCACTTCGGCGCCGGAGGAGTGCGCCAGACCATGGTCGAGATGGACGACGGCTTCCTGTTCGTCGCCGCCGCCGGGGACGGCTCCTGCCTCGCCGTCCTGACCGCCGCCACCGCCGACATCGGCCTCGTCGCCTACGAGATGGCCCGCCTCGTCAAACGCGTCGGCGAACACCTCCACACCCCGCCCCGCGTCACCGCGCGCCCGCCCGCCGCCGGATGAGGCACCGATGAGCGACCAGCCGCCCAGCGCCCAGTGGTACGACAACGACGCCGGACCCCTCGTACGGCCGTACGCCATGACCGGCGGACGCACCAAGCCGGGGCCCACCGGGGTCCGCTTCGACCTCATCGCCCTCGTCACCCTCGACCCGGGCGCGCCCGGCGCCGACGACGACCACGCGCTCGGCCCCGAACACCGCGCCCTGATCGACCTGTGCCGCGTCGAGACGCAGTCCGTCGCGGAGCTGTCCGCCGGGACCGACCTGCCCGTCGGGGTGGTCCGGGTCCTCCTCGGGGACCTGCTGGAGACGGGCCGCGTCACCGTCAGCCGCCCGGTGCCGCCCGCGCACCTGCCCGACGAACGGATCCTGCGGGAGGTCATCGAAGGGCTGCGGGCCCTGTAGATGAACACCTGTCACCAGGCGCGCGTATACGTACGCATCTCGCGCCCCTCAGGACCTCGAAACGAACAAGAACGGTCACGAAAGACGGATGGCGATCGAACCTCCCGCCGAAGGACCGCGGTCGCCATCCTGCTGCCCCCGGACGACACCTCCGCACGCCGGAATCCCCGAGAGAAGTGATCCATGGCCTCCGAGCACCCCGACGCCACCGGCGAGACGGCACCGCTGGCGCTGAAGATTCTGGTCGCCGGCGGGTTCGGCGTGGGCAAGACGACCCTGGTGGGCGCGGTCAGCGAGATCAAGCCGCTGCGCACCGAGGAACTGCTCAGCGAAGCCGGACAGGCCGTCGACGACACCGACGGCGTCGACCAGAAGGTCACCACGACCGTCGCCATGGACTTCGGCCGGATCACCATCCGCTCCGGACTGTCCCTCTACCTGTTCGGCACCCCCGGCCAGGACCGCTTCTGGTTCCTGTGGGACGAACTCTCCCAAGGCGCCCTCGGCGCCGTCGTCCTCGCCGACACCCGGCGCCTGGAGGACTGCTTCCCGGCCGTCGACTACTTCGAGCACCGGCACATCCCGTTCGTCGTCGCCGTGAACTGCTTCACCGGCGCACGCGCGTACGCCGCCCCCGACGTGTCCCGGGCCCTCGACCTCGACCAGGGCACTCCCGTCGTCCTGTGCGACGCGCGCGACCGCGACTCCGGCAAGGAGGTCCTCATCCGCCTCGTCGAGTACGCGGGCCGCATGCACACGGCCCGCCTCCTCGACTCGGTGGGCTGAGTGGCTAGTCGGCCACCGCTTTCTGCGCCAGCACCTTCTCCACGGCGACCCGCACCAGCAGCTCGCCCGGTACGCCGTTGCGGGCGCCGAACTCCTCGGCGCGGTCCTCGCCCATGTAACGGGCGCCGATCCTGGCCGCCCAGTGCCGGACCTCGGCGAGATCCTCCGAGATCGTCGCGCGGCCCTGGAGGATCACGTAGTCGAACGGGGGACGGTCGTCGTCGACGCACAGCGCGACACGGCCGTCCCGCGCCAGGTTGCGGCCCTTCACGGTCTCCTTGCCGGTGTTGAACACCAGATCGTCCCCGTCCAGCACGAACCAGATCGGGGCCACGTGCGGACTCCCGTCGGCCCGGACCGTGGACAGCTTCGCGGTGCGGGTGCCGTCCGAGACGAACGCCCGCCATTCCTCGTCGGTCATCTTCTTCGCCATGCCGCCATCCTCCTTGCTCGGGCCCCCGAAACTGCGGAAGGGTGGCGGACAAGTCCTCGCACGGGCGGGACCCAACGGGGAGATGCACGCGGGGAGAGCGAAGCATGGGGCAGAACCAGGGACTCGACTGGCTGCTGGACGACCTGACCGGACGCGTCGAACACGTACGGCACGCACTCGTCCTCACGACCGACGGACTGGTGGCCGGCGCCAGCACCGGACTGCGCCGCGAGGACGCCGAACACCTCGCCGCCGTCTCCTCCGGCCTGCACAGCCTCGCCAAGGGCTCAGGACGCCACTTCGGCGCAGGCCAGGTCCGGCAGACCATGGTCGAGTTCGACGACGCCCTCCTCTTCGTCACCGCCGCCGGAACCGGCAGCTGCCTGTGCGTCCTCACCGCCGCCGAGGCCGACATGGGCCAGGTCGCCTACGAGATGACCCTCCTCGTCAGCCGCGTCGGCGAACACCTCACGATGGACGTGCGCCAACCCGAACGAACCCCCCTCACAGAGCGCTGACCTGCACATTCTCGGGCGTACAGGAAGTTATCCACAGGCTTGTCGGCAGATCCGGCAAAACGGCTACGGTTTTTCCCGAGGGCACCGCGAACGGCGCGGAGCCCGACAGACCACGGGGGAGACCAAGCATGTCTCAGCACACCACCGCCCGACCACGCCCGCTCACCTGCACACCGAGCCGCGCGGCGAAAGAACTGGGCGTCAAGCGCGGCGAGTTCGACTTCGCCGTCCACCTCGGCCGGGTCCGGACCGTACCGGACGAGGGAGGCGGCGGCCGTCGGATCCCGTACACGGAGATCGAACGGCTGCGCGCCCAGCCGGACTTCCCGGAGTCCTTCCTCGAAGAGGTGCGCACCGTCGGCACCGCCGAGGCGGCCGGCATCCTGAAGATCTCACCCGCCCGCTTCTCCCGCCTCGCGCGGCTCGGGCTCGTCGTGCCGGTGCGTTTCTACCTCAACCGGTACCGGGCCGTCGTCTGGCTCTACCTCGCCGAAGAACTCCGGCAGTTCGCCGACGACCCGGCCAACGCGCCCATGCTCAACGGCCGGACACCCGAAAAACTGCGCGCCCGGCTCGCCGACGGCCTCGACCGCAGGGCCCGCAACTGGCGGGGCCGTCACCTCGGCTTCCTGCTCCGCGAGGCCGAGACGCCCTGGCAGCGGGCCGGCGCCGTGGCCGCCTTCCTCGACCCCGCCCATATCACCGACCTCGTCCCCGACCCGTACGAGCGGGCCTACCTCAACCGCTCCCGCCCCGCCCTCCCGACGCACGGAGCCCCTGGCTCCCCCTCCGCCCGGCTCGCCGCGACCCTCATGACCGCGAACTTCCTGGACGAGATCATCTGGCTGCGCACGGACCTCGCCGACGCACTCCAGGAAGCCCGCGCGAGCCTCACGGTCCCCACGCCGGCACCCGGCTCCGAACCACAGCCCCGGGCCGAACCCGCACCGGCCCCTGAACCCGAGCCTGCTCCCGAACCCGCACCGGCCCCCGAACCCGAACCGGCCCTCGAACCCGAGCCTGCTCCCGACCCCGAACCCCTGCCCGAACGCACACTCCGGACCGAGCCCGTACCCCGCCCTCACACCCCCCGCTCACGCCGTCACCTCTCCAAGTGGCTGCGCCGCAAGGGCAGGACACGGCAGCGCACCTGAGGGAACGGCAGTGCCGCGCCGCCCGGCGAAACGCCCCGGCGCGGCACCCCGCACACCGCTACAGCGCCCGGAACAACCCCTCCTGGACGACCGACACCAGCAGCCGCCCGTGCAGGTCGTAGATACGGCCCCGGGCCAGTCCCCGCCCACCCGTGGTGATCGGCGACTCCTGGTCGTACAGGAACCACTCGTCCGCCCGGAACGGCCGGTGGAACCACATCGCGTGGTCCAGGGAGGCCATGTCGAAGTTCCGCCGGCCCCACAGGGGCTCGACGGGGATGCGGACGGCGTCCAGGAGGGTCATGTCGCTGGCGTAGGTGAGCGCGCAGGTGTGGACGAGGGGATCGTCGCCCAGCGGCCCGACCGCGCGCATCCACACCGCGCTGCGGGGTTCGGCCTCCTTCAGCTCCTCGGGGGTCCAGCGCAGCCGGTCGACGTACCGGATGTCGAACGGCTGACGCCGGGCCATCCGCTCGAACTGCTCGGGCAGCGTCCCGAGATGCTCCCGGACCTCGTCCGCGACGGTCGGCAGCGAATCCGGGTCCGGGACCACCCGGGCCGGCGGCAGCTGCTGCTCGAAGGGACCTTCCTCAGGCTTGTGAAAGGAGGCGGTGAGATTGAAGATCGTGCGGCCCTGCTGCACGGCGGTGACCCGCCGGGTCGTGAACGACCGGCCGTCCCGCACCCGTTCGACCTGGTACACGATCGGCACACCGGGCCGGCCGGGGCGCAGGAAGTACGCGTGCAGCGAGTGCACCGGCCGGTCCCCCTCCGTGGTCCGGCCCGCGGCGACCAGCGCCTGCCCGGCCACCTGCCCGCCGAAGACCCGCTGGAGGGACTCCTGGGGGCTGAGGCCGCGGAAGATGTTGACCTCGATCTGCTCCAGGTCGAGCAGGTCGACGAGTCTCTCGGCGGGGTTCGTCATGAGCGCGCTTCTCCTGTGCTGGTGGCTCTGGTCAGAGCTGTCCGACGGAGGTGACCCGCACGACCGCGCGGCCCTCGGCGTCGGACGCTTCGAGGTCGACCTCCGCGCTGATCCCCCAGTCGTGGTCCCCGTTCGGGTCGTCGAAGATCTGCCGCACCCGCCACAGCCGGTTCGCCGGCTCCTCCTGGATGACGAGCAGCTTCGGCCCGCGCGCGTTCGGACCGGTGCCCAGGTCCTCGTGCTCGTCCCAGTACTTGTCCATCGCCTCGCCCCACGCGTCCGCGTCCCAGCCGGACTCGCCGTCCAGCTCGCCGAGTTCGGCGACGTGGTCGAGCGCGGCCAGCTCCACCCGGCGGAACATCGCGTTGCGCACCAGGACCCGGAAGGCGCGCGCGTTCAGGGTGACCGGCTTGACCTCGTCGGCCTTCTCCTGCGCCTGCTCGGCGGTCATCTCCTCCGGGTTGGCGAGCTGCTCCCACTCGTCCAGCAGGCTGGAGTCGACCTGGCGGACCATCTCGCCCAGCCACTCGATGAGGTCCTGGAGGTCCTCGGACTTCAGGTCGTCGGGGACGGTGTGGTCGAGGGCCTTGTACGCGCTCGCCAGGTAGCGCAGGACGATGCCCTCGGTGCGCGCCAGCTCGTAGTGCGACACCAGCTCGGTGAACGACATGGCCCGTTCGAACATGTCCCGGATCACGGACTTCGGCGACAGCGGGTGGTCGCCGACCCACGGGTGGCTCTTGCGGTACGTGTCGTACGCGTGGAAGAGCAGCTCCTCCAGCGGCTTCGGGTACGTG
Source organism: Streptomyces niveiscabiei (assembly GCF_033794345.1). NCBI lineage: Bacteria > Bacillati > Actinomycetota > Actinomycetes > Kitasatosporales > Streptomycetaceae > Streptomyces > Streptomyces niveiscabiei. The sequence goes on from NZ_JARAYJ010000002.1 coordinate 215,135, forward strand.
ATGTCCTGGAGGCGCTCCATGCGCTCCTCGTACTCGACGCCGTCCGCCTTCATCAGCGCGACCGCCTCGCCGCGCGCCTTGTTCTGCTGGGCGGCGAGGATCTGGCGCGGGTCGTCGAGCGTGGACTCCACGACGGAGACCATGTCCAGCGCGTACGACGGGGACTCGGGGTCGAGGAGCTCGAACGCGGCGAGCGCGAACGTGGACAGCGGCTGGTTGAGCGCGAAGTCCTGCTGGAGGTCGACGGTCAGGCGCACGATGCGGCCGGTGGAGTCCGGCTCGTCGAGCTTCTCGACGATGCCGCCGTCCAGCAGCGAGCGGTAGATCGCGATCGCCCGGCGGATGTGCCGCAACTGCTGCTTGCGCGGCTCGTGGTTGTCCTCCAGGAGGTGGCGCATCGCCTCGAACGCGTTGCCGGGGCGGGCGATCACCGACAGCAGCATCGTGTGCGTCACCCGGAAGCGCGACGCCAGCGGCTCAGGCTCCGACTCGATCAGCTTGTCGAAGGTGTTCTCCGTCCACGCCACGAAGCCTTCCGGCGCCTTCTTGCGGACCACCTTGCGCCGCTTCTTCGGATCGTCACCGGCCTTCGCGAGCGCCTTCTCGTTCTCGATGACGTGCTCGGGCGCCTGCGCGACGACGAACCCGGCCGTGTCGAACCCGGCGCGGCCCGCCCGGCCCGCGATCTGGTGGAACTCCCGCGCGCGCAGCGTCCGCACCCGGTTGCCGTCGTACTTGGTGAGAGCCGTGAACAGCACCGTACGGATCGGGACGTTGACCCCGACGCCCAGCGTGTCCGTCCCGCAGATCACCTTCAGCAGGCCCGCCTGCGCGAGCTTCTCCACCAGGCGGCGGTACTTGGGCAGCATGCCCGCGTGGTGCACGCCGATGCCGTGCCGGACGTACCGGGAGAGGTTGCGGCCGAACTTGGTGGTGAAGCGGAAGTTGCCGATCAGGGCGGCGATCTGCTCCTTCTCCTCCTTCGAGCACATGTTGATGCTCATCAGGGCCTGCGCCCGCTCCACCGCCTGCGCCTGTGTGAAGTGCACGATGTAGACGGGCGCCTGCCGGGTCTCCAGCAGGTCGGTGAGGGTCTCCGTGAGCGGCGTGTAGCGGTACTCGTAGGACAGCGGCACCGGGCGGGTCGCCGAGCGGACCACCGAGGTGGACCGGCCGGTGCGGCGGGCGAGGTCCTTCTCGAAGAAGGAGACGTCCCCCAGCGTCGCCGACATCAGCACGAACTGCGCCTGCGGAAGCTCCAGGATCGGGATCTGCCAGGCCCAGCCCCGGTCGCCCTCGGCGTAGAAGTGGAACTCGTCCATGACGACCTGCCCGACGTCCGCGTCCTTCCCGTCGCGCAGCGCGATCGACGCGAGGACCTCGGCGGTGCAGCAGATCACCGGGGCGTCGGAGTTGACGGAGGCGTCGCCGGTCAGCATGCCGACGTTCTCCGTGCCGAAGATCTTGCACAGCTCGAAGAACTTCTCCGACACCAGCGCCTTGATGGGAGCCGTGTAGAACGTGACCTCGTCGCGGGCCAGCGCCGCGAAGTGGGCGCCCGCCGCGATCATGCTCTTGCCGGACCCGGTCGGCGTCGACACGATCACGTTCGCCCCGGAGACCACCTCGATCAGCGCCTCCTCCTGGTGCGGATAGAGCGTGAGACCGCGCTCCTGCGCCCAGGACTCGAAAGCCTCGTACAGGGCGTCGGGGTCGGCGGTCGGCGGCAGCAGATCGATGAGGGTCACACCCCCATCTTGCCTGCCTCGGCCCCTTCGAGGGGAATCGGCTGCCGGTGCGATGATCACGACCGCTACGCTGTGTCGCCGACGGAGTGTCAGGGCACCCGGTCAACTGGACAGCGGCACAAGAGGAACGGGGCGGGCGAGCGCCATGATGGGACCAGCACACTCACTGTCGGGCGCCGCCGCCTGGCTCGGCGTCGGAGCCGCAGCGGCGGCGGCGGGGGAGCCGATGCCCTGGCCGGTCGTCCTGGCCGGCGCGCTGATCTGCGCGGGCGCCGCCCTCGCCCCCGACCTCGACCACAAGGCCGCCACGATCTCGCGCGCCTTCGGGCCCCTCTCGCGCTGGCTCTGCGAGATCGTCGACAAGCTGTCGTACGCCGTCTACAAGGCGACCCGGGGGCCCGGCGACCCGCGCCGCTCGGGAGGGCACCGCACGCTGACGCACACCTGGCTGTGGGCGGTGATGATCGGCGCGGGCGCCTCGGCGCTGGCGATCATGGGGGGCCGCTGGGCGGTGCTCGCGATCCTCTTCGTGCACATGGTGCTGGCGATCGAAGGACTGCTGTGGCGGGCCGCCCGCGGCTCCAGCAGCGACGTCCTGGTGTGGCTCCTGGCGGCGGCGAGCGCGTGGATCATCGCCGGGGTGCTGGACAAGCCGGGCCACGGCGCGGGCTGGCTGTTCAACGACCCCGGCCAGGAGTACCTGTGGCTCGGGCTGCCGATCGTCCTGGGCGCGCTGGTGCACGACCTCGGGGACGCGCTGACCGTCTCCGGCTGCCCGGTCCTGTGGCCCATCCCGATCGGCCGCAAGCGCTGGTACCCGATCGGCCCGCCGAAGGCGATGCGGTTCCGCGCCGGCAGCTGGGTCGAACTGCGGGTCCTCATGCCGGTGTTCATGCTGCTGGGCGGCGTCGGCGGTGCGGCGGCCCTCAACTTCATCTGACGCCGGGCCCGGCCGGGAAGGGCGAGCGGGGGCCGTCACCCCGACAGCGCGTCCTCGTCGACGATGTGCATCGCCGCCTCCTCGGCGGAGGACGCCGCCCCGTCGATCCCGACGTCGGTGGCGATCAGGCCGCTCTCCTCGTCCTCGTGCGCGCCCTCGTCGGGGGCGACGAGCCGGCCGGAGCGGACGGCGCCGACCTCGTTGTCGAGGAGCTCGCCGTCACCGCCGTCGTAGTCGCCGAGGCCGTCGCCGTCGTACGCGGAGACGTCCGGGACCTCCTCGGCGAGCCGCTCGTCCAGGGTCTCCCCGCGCCGGGCCTCCGCCGCCGTCACACCGGTGTGCTCCACCGCCCACGGCCGCTCCGGCGGGGACCAGCCGCGGTCCAGGGGGTCGCCGACGCCGTCGTGGTCGAGGGTGTCCTCGGCGTCCAGCAGCCCCGCGTCGTCCTGCACCTCGGACCCGTCGGGCTGGTAGACGTCGTCTCCCCATCCGTCACCGCTGGTCACGCACACCTCCAGAGGGCTCGTCCACCGTCGCCCGACACGAACCGGCACACACCGCGCGCGGGTACTGCTTTTCAACGTTCCACCCGCCCCCGCGCCCGCGCAACGGCAACGGCCGTGACGTGGGGCGCCGGGTACGGGTACGGGTGCGGGGCGCCGCGGGCCCGAGGCGGGGACGCGCGCGGCGGGGCGCCGCCCGGCCCGTCCGGCACGAGGCCGCTCGCGGGCGTGCCGGGCACCGCCTGTCCACCGGCCGACCGGCCCGGCCGCTCCGATCCCGGTGCCCCCGCGCGCGGCGGCCGGGCCACCGCACCGACGACGCGGCGGCCTTCCGCGCCGACCGGCCAGGGCGCCCCCGTCTCACCCGTGCCACGACCTCCACAGCGCCGCGTACGCCCCGCCCGCCGCGACCAGCTCCGTGTGGCTCCCCAGCTCGCTGATCCGGCCGTCCTCCACGACGGCGATGACGTCCGCGTCGTGCGCGGTGTGCAGCCGGTGGGCGATGGCGATGACCGTACGGCCGTCCAGGACCCGGGACAGGGACCGCTCCAGGTGGCGGGCCGCGCGCGGGTCGAGGAGGGAGGTCGCCTCGTCGAGGACGAGGGTGTGCGGGTCGGCCAGCACGAGGCGGGCCAGCGCGATCTGCTGGGCCTGCGCGGGGGTGAGGGCGAGCCCGCCGGAGCCGACCTCGGTGTCGAGCCCGCCGTCCAGGGCCCGCGCCCAGGCGGACGCGTCGACCGCGCCCAGCGCCGCCCACAGCTCGGCGTCGTCCGCGCCGGTCCGCGCGAGCAGGAGGTTGTCGCGCAGGGAGCCGACGAAGACGTGGTGCTCCTGGTTGACGAGGGCGACGTGCGAGCGGACCTGCTCGGCGGTCATCCGCGACAGCTCGGCGCCGCCGAGGGCGACCTGGCCGGTGCGGGGCGCGTAGATCCCCGCGAGCAGCCGCCCCAGCGTCGACTTCCCGGCCCCCGAGGGACCGACCAGCGCCAGCCGCGTACCCGGCGCCACCGCCAGCGACACCTCGCGCAGGACGTCGACACCCTCCCGGTACCCGAAGCGCACCGAGTCCGCGGCCAGCTCCCGGCCCTCGGGCGCGAGATCCGCCCGACCGGCGTCCGGCTCGATCTCCCGCACCCCCACCAGCCGGGCCAGCGACACCTGCGCGACCTGCAACTCGTCGTACCAGCGCAGGATCAGGTTCACCGGATCGACCAGCATCTGCGCGAGCAGCGCCCCGGTGGTGAGCTGCCCGACACCGATCCACCCCTGGAGGACGAACACACCGCCGAGCATCAGCACGGACGCGAGGACCGTGATGTGTACGGCGTTGATGACGGGGAACAGCACCGACCGCAGCCAGAGCGTGTACCGCTCCCAACTGGTCCACTGCCGGATCCGCAGCTCGGACAGCGCGACCCGGCGCTCCCCGAGCCGGTGCGCCTCGATGGTCCGGCCGGCGTCCACGGTCTCCGCGAGCGCGGCGGCGACGGCCGCGTACCCGGCGGCCTCCGAGCGGTACCCGGCGGGCGCCCGCTTGAAGTACCAGCGCCAGCCGACGACCAGCAGCGGCACGGCGAGCAGGACGGCGGCGGCGAGCGGCGGCGCCGTCACGACGAGGCCGGCGAGCAGCAGCGCCGACCACAGCACGCCGATGATCAGCTGCGGCACGGCCTCACGCATGGCGTTCGCGAGCCGGTCGATGTCGGTGGTGATGCGCGACAGCAGATCCCCGGTCCCGGCCCGCTCCAGCACGCCCGGTGGCAGCCGCACCGACCTGACGAGGAAGTCCTCGCGCAGGTCGGCCAGCATCCGCTCGCCGAGCATCGCGCCGCGCAGCCGCATCTGGTGCACGAACACGGCCTGCACGCCGAGCGAGAGCGTGAACAGGGTGACGGTCAGCCCGAGCCTCAGCTCCCGTTCACCGTTCGACACCCGCTCGACGAGGTCGCCCAGCAGCCACGGTCCCACCATCGCGGCGACGGTCGCGACGGTGTTGACGACCACCAGGACCAGGAAGGCGCGCCGGTGCCGGCGCACCAGCTCACCGACGTACGCGCGGACAGTGGCGGACGCGCCGACGGGCAGCGTGCTCGCCGTCGTGGGCGCGGCCGGGTCGTACTGCGGTGGCTCCACGCCGATCATGCCGACTCCTCGATCTTGTCCAACTCAGGCCTGACGGCGCAAGGTTCGGCGGGGGCCGGTACGCCGGTCCCGGGTACGGCGCCGCCCGGCCCGCCTTCGTCCGGCGCCTCCGGCTCCCGTGTCACCACGGCCCGGTACCGGGGCTCGTCCCGCAGCAGCTCGCGGTGCGTGCCCACGGCGGCCACCTCACCGTCGTCCACCAGGACCACCCGGTCCGCGACGTCCAGCAGGAGCGGCGACGAGGTGAACACCACCGTCGTACGCCCCTTGCGCAACCCCCGTACGCCCTCCGAGATCCGGGCCTCCGTGTGGGAGTCGACGGCGGACGTCGGCTCGTCGAGGACCAGGACCTCAGGGTCGGTGACCAGCGAGCGGGCGAGTGCGAGGCGCTGGCGCTGGCCGCCGGAGAGGGAGCGCCCGCGTTCGGTGATGTGGGCGTCCATGGGGTCGCCCGGCGTGCCCTGGGTGAGCGCGTCGAGGACGTCCTCGCAGCGCGCGGCGGCGAGCGCGGCGTCCGCCTCGACCACGCCGGACGACGGCACGTCGAGCAGCTCGCGCAGGGTGCCGGACAGCAGCACGGGGTCCTTGTCCTGGACGAGTACGGCGGCCCGCGCGACGTCCAGCGGCAGCGCGTCCAGCGTCACCCCGCCCAGCTCCACGGACGGCCCCTCCTCGACGGAGTGCCCCCCGAGCCGCTCGGCGAGCCGCCCGGCCGCGTCGGGATCGCCGCAGACCACGGCGGTGAGGACCCCGGCGGGGGCGAGCAGCCCGGAGCCGGGGTCGTACAGGTCCCCGGAGGCGAAGTTCTCCGAGCCGGCGGCGAGGTCTCCCGGGCCGCAGGACAGGTGCTCCGCCCCGGAATCCGCCCCGCGCTCCAACGACAGCACCCGAGCCGCCCGCTGAGCCGACGGCCGCGAGAAGGAATAGGCCATCGCGATCTCCTCGAAATGCCGCAGAGGATAAGAAAGCACCGCGACGGAGCTGTAGACCGTGACGAGTTCCCCCACCGAAACCCGCCCCTCCTGCGCCAGATGAACCCCGTACCAGACCACCCCCACGAGCAGCAGCCCCGGCAGCAACCCCTGAAGCGCGCTGATCAGCGCCCACATCCCGGCACTGCGGACGGCGGCGTGCCGGACGTCCTGGGAGGCGGCGCGGTAGCGGTCGAGGAAGAGTTCCTCCCCACCGATCCCGCGCAGCACCCGCAGCCCCGCGACGGTGTCGGACGCCAACTCGGTCGCGCGCCCCGCCTTCTCGCGCTGCACGTCGGCCCGCCGGGTCGCCCGGGGCAGCAGCGGCAGCGCCGCGACCGCCACGACGGGCAGCCCGACGGCGACGACGACACCGAGCGCGGGCTGGTAGAAGAGCAGCCCGGCACAGACGAGGACGACGGTGACCGCGGCGGCCGTGAACCGGGAGACCGCCTCGACGAACCAGCCGATCTTCTCCACGTCGCCCGTCGAAACCGCCACCACTTCACCGGCCGCGACCCGCCGCGTGAGCCCCGCCCCGAGCACCGACGCCTTGCGCGCCAGCAACTGCTGGACACGGGCCGCCGCGGTGATCCAGTTGGTGACGGCGGCTCGGTGCAGGAACGTGTCACCGGCGGCGCCGGCGATCCCGCACACCAGCATCAGCGCGCCCGCCAGCGCGAGCCGGGCGCCCGAGCGGTCGACGACGGCCTGGACGGCGTACCCCACGATGAAGGGCTGCGCGGACACGGCCGGGAAGTGCAGCAGGCCCCAGGCCAGGGACTTGAGCTGGCCTCCCGCCTGGCTGCGGCCGAGCCACCACAGGAAGCGGGGCCCGGAGCGCGCGTCCGGCACACCAGGGTCTCGGTACGGAAGATCTTGGATCTGCATGACGTCCCAGCAGCTCGTGTCAGAAGGAGGCGCAAACCGTGCCAGCGTCGCCGCGCCGGACCACCGATCTCAACCGGTTTTCCCCTGGGCCGTGGGGATTGCGACTATGGAACGCATGCGAGGAACTGTGACGCGATCCCTGGCCGCGGCCGGAGCGCTGCTCGTCGCCCTGACCGGCTGCGCGGGCACGCAGGCGCGCGACGGCGCGGACGCCGGGGCGAAGAAGCCCGCCGCCGCGCGGGCCCTGACGGCCGTTCCGGACCTCGGCCCGGACTTCCGCAAGCGCATCCCGGCCGCCTCGCGGCAGGTCGTCGCGGTTTATGGCGACGGCAGGAACTCTCCGGACGCGACGGCCGTTCTCTACATCAAGCAGGGCAGAACCTGGCAGAAGGAGAGCAGTTGGCCGGCCCACAACGCGCGCAAGGGCTGGACGACGGATCACCACGAGAACGACGGCCGCAGCCCCGTGGGCGTGTTCACGCTCACCGACGCGGGCGGCGTCCTGAAGAACCCCGGCACGAAACTGCCGTACACCCGCTCCAGCGCCTTCGAGACGCCGAGCTGGTGGCAGAAGCCGTACCGCCACGACTTCGACTACGTCATCGCCATCGACTACAACCGGATCAAGGGCACCTCACCGAGCGACCCGACCCGCCCGGAGGGGGAGAAGAAGGGAGGGAGCATCTGGCTCCACATGGACCACGGCAGCGGCACCTCGGCCTGCGTCAGCCTGTCGAAGGCGGGCATGGAACACCTGCTGCGGACACTGGACCCGGCCGCGCACCCGGTCGTGGTGATGGGGGACCGGGCCGCACTGAAGGCCTGAACCGCACGGTTGCGGGACGGGGGAGACTCCCCTTAGAACACCGGCCATGACCAGACGGCTCATCATGTCCATGCTCGCCGCGCTGACGGCGGCGGCCCTCCCGCTGGCAGCGACCACGACGGCCACGGCGACCCCGGAAGCCTCCCGAGCGGTGCCCCGATCCGCCGCCGCACCGCCCGAGTTCGGCTCCGACTGGCACGACCCCCTGACCGCCGCCCCACCCATCCCCACACCCGGCACCGAGTCCTGCGAAGTCACCGTCGCCCAGGCCCAGTTCCGCGACTTCACCCCCTACCGGGGCACCTACACCCCGCCCCCGGCCTGCGGTGACAACTGGAGCAAGGTCGTCCTGCGCATGGACGGCAAGGTCAAGGGCCGCCAGTACGACCGCCTCGGCTACCTCCACATCGGCGGCGTCGAGATCTTCCGCACCTCGACCCCGCAGCCCTCCCCGGACGGCATCGAGTGGTCGGTCGAGAAGGACGTCACCCGCTACACCGACACGCTCCGGCGCGCACAGGACGTCGAGATGCTGATCGGGAACGTGGTCGACGACACGTACACGGGCGTGCTGGACGTCAAGGTCACGCTGACGTTCTCCAAGGCGCCCGAGCCGAAGCGGGCCGGAACGAAGGCGTACCCCGCCAACTCCCTTGGAAACACCGCGAACACCGACCCCGGCACTGTTCCCGACAAGGTCCTCACCCTCACCCCCGACCACACCCTCACCACCCCCCGCAACAGCGAACGCATCCTCGCCGAGGTCTACGCCACCGGCTCGGGAGGCGGCTGCGAGGAGTACTGGTACCTCTCCGTCCCGGCCCCGGCGCCGTACTCCTGCCAGACGCCCGACGGCCCCTACCGCGAGGTCCAGATCAAGGTGGACGGGCAACTCGCCGGGATAGCCACCCCGTTCCCGACCGTGTGGACCGGCGGCTGGTCCAACCCCTTCCTCTGGTACGTCGTCCCCGGCCCCCGCGCCTTCGACATCAAGCCGATCGAGTACGACCTGACCCCGTTCGCCGGCGTCCTCAACGACGGCCGCCCGCACCGCGTCGAGGTCGCGGTCGTCGGCGTCCCCGAGGGCCAGACGGGCTGGAGCGCGCCGGTCAACGTCCTGGTCTGGCAGGACGCGGGAAAGAAGCAGGTCACCGGCAAGGTGACCGCCCACAGGGCGGGCGCCCCGGCCAACTCCTCGACGTACACGCCGGGTTCGCGGCACCGCGTCGACACGAAGGCCGCGCACCGCCTCACGGTCACCGGGTACGCCGACACCTCGCACGGCCGTGTCACCACCACGGTCACCCGGGCCCTGGCCCACACCTCCACGCACCGCTGGACCGAGGGCGAGAAGCTGGACGCCCTCGACGGGGTGTGGACGGACGACGAGACGGTCACCGTGAACCGGCACACCACGCGCGCGCACCGGACGTACACGATGGACGGCACGACGACGATCGGCGCGGACGACCGGCTGCGCACGGTCATGGCGCTCGCCGACCGGGCCGCCGTCAGTGACACACGCGGGCGCTGGTCGCGGCTCGACGACACGTACACGGGCGACGCGACGTACACGACCGGCGTGCCGCGCGACCAGCGGCACGGCGTCGCCACGACGACCGAGCGCTACCGGCTGACGGGCTCCCTGGGCTGCCACGACCGCACTGTGACCGCGGTCCAGGGCATGCTGACCGAGGACAGTAGCGCCTGCTGAAACGTTCTGATGTGTGATCCATCACTCATGACGTGATTTACAAATCGGCAACACGGAGGTCTTCCCTACGAGCCACGGGCACTCCAAAGTGATCGGCACGGAAGACGCTTTCCGTATCGCAGAAGTCCTGTCGGGTTTCTGTGAGTCCGCCGTCCCTACCAGGAGTGCCCGTGCCGCAGTCCGTACCATCCCTGCCGCGACGCGTCGCACGAACGCTGCGTACCTCGTTGTTCACCCAGGTCGCGATAGCGCTCGTGCTCGGGATCGCCGTAGGCAAGCTCTGGCCGGGCTTCGCCTCCGACCTTCAGCCGCTCGGCGACGGGTTCATCCGGCTGATCAAGACGATCATCTCGCCGCTCGTGTTCTGCGTGGTCGTCGTCGGGATCGCCAAAGCCGGTGACCTCAAGGCGTTCGGCCGCATCGGCCTCAAGGCGCTGATCTGGTTCGAGGTCGCGAGCACGTTCGCGCTGATCGTCGGGCTGCTCGCCGCGAACCTCGTCCAGCCGGGCTCCGGGATGCACGTCGACCCCGCCACGCTGAACACGGCGGCGGTCGACGCGAAGACGAACGGCGGCTCGCTGCCGTCCACGACCGAGTTCGTGCTCCACTCCCTGCCGACCTCGTTCGTCGGCGCGTTCGCCGAGAACTCCCTGCTCCAGGTGCTGATCCTGGCCTGCCTCGTCGGCGCGGCGCTGCTGCACCTCGGGCACACGAAGGTCCCGCAGGTGCTGCCCGCGATCGAGCAGGCGCAGGAGATCATCTTCGCGATCGTCGGCTTCGTGATGCGCCTCGCTCCGATCGCCGTGTTCGGCGCGATGGCCGTCCTGATCGGCAACTACGGCCTCGGTGTGATCGAGACGTACGGCAAGCTGATCGCCCTGTGCTACGCCGCCGCGGCCGTGTTCATCGCGCTGCTCGCCGTCGCCCTGCGGATCGTGACCGGGCTCAGCCTCTGGAAGTTCCTGCGCTACATCCGCGAGGAGATGCTGCTCGCGCTCGGCACCGCGTCCACCGAGTCGGTCATGCCGCGCGTCATGCAGAAGCTGCGCAAGGCGGGCGCCCGGGACGACGCGGTCGGCCTCGTCCTGCCGACCGGCTACTCCTTCAACCTCGACGGCGCGTCCCTCTACCTCTCCATCGGCACCCTGTTCATCGCGCAGGCCGTCGGCGTCGACCTCAGCCTCAGCCAGCAGATCACCGTCGTCCTGGTGCTGATGCTGACCAGCAAGGGCATGGCGGGCATCCCCGGCTCCGCGTTCCTCGCGCTCTCCGCGACGGCGTCGTCCCTCGGCGCGATCCCCGCCGGGGCGGTCGCCCTGCTCCTCGGCGTCGACCGGATCATGGACTCGATGCGCGTCGTCACGAACCTGCTCGGCAACTGCGTCGCCGTGTTCGCGGTGTCGCGGTGGGAGGGGGCGCTGGATCTCGAACGGGCGCGGAAGGTCCTGGACGGGGAGATCGACGTGACGGACGACGACGGGAAGAGCGACGCGGGGAAGAGCGACGCCGGCAAGGGTGAGGAGCAGGCGGCTGTGCCCGCGCAGCTCACCAAGAAGGAGCCCGCACCCGAAGCGGGCTGACCCAGAACGCGCAGCGATCGCCGCACCCGGAACCTCGGGTGCGGCGGTCGCTGTCGTGCGCCGCACATGCCGCCTCAGCCGTGCACCGGCATCCCGCTCAGCAGCGTCCCCAGCAGATCCCCCAGCTCCTCCCGCTCGTCCGGCGACAGCGGTGCGAGGATCTCCGACGCCGCCGAGCGCCGCGCCCCCCGCAGCTCGCTCAGCGCCGTACGCCCGTCCTCCGTCAGCTCGACGCGGATCACGCGCCGGTTCGTCGGATCGGGGACCCGGCGCACCTTTCCGTTCGCCTCCAGGCCGTCCACCAGCGTCGTCACCGCGCGCGGGACCACTTCGAGGCGCTCGGCGAGGTCGGCCATCCGCGGTGGGGAGGGGTATTGCGCGAGCGTGCGCAGCAGGCGGGACTGGGCCGGGGTGACACCCAGGCCGCACTCCTCGATGTGCCGCTTCTGGATGCGGTGCACGCGGCGGGTGAACCGCAGCAACTGCTCGGCGAGCAGGCTGTCGGAATCTGGTGTGGCCATGCGGGAACAATAACAGGATGCCGTTCATTGTGAGTATAGGTAACAATGAGCGTGGTCCTGGTTCACAGGATCTCCGAAGCATCTCCCGAAGCATCTCCCGAAGGAGCCCATGCACCCCGACCGAGAGAAACAGCCCGCCTGGAACCCGCCGGCCGACCCCGAGCAGCCCCAACCGCGCCAGGTCCGCCGCATCCTCAAGCTGTTCCGCCCCTACCGCGCCCGCCTCGCCCTCGTGGGCCTGCTGGTCGCCGCCTCCTCGCTGGTCGGCGTCGCGACGCCGTTCCTGCTGAAGGAGACGCTGGACGTCGCGATCCCCCAGGGGCGTACGGGCCTGCTGAGCCTGCTCGCCCTCGGCATGATCCTCAGCGCCGTCCTCTCCGGCGTCTTCGGCGTCCTCCAGACGCTGATCTCGACGACGGTCGGCCAGCGCGTCATGCACGACCTGCGAACGGCCGTCTACGGCCGCCTCCAGCGGATGTCCCTCGCGTTCTTCACGCGCACGCGCACCGGCGAGGTCCAGTCCCGCATAGCCAACGACATCGGCGGCATGCAGGCGACCGTCACCTCCACCGCGACCTCCCTGGTGTCCAACTTCACCAGCGTCGTCGCCACGATCGTCGCGATGCTCGCCCTCGACTGGCGGCTGACCGCCGTCTCGCTGCTGCTCCTGCCGGTCTTCGTCTGGATCAGCCGCCGGGTCGGCTCGGAGCGCAAGAGGATCACCACCGAGCGGCAGAAGCAGATGGCCGCGATGTCCGCGACGGTCACCGAGTCGCTCTCCGTCAGCGGCATCCTGCTCGGCCGCACGATGGGCCGCGCCGACTCCCTGACCAGGACCTTCGCCGACGAGTCCGAGCGCCTCGTCGACCTGGAGGTCCGCTCCAACATGGCGGGCCGCTGGCGGATGGCCGTCATCGGGATCGTCATGTCCGCGATGCCGGCGTTCATCTACTGGGCCGCGGGCGTCGCCCTCCAGATCGGCGGCCCCGCCATCTCGCTGGGCACGATCGTCGCCTTCGTCTCCCTCCAGCAGGGCCTCTTCCGCCCCGCCGTCAGCCTCCTGGCGACCGGCGTCCAGATCCAGACCTCCCTCGCGCTCTTCCAGCGCATCTTCGAGTACCTCGACCTGCCGATCGACATCACCGAACGCGACAACGCCGTCCACCTGGACCGCGTCAAGGGGGAGATCCGCTTCGAGGACGTGTCGTTCCGGTACGGCGGTGAGGGCGAGGGCCGGTACGCGGGCGAAGGCGCCGGCCGGGCGATCCTCGACGGCGTCGACATCACCGTTCCCGCAGGTCACAGCCTCGCCGTCGTCGGCCCGACCGGCGCGGGCAAGTCCACGCTGGGCCACCTCGTGCCGCGCCTGTACGACGTGACGGGCGGCCGGGTCACCCTCGACGGGGTCGACGTCCGCGACCTCGACTTCGACACCCTCGCGCGCGCGATCGGCGTCGTCTCCCAGGAGACGTACCTCTTCCACGCGACGGTCGCGGAGAACCTGCGGTTCGCGAAGCCCGACGCGAGCGACGAGGAACTGCACGAGGCGGCGCGCGCCGCGCAGATCCACGACCACATCGTGTCGCTGCCCGACGGGTACGACACGGTCGTCGGCGAGCGGGGGCACCGCTTCTCCGGCGGCGAGAAACAGCGCCTCGCCATCGCGCGGACCATCCTGCGGGACCCGCCGGTCCTGATCCTCGACGAGGCGACCAGCGCGTTGGACACGCGGACGGAGTACGCCGTGCAGCGGGCGATCGACGCGCTGTCGGCGAACCGGACGACCCTGACGATCGCCCACCGGCTGTCGACGATCCGGGACGCGGACCAGATCGTCGTCCTCGAAGGCGGGCGGGTCGTGGAGCGGGGGACGCATGAGGAGTTGGTGGCGCGGGAGGGGAGGTATGCGGGGCTGGTGAGGAAGGGCGAGCGGGTGACGGCGGCGTAGAGGCCGGGGGGCGGGGTGGGTGTTCCGGCGGTCTCGGGCTGTGGCGCCCAGAGGGGCTGATGTCCCGGGGGTCCCGGCTTTCGGAGGGTGATCATCCGACAAAGCGACAATATGCCCGGTTTTTGATGGTATGCGGGTTAACGTGCCCGCATGCAGATGAACACTCCGCCCCGGAGCGCGATCCGTCTGACGCGCCGTGGCCGAACCGTCCTCGTCGTCACCGGGGCCGTCGTGGCCGCTGCCGCGGTGGCGGTGCCGCTGCTGAACTTGGAGCGGGCGGCTCCCGAGGCCGCCAAGCCCAAGGTCCTGACCATCCCCGAGGGCTGGCGCTCGGGCCAGGTCTACGAGGCGGTCGACAAGGCGCTCGCCCTGCCGGTCGGCACGACCCGCAAGACCTTCCCGAAGACCGGCCTCAAACTCCCGGCCGACGCCGAGGGCAACCCGGAGGGGTACCTGTTCCCCGCGACGTACCCCCTCACCGAGAAGTCGACCCCCCAGTCCCTCCTCGCGTACATGGTCGACACCGCGAACAAGAAGTTCAACGGCGCCCCCATGGCCGCCGGCGCCCAGCGCAACGCGATGAACGTCTACCAGGCCGTCACCATCGCCAGCATCATCCAGGCCGAGGCCGCCACGAAGGCCGACATGGGCAAGGTCGCCCGCGTCGTCTTCAACCGCCTGGAACGCGGCATGCCCCTCCAGATGGACTCCACGATCAACTACGCCCTCAACCGCTCCACCCTCAACACGGCGGACGCCGACACGAAGATCGACAGCCCCTACAACTCGTACCAGCGCATGGGCCTCCCCCCGACCCCCATCGACAACCCCGGCGAGGAAGCGATGCGGGCCGCCATCACCCCCACCCCCGGCGACTGGCTCTACTTCGTCACCGTCAGACCCGGCGACACCCGCTTCACCGCGAACTACGCCGAACACCAGCGGAACGTGGCGGAGTTCAACAAGAACCAGGCCCGGAAACCGAAGGCGACCTGACCGAGCGCGGACCGGGGAGCGTACGGAAGGCCCGACGGGACGGAGTCAGAGGACTCCGTCCCGTCCCCGCGCCCGCCGGCCCTCGGTACTCCTCAGCGCGACGGCGTCGTGGAGGCCGGCAGCTTCCCGTTGAAGCGGCCGTCCGTGAAGGCCGAGAAGTCGACCTTCCCCGGGATCAGCTTCAGCTCCGTGAACGTGTCGGCGATCTTCTGCTCGGAGTCGATCGCCGCCCGGTCGACGGCGACCGGTACGCGGGTCGAGTGCGTACGTCTCACCGACGCGAGCGCGACCTCGTACGGCAGCCCCGTGTCCTTCGCCCACACCGTCGCCCAGTCGGCCTGGTGGCCGTACACCCAGTCCTGCGCGCGCCGCAGCCGCGCGAGGTAGTCGGCGATGGCGGCCTCCTTCTTCGGGTCCTTCAGCGCGGCGGGTGCGGCGACCTGGAAGCTGAGCCCGTTGACGACCCCCTGCCCGGTCGTCAGCACGCGCCCCTTCTTCGCTTCGAGGACCTGCGAGGTGTACGGGTCCCAGACGGCCCACGCGTCGACCTTCCCGGAGGTGAACGCGGCGAGCGCGTCGGCGGGCTGGAGATATTTGACCTGTACGTCGGAGAGGGTGAGCCCGGCGGCCTCGAGGGACGCGATCAGCTGGTAGTGCGCGGAGGAACCCTGCGCGACGGCGACCGAACGGCCCTTCAGGTCGGCGGTCCTGGTCAGTTCCGAACCGTTCGGCACGAGGATCGCCTCGCCCTCGGAGGACCCGTGCCACGCGGCCACCACCGTGATCTTCGAGCCCGCGCCCGCCGCGAAGACGGGTGGCGTGTTGCCGACGGCGCCGATGTCGACGGCCCCGGCGTTGACGGCTTCCAGGAGCGGCGGGCCGGAGGTGAACGTGGACCACTTGATCCGGTAGTCGAGGCCCTTGAGTTCGCCCGCGGCACGCAGGACCGCTTCCGAACCGCCTTTCTGGTCACCGATGTCGAGGGTGAGGGAGCCGGTGCCGTCGGTGCCGGTGCTCGCGGAGGAGGCGCCGCCGCAGGCGGTGAGGAGGAGGGCGAGGGGGAGGAGGACGGCGGGGAGGAGGCGGCGTCGCATGGGGGTCCGTTCAGGTCGAAGTGGGGGGATGACGGCGGGAGTTGGGGGACCCGAGGGGAAATGGGGGTCCTCCGACGGGAGTTCATGGCGGCGGGGGCTGGCGGAGATCTGGGGTTCACGGTGATCGGGAGTCCCCGGCGACCGGGGGCCGCGGCCACCGGAGGTCCCCGGCGACCGGGGGTCCGTGGCGGCCTGGTGTTCAGGCCGCCGCCCCCACCCCGAGCCGCCCCAGCAACTCCGTACGCAGTTCCGCGAACCGCGGATCGGACAGCTCGCGCGGCCTCTCCAGGCCGATCCGCTGCTCGTGCGCGATGACCCCGCCGTCCATCACCAGGACCCGGTCCGCGAGCAGGACGGCCTCCTCGACGTCGTGCGTGACGAGCAGTACCGCGCACCCGCGCCGCCGCCACAACTCGCCCACCAGGCGCTGGGCGTTGATCCGGGTCAGCGCGTCCAGCGCGCCGAACGGCTCGTCCAGCAGCAGGAGATCGGGCTCGCGCACCAACGCCCGCGCCAGCGAGGCGCGTTGGGCCTCACCGCCGGAGAGCGTCCTGGGCCACGCGTCCGCCCGGTGGCCGAGCCCGACCTCCTCAAGTGCCTGGTCGGCGACGTCTCTTGAGGGATTGCCCGGCAGCCCGAGCAGCACGTTGCGCCACACCCTCTTCCATGGCATCAGCCGCGGCGCCTGGAACGCGACCGCTTTACGGCGCGGCACCAGCACCGTCCCCTCGATCTCCCGGTCGAGCCCCGCGAGGATCCTCAGCAGCGTCGACTTCCCGCACCCGCTGCGCCCGAGCAGCGCGACGAACTCGCCCGGCCTGATGTCGAGTCGGAGGTCGTCGATGACGGCACGTCCGTCGAAGGACCGCGTCAGCCCCTCGACCCGCACCGCCTGTCCGGTCACCGGCCGGTGAACGTCGGTCGCCATTGCAGCAGCACCCTCTCCAGAGAACGGACCACGAAGTCGGCGAACAGGCCGAGGAACGCGTACACGATCAGGCAGACCACGATCACGTCCGTACGCAGGAAGTCCCGTGCCTGCACCATCAGGAACCCGATCCCCGAGTCCGCGTTGACCTGTTCGGCGAAGACCAGCGCGAGCCAGGCGATGCCGAGCGAGTACCGCAGCCCCGTCAGCGCGCCGGGCAGCGCGCCCGGCAGCACGACATGCCGGACCAGTCCCCATCGCGTGAGCCCCAACGACTCGCCCGCCTCGACGAGTTGGGCGTCGACGCCGCGGATCCCGGCGTACACGTTCAGGTACAGCGGGAACGTCACCCCGAGCGTGATGATCGCGACCTTCGGCGTCTCGCCGATCCCGAACCAGATGATGAACAGCGGGATCAGACCCACGAACGGCACGGTCCGCAGCATCTGCACCGGGGCGTCCACGAGATCCTCGCCGACCCTGAACAGCCCTGAGAACAGGGCGAGTCCGGTACCGATGAGAGTGCCGAACAGCAGCCCGAGGGCCACGCGCTGGAGCGACGTACCCATCGCCGACGTGAGCGAACCGTCGGCGACCAACTCCTTGCCGACCTCCGCGATCCGGCCGGGAGAGGCGAGCACGTCCGGCGTCAATACGCCGGTGCTGGAGAGGAGTTGCCACAGGGCGAGGAGGAGTGCGGGGCCGGTCGTCCGGCGCAGCCAGCGCGGGACGCGGGTCCGGCGGGAGGTGCGGGGGAGGAGCGGCCGGAGTTCGAGATCGCGGCTGTCCGGAATGTCGGACTCGGCCGCGTCGGGTGGGGGCGGCGGGGCATGGCTGATGCTCATGGGGGCTCCACAAAGCGGTGGGGGAACACGCCCCGGCAGCACCGGATCAGGCAGAGCCCAGAGCTCTGCCCCGGAACGGGCTACCGAGAGGTGAAGGGCGTCAGCAGCCGCGACGACACGCGGCGGAGGCCACCCGCAGCAGGTCGATGTGACCGCGCGTGGTGAGCAGGGCTGAACGCAACATGCCGCTGAACGTAGCCAGTTGCGGAGGGGTGGTCAACGGGTGTCTTGAGAAGTGGACTTCGGAGGGTGGGGGGATCGGCGGGGCGCGTTGAGGACCGGATCGGCCGGTGAGGGCCGCGCCGGGAGGACCGGGCCGGTCGATGGGGCTGTGCCGGGAGTGCTGGATCTGGCGATGGGGCCGTGTCGGGGAGGGGCCGGGCCGGTCGGAGCGCCTCGGGCACGTCGGCCGCGACGCCGACGCGTCGTACACGGCCAACGCCGTTCCGCATCCGCGGCAACGGCGACAATGGCCCCATGTCCGATGCCTTCACCACCCGCGTCCTGCACATCGCCTCCGGCTCCAGCGAACGCGTGATCGACCTCACCCGCGACTGCGAATCCTTCCTCCGCGAGACCGCCGGCAACCGCGACGGCCTCCTCAACATCTTCGTCCCCCACGCCACCGCGGGCATCGCCGTCATCGAAACCGGCGCCGGCAGCGACGACGACCTCCTCGCCGCCCTCCACACCCTCCTCCCCGCCGACGACCGCTGGACCCACCGCCACGGCTCCCCGGGCCACGGCCGAGACCACGTCCTCCCCGCCTTCGTCCCACCCCACGCGACCCTCCCGGTCCTCGCGGGCCACCTGGAACTGGGCACCTGGCAGTCGGTGTGCCTGGTGGACACGAACAAAGACAACCCTGACCGTCAGGTCCGGCTCAGCTTCCTGGGCTGAGCCTCCGGCCCGGCCAGGACCGTCCCAGGGGTGGCCGCGAAATCTCGGTTTCTTGAGCGCCCGATGCGGAGAAGGCAGCCGTGGTGCACCGGGTGTCGGTTGTCGCGGACGAGCGCGCTGAGGGACTCGGTGAACCAGCCCAGGGCGGAGGCGAGCGCGAACAGATCGGCGGGGGACTGCGGTGGCCGTCCAGCCTTCACCCGGGGTGACGGACAGCGCTGCGGTCAAGGTGAGCGACGAGACCTTCCCTGGACCGGTGTCGACCACTGGGCGACCTTCGCCGGGAAGAGCGGCCGGACCTCGATCCTCGGCAACGTCCGCAGCAGGGGCATCGGGGGCATCCTCCGGAGGGACTTCGGCGTGCGTGGGTGTTCAGGCGGTCCCAGGTGTCACGAGTCCCGACTCGTACGCCACGATCACCAGCTGTGCCCGGTCCCGTGCGCCCAACTTGCCCATGATCCGGCTGACATGGGCCTTGGAGGTCAGTGGGCTGAGTTCCAGGACGTCGGCGATCTCGGAGTTGTTGAGGCCGCGCGCGACCAGTGTGAGCACCTGCCGCTCGCGGTCGGACAGTCCGCTCGGCCCGCCCGCCGCGGAGGGCGGTGGGGTGTTCGGGGTGCGCAGGAAGCGGGCGATCAGCCGTGAGGTGGGGCCGGGGGAGAGGAGGGAGTCGCCGGCGGCGACTGTCCGGATGGCGTCGAGGAGTTCGGCCGGTCTGATGTCCTTGACGAGGAAGCCGGACGCCCCGGCCCGCAGCGCCTCGACGACGTGCTCGTCGGTTTCGTACGTCGTCAGGACGAGTACCTTGACCCCCGCGAGGTCCTCGTCGGCGGCGATGAGCCGGGTCGCCTCGATGCCGTCGAGGTCGGGCATACGGATGTCCATCACGACGAGATCGGCCCGCGCGGAACGGGCCAGCGCCACGGCCTCCCGACCGGTGCCCGCCTCGGCGACGACCTCCATGTCCCCGGCCGACGAGACGAGCATCGCGAAGGAGGACCGTACGAGGTTCTGGTCGTCGGCCAGCAGTACGCGGATGGTCACTGGGCCACCACCCTTTCTGCGGGGGTCGGTTGGGCGCTTGTGGGCAGATGCCGGTGCGTGTTGGGGTGGCGGGCTGGTTCGAGGGCCCCGATGAGACTGCCGCTCCGGCTCTTCCCGAGCTGTCGGCCGGCGACAGAGGGACGCGTCCGGGGATCGGCCGAGCATGCGGTCTGCGTACTCGACGAGGCCGGGGCGGAAGCGAGTTCGCCGTCGCTCACACCGTGGCCGGACTCGCCGGGTTCGGTGACGTCGAGGTGCTGTCCGGCGCGAAGTCCGACCCCGGCGATGGCAGGGGCACTGCCGGGTACGCGCGGCTGCGCCACCACAAACTGAGCGAGCCCGGCCCCTGCCGCGGGCGCCGGACCGGGGCTGCTCCGGTCGGGCGCCTGTGCTCGGCCCCGGCGGGCGTCGTGGACGAACACCGGGCCGAGGCCGGACGCGACTCCGTCATCGCCCCGGTCACCAAAGCCTTCGGCCGCATGCGCGGAGTGCCCTACCGACGGACTTGGGCACGACGGGATAGGGGCCATCCGTACGCGGTCCCGGTCCCGGCCCGCGCATCGATCCGTGTGATCCACGGATGCCGACTCAACCACGAGTCCTACGAGCCCGACCAGCACGGCGGACCGCGACGTCTCACAACCCCACCGCCAGTCTTCCCAGCGGTCCGAGGCCGACACAGGGGATGTCATCGGACCTCGCCCTCCCGCGACAGCGGCAGTGTCGCGGTCACCTCGAAGCCCTCGACCGGTCCTGGACCGGCGTCCAGTGTGCCGCCCACGCTACGGGCCCGCTCCCGCATCCCGACGAGCCCGAACCCCGGTGTGCCGTCGCCCACCCCGCCGCCCGAGCCGTCGTCCCTGACGCTCACCCGCAGCGCGCCGTCCGCGGTCCACAGACCCACCCGCACGGTGAGGTCGTCGCGGCCACCGTGACGTACGGCGTTGGTGAGTGCCTCCTGCACGATCCGGTACGCGGCGGCGCCCACGGAGGGTGGGATGCCGTCCGCGCGGACGGACAGTTCGACCTTGGCCCCCGCCACCCGGCCGGTCTCCACGAGACCGGCCAGCCCGTCGATCCCGGGCAGCGGCCCCCGCATGTCCCCGGCCCCGGAAACAGAACCGGACAGGGAACCGGCCCTCGCTCCCACATCCGCCCTCGCCCCTACATCCGCGCCCGCTCCCAGACCCGCGCCCGCTCCCAGACCCGCGCCCGCTCCCGGATCCGCCCCCGATCTCAAACTCACCCCCGCCCCCACGCCCGTGTCCGTGCCCGTGTCCCCCTCCCGCAGCACCTCCAACGTCGTACGCAGCTCCCCCCGCGCAGTCCGGCAGGTCCCCGCGATCTCCTCCAGTGCCTGGGCGACGGCCTCGCGGTCGAGGCGTTCGGGGTCGGCGGTGAGGATGTGGGCCGCCACGGACGTCCGCACGCCGATGAGCGTGATGCTGTGGGCGAGCAGGTCGTGCAGGTCGCGGGCGATCCGCAGCCGTTCCTCGGCGACGCGGTACCGGGCCTCCTCCTCCCGGGTGCGTTCGGCCCGTTCGGCGCGCTCGACGAGGGAGGCGACGTACAGGCGGTAGTAGCGGACGGCGATACCGATGAACAGGACCGCGATGATCCAGCCGGAGATCTCCAGGAACTCCAGCTCCCCCTGCGAGTTGGTGAGGCCGTTGCTGATCAGGGTCGGGCCGAGGACGGCGACACCGGTGAGCAGGGTGCGGCGTACGGTGCCGGTCGCCGCGACGGTGTAGAGCGCCAGGACGGTCGCGGGGATCGGCAGGGCGGGGTCGTAGTCGAGGGCGTAGTACGGAGCCATGCAGGCCACCACCCCGAGCAGGGCCGCCACCGGACGGTGCCGCCGCCCTACGAGGGGCAGGTACCCGGCGAGCAGCAGCGTCCAGCCGAGTCGGTCGGGCGGTGTCCCTTCACCGCCCGTCAGGGCGACGGCTACGGCGAGCACGGCGGCGCCCAGCGCGAGGACCGCGTCGTTGCGGGTGCGGTGCGGTGCGGCCAGGGGTTCGCGGTGGACGGCGGACATGACGCGCTCGACGCGCCGGGACCACCCGCCGCCCCCGGCAGCCGTCGGCGGCGCAGACGCAGACCGGTCGCGTACCCCTGTGGTCGTTCCCCGTTCTTCCACGGCTCCATCTTCCGGTACGCGCCCGGGCGCTGGATCAAGGTGCGCCGACGGTCTCCGGCTGCCGTGGCGGCTCGGTCGGCTCGGGCTCCCGGGAGAGCACACCCGGCCACCACACCTTCCGCCCCAGGGCGACGCTGGCGCTGGTCACCAGGTACGTCCGTACGAGGAAGGTGTCGAGCAGGACGCCGACGGCGATCACGAAGCCGAGCTGGACCAGCTGCACCAGGCCCATGTTCGTCAGCACGGCGAAGGTCGCGGCGAGGACCAGTCCGGCCGAGGCGATGACGCCGCCGGTGGTGCGCAGCGCGGTCAGTGCCGCCGTGGCCGGTTCCGCTCCCGCCAGGGACTCCTCCCCCATCCGGTGCATGAGGAAGATGCCGTAGTCGACGCCGAGAGCGACCAGGAACACGAAGGACAGCAGGCCGAGCCCCGGATCGGTGCCCTTGAGGCCGAGGACCGGTTCGAAGAGCAGCCCGCCGATCCCGAGGGAGGCACCCCACACCGCGACGACCGCGACCACCAGGAGCAGCGGTGCGACCAGACTCCGCAGCAGCACGATCAGGATGAGCAGGACGGAGACGAGGACGAGCGGCACGACGATCTTCGTGTCCCGGGCGTTGGTGTCCTCCAGGTCGATCTGCTGGGCGCTGTCCCCGCCGACGTAGGAGCCCTTCAGTCTGTCCCGCAGGGACGTGATGGTGGCGGTCTCGCCCGCCGACTGGGGTGCGCTCTTCGCGAAGACGGAGATCTCGGTCCAGCCGTCCCCCGTACGTCCCCTCTCCGCGCCGGCGACTCCCGGAGTGGAGCGGGCGGCCGTGAGGGTCTCGTCGGCGCGGTCCTGCGGGGTGATCACGTCGATGGGCCGACTGCCCTGCCCGGGAAAGGACTTGGCGACGGTCTCCATCGCGGCGACGGACTCCGGCTTGGTGACGAAGGAGTCCTCCTGTTTGAGCGGCCCCGGCAGGTTGAACGAGCCCAGGGCGAGGGCGCCGAGCAGGACGGCACCGCTCGCGAGCACGGTCAGCGGCCTGCGTCCGGCGGAGCCGCCCATCGCCGAGAACAGGCTGCGCCGCTGCTTGGGCGTGCTCCCGAAGGCGGGCACGAGCGGCCAGAACACCCGCCGTCCGACCAGTACGAGGATCGCGGGGAGCAGGGTCGTCATCGCGATCAGCGCGCACAGCACACCGACGGTGCCGAGCGGCCCCATGCCCCGGCTGCTGTTGAGGTCGGCGGCCAGCAGGCACAGCAGTCCGGCGGCGACGGTGCCGGAGGAGGCGAGCACGGCGGGGCCACAGCCGCGCAGGGCGGCGACCATGGCCTCGTACGGCCGCTCGAAGCGCCGCAGCTCCTCCCGGTAGCGCGAGACGATCAGCAGCGCGTAGTCCGTACCCGCCCCGAACACGAGGATCGTCATCACCCCCGAACTCTGGCCCGAGACGGTCGTGCCGAAGACCTGGTTGAGGCCGTAGGCGGCACCCATCGACAGGTAGTCGGCGATCCCGGCGACGACGAGGGGGACGAGCCACAGCACGGGGCTGCGGTAGATCAGGATCAGCAGGACGGCGACGACGGCGACGGTGGTGTAGAGCAGCGGTCCGCCGAGCGAGTCGTAGACCGCGCCGGAGTCGGTGGCCAGCGCGCCGGTGCCGCCCACGTCGACGCTCAACCCGCCTTCGCCCCGGGCGATGTCGCGGACGTCGGTGACGAGCTTGTCCCGCTCCTCCTCGTTCGCCCCGGGCTCGTTGCTGGCGACCGGGTACATCAGGGTCGTGCCGTCCTCGGACCCGATCCCCTCGGGAGCACCGCCGGTCAGCTTGTGCTGCCGGCTGATCTGAGCGACCTGTCCGGCCGCGGTCTTCCGGTCGGCGGCGCTGAGCCCGCCGTCCCGGTGGTAGACGAGCACCAGCTCCGTGGTCTCGCCACCGGGCAACTTCTCCTCGATCTTCGCCGCCCGCGTCGAGTCCGCGCTCGCCGGCAGGTAGTCGGTGACCTTGTCGTGCTGCACGTCGGCGAGCTTCGACGCGAGCGGTCCGACGAGCACGAGCGCGGCGATCCACAGCCCGAACACCGCCCAGGGAACGGCCCGCCCCCGTCCCGCCCTCGGCGTGGTTGTCTCTCCGGCCCTCATCGACCGATCTCCCTCCGGGTGACGTCTGCTTCGGTCCCCAGACTTCCGGTGAGAACCACGGCTTTCGTCGGGCGGGAGAGCGAGGCGACACGTACTCCCGGGGGCGACAGCGGGCGCGGATTAGTCCCTGGGGAGTAACCCGACCGCACGCCTCACATCCGGCAGGCCGTTCCGAACGCTCCCCGGACCGGCGGGTTCGGTCGAGTTTTCTGGGCATGTGGCGGATATCTGGGAACAGGAGTGTGAGGGTCGAGGTGACGGCAGCGGATGCCCGTACGGGGCTGTGCTGACCATCGACGTGGGGGTACCGGAGTACCGGTGCGACGAGTGCCGGCACCACTGGGACCTGGACGCGACGGAGCCGGAGCGCCGGGCGGACGAGGACGTCGGGGAGACCAGGCCGCTGGGTGATCCGGGGGAGGCCGGGCGGGGGACTGCGGCGTAGGGCGCGGCGCATGGCCTCGATGCCGGCTTCTTCCTGCCCGGGCGGTTCTTGTGGAAGGGCTACTGGCCGTCCTGGACCACGTCCCAGTGTTCGAGGATCTTTCCGTTGGTGACGCGGAAGATGTCCGCGACGGAGTAGTCGGAGCTGAAGACCCGTACCAGGTCGCCGTCGGAGAGTTTGCGGCAGGCGGTGACCGCGAGGGTTCGGTTTGTTTCCTCCTGTGTTTCCGCCGGCCGTCTTCGCCGGTACGGTCTGTCGCCGTCGGCCCCGCCGGGCACGGACGTCTCGTGCTGGATGTAGCCGGCGGCGACGAGCTGCTTCACCACGTCCGTGTCGTTCTTGCCGAAGCCCTCCGTGTACAGCCGCAGCACGAGCGCCTTGTTGCGTTCCTCGGAGGGCGAGGACGGGCGGGCGGCGGTGGAGGCGGATGCCGTCGCAGGGTCGTGCGGTGGATCACGGGGGTCTCCTCCGTACGGTCGGCGGTTGGGGGTGCGGGGTGATCGCCTCGCCCGACTCGCTCATCCCATCGCGGTCGCACGAGGCGGTCACTCCGCCGACCGGCGGGGCCGCCCCCGCCGGTCAGCCGGTCCCGGCCATCCGGAAGTGGTACCCGTGACGTCAGGGCGCGAGCAGGTACGCGTTGGTGATCGTCTCGCGGACCGTGTTGCCGGCCTTGTCCCGCAGGTCGATCCGGAAGGAGGCGGCCTTGGCACTGGCCGGGTGCTTGACGGTCACCGAGCGGGCGCCCTTGGGGTCGGTGGTGACGGTGAGGGGCTTCCAGGTGCGGCCCGCGTCGAAGGAGACGGACACCGTGAGGGCGGCGACCTGTCCGGCCCCGGCGGCCGGGCCGGCGAGTCTGAGCGGGACCGCGAGGGTGCCGCCCGCCGGAGCCGTACCGCGCAGGCTGAGCTGCGGGGTGAGCCGTACCGCCGACAGCGGCAGCCGTACCGTACGGCCCGGGGCCGGCCGGGCCGAGGTGAACGTCCACACCCCCGCCACCTTGGTGCTGGTGGCGGTGTCGGAGGCGGCGCGGGCCGCTTCGACGGTCAGGCGGTACGCGGCGGAGGCGGCCGGCACCTCGGCGCTCACCCAGTTCGCGGGCTCTTCGGCGAGGATCCGCCCGCCCGACTCCAGCCGGGCGAAGCCCTTGGTGACGACCGGCGACCCGGGATTGCCGCCGCCGTCGACGAACAGCTCGACCCGCGCGCCGAGCTGGTCGCCGGTCCGGTCGAGCGTCGCGGCACCGGGGCCGACGACACCGGTGTTGAACAGCAGCGTCTGACGGGAGCCGGGCTTGTACGTCACCGGCCCCTTCGTGTGCACGGTGCGCACCTCGCCGCGGCTGTCGAGCTGCGTGGCCGTCCAGGACCAGCGCACCCCGTCGGTGTTGAGGTAGTGCGTGGTGGACAGGGGCAGCTTCAGCTCCGCCGGTTCGGTGATGCCGACGCTGTCGCCCTGCTCGTCCACCGGCTTGATGTGGACCTGCCCCTTCGTGCCGGTGACGGAGGCGCCGAAGCCGAGCTTCACCTCGGCGACCTCGGCCCGGGTCACGGTGCGGTTCAGGCCGGTGAAGAAGCTGCCCTTGCGGTGGAAGGCGAACCGGTGGTCGGCGTTCAGTCCGGGCTTCTTCCACACGCCGTTGAACTGGGCCTTCATGGTCGGGGAGGCCGGGCCGAGCGCCAGGGTGCGGACCGGCGGCGCCCCGCCGGAGGACCACGAGTTGCCCACGCCGGCGCCCGAGTCGAAGTAGCCGACGACGGAGGTGACGGGCTTCGCGGCCGGGTCCGGGGCCTTGACGGCGAACGGCTTCGCCTTGCGGGAGTCGAGGGTGACCGTGACGTTCTTGTCCACCGTCAGCACCGGCTGCACGAAGAAGCCCGGCTCGTTGTCCGCGGCGAAGACGATGCTGTCGAGCTGGTAGCTCCCCTTGCGCAGCCGCTGCACGACCGTGCCGTTCGCCCGGTACGGCAGGACGAACCCGGCGCCCTCGGCGCGGGGGGTGATCGTCGTCGTGTACGCGGGCGGCTTCGCCCCGTCGGCGTCGATGTGGCGCACCGTCACGTCGTAGGACTCCACCTCGCGCTCGACCACGAGCCCCGTACGCACCTGCTGTCCGTCGCCCGACGCCAGGACCGTGCCGCCGAAGACGCCGTCGCGGGTGCCCTTGCGGGTGTCGGCGACGACGGTGGTGCTCGCGGTGCCGCCCGCCGGGACGGTGAGCTGGGCGTCCTTGACGGTGAACATGCCGGCCGGGGCGGCCCCGGAGGTGCTCAGCCGCAGGGTGACCGGACGGGTGCCGAGGTTGCGGTAGGTGAGGGCCTTGGAGAGCGGCTTGTCGTCGGCGTGCGGCCACGCCTGCATGCCGAAACCGAGCGAGCCCGGCTCGGAGACGACCCGCGCGGTGGCCGCGCGCCCCAGATCCACCCGGCCCGCGCCCTGCTGATGGGCGTTCAGCTGGGGGTTCGGCTCCGCCGAGCCCGTCAGCAGCGACTTCAGCCGGGCCCCGGTCAACTCCGGGCGCTGCTGGAGCAGCAGGGCCGCGGCGCCCGCGACGTGCGGGGCGGCCATCGACGTCCCGCTGTGCACGGCGTACCCGTCGCCGGCCGGCGTGTCGCCCTGCGTGGTCTGGGCGGCGGTGATGTCGACGCCGGGGCCGGTGATGTCCGGTTTGGGCGTGCCGTCGAGGTTCGGGCCGCGGCTGGAGTCGTCGGCGATCCGGTCCCGCTTGTCCACGGAACCCACGGTGAGCGCGGCGGGGGCGCTGCCGGGCGTACCGATCGTGCCGGGTTTGTCGCCGTCGTTGCCGGCGGATATCACGAACAGGGCCTTCCCGGACAGCCGGGCCACGGCCGCCTCCATCGGGTCGACACCGGGGGAGTCCAGGGAGCCCAGGCTCATGTTGACCACCCGCGCGCCCTGGTCGACGGCCCACTGCATGCCGGCCACGATGCCCGAGGCGTCGCCCCACCCGTCGTCGGCCAGGACCTTGCCGTCCAGCAGCCGCACCCCGGGCGCCACGCCCTTGTACCGGCCGCCGGACCGCGCGCCGCTCCCGGCGAGGATGGACGCCACATGGGTGCCGTGCCCGTAGTGGTCCTTCACGTCCGGGGCGCCGCTGAAGTTCTTCTGCGCGACCTCGACGCCCTTGAGGTCCGGGTGGGTCTGGTCCACGCCCGAGTCCAGGACCGCCACCGTGACGCCCTTGCCGGTGAAGCCGGACTTCCACAGGGCCGGCGCGCCGATGTGCGGGACGCTCTCGGCGAGAGAGGCCCGGACCTTGGCGTCCAGCCAGACGTGGGCCACGGGCCGTACGGCGCCGGTCGCGCCGTCCGCCGTACGGGCCCCGGTGCGGCCGGTGACGGCCGACCACAGCGCCGGGGTCCCGGCCGCGGGCACCGCGAAGGCCTCGCCGTTCACGGCGGGCAGCGCGCGCCGCTCCCGCACGGGCACCCCGGCGAACGGGTCGCGGGCGCCGGAGCGGGCCGTCGTACGGGCGTCCTCGCGGTAGCCGACGATCAGCGGCAGCGCGTCGCCGTAGCCGTCCCCGGCCAGCCGTGTGACGTCGAAGAGGCGCCGGTCGAGGACGCCGTCGGCGATCAGGCGCAGGGCGTCCTGCGGGACCACCCAGGTGTGGCCGCGCTCGCGCCGCACCGAGAAGCCGACCTTCTCGCGGCCTCGTGCGCGGACGAGCGAGGCGACCCGGCCGTCGGCGCCGACGGCCACGCGGTCCCCGGTGATCAGGGTGACGGTCGAGGCCGTGGTGCCGGTGCCGGAGGCCGCGGCTCGTGCCGGCTCGCCGTCCGCCGTCGTCGCTCCCGTGACCAGGACCCCGGCCACCACGGCGGCCAGTGCCGCCGTTCTCGCGCGTGCTGAAGTTCCCACTCGCGTCCCCCCGCTCGTGTGTGCGTACCCTTGCGTTCTCCGCTATCACGCACGTCACGCGCGTTCGGTTCTCGACCAGGCGCGGCGCGGGGCCGGCCGGCAGCGGATACGCTCGGGGGACGTCCGTGACGCACGAGGTGAGGCGTGACCGGTCCGACCCCCATCGCAGGCAACCTGCCGGCCCCGCTGACCAGCTTCGTGGGCAGGCGGCGCGACGTCTCCGAGCTCCGGCTGCTGCGCACCGCCCGCCTGGTGACCCTGACCGGCCCGGGCGGAGTCGGCAAGACCCGGCTGGCCCTGCACCTGGCCGGCCTCTCCCGCACCGCCTACCCGGACGGCGTCTGGCTGGTCGACCTCGCCCCGGTGCGCGACCCCGCCACGGTGCCCGCCACGGCCCTGGCGGCGCTGCGCCTGCCCGACCTCGGCACCCGGCCCGCCCTGGAGACGCTCACCCACCAGCTGGCCCGGCACCGGGCCCTCGTCGTCCTCGACAACTGCGAGCACCTCCAGGACGCGAGCGCGGCCCTGGCCACGGCGCTGCTGGCGGCCTGCCCCGGAGTCGGCCTGCTGGCCACCGGCCGCCGGGCCCTGGCCGTCCCCGGCGAACACGTCCACGCCCTCGCGCCCCTGCCCGCCGACGGCGAGGCCGTCGACCTCCTCCAGGACCGGGCCGCAGCCGTCCGGCCGGGCTTCCGCGTCACCGACGCCAACCGGGCCCAGGCCGTCCGGCTGTGCACGGAGCTGGACGGGCTCCCGCTCGCCATCGAACTGGCGGCGGCCCGGCTGCGCAGCCTCACCCTCGACGTGGCCGTGGAACGGCTGACGGACCGCTTCGCGCTGCTGACCGGCGGCTGCCGCACCGCGCCCCCGCGCCAGCACAGCCTGCGGGGCATGGTCGAGTGGAGCTACGAACTGTGCACCCCCGCCGAGCGGCTGCTGTGGAACCGGCTGGCCGTCTTCCGCGACGGCTTCACCCCGGACGCCGCCGCCGACGTCTGCTCCGGCGACGGCATCACCGCCGCAGAGGTGCCCGGCCTCCTCGCCCGGCTGGTCGCCCAGTCCGTCGTGGCCGCCCGCGACGGCCGCTACCACCTCCCGGAGATCCTGCGCGAGTACGCGTATGCCCGGCTCACCGAACCGGAGCGGCGGGACCTGGCGCGCCGCCACCGCGACTTCTACCGCACCCTCGCCGAGGGCCTCGCCCTGCGCTGGTACGGCCCCGGCCAGCCGGAGGCCCTGGCCCGGCTGCGCGCCGAACACGCCAACCTGCGCCTGGCCCTTGAGTACCGCGCGGGCTTGGCGGCTCCCGACGCGCGGGCCGGACTCGCCGATTCGCGTCCGGCCCTGGAGGGCCCTGCGCGCTTCGAGGCGCAGGCCGGATTCGCCGACCGGCCCCCGGCTCCGGAGCACTGCGAGGGCCCCGCATGCTCCGACGCGCAGGCCGAACTCGCCCTGGCCGCCGCGCTGCGCTTCCACTGGAGCGCGAACGGCCTGCTCGGTGAAGGACGCCGCCGCCTCGACCGGGCGCTCGACGCGGCACCCGAACCCACCCTGACCCGGGCCCGCGCCCTGTCCGCCGCCGCCTACCTGGCCCTCCTCCAGGGCGACCCGGAAGCCGCCCGGCACCGGCTGGCGGAGGCCGAGCGACTGGGCCACCGGCTGGCGAACCCGTCCGTCCTCGCCTCCGTGCGGGGACTGCGCGGCACCTCGGCGCTCCTGCTGGATCGGCCCGCCCAGGCCCTCGCCCACTTCGAGGAGGCCCTCGCCACCCACCACGGGGCCGGCGAGAGCGCGCAGCCCCTGTTCTGGCTCTTCCAGATGACCCTCGCCCGCAGCCGGCTGGCCGACCCGCGCGCCCTCGACACCGGCCGCCGCGCGGTGGCCCTCGCCGAGACGCACGGCGAACGGCACTGCCGCTCCTACGCCCTGCTCGCGCTGGGCTACGAACTGCGGGCCCGCGGCGACCACGACCAGGCCCTGGCGCACATCCGGGCGGCCCTGGAGATCCTGCGCGACTTCGACGACTTCGTGGCGACCGCGCGAGCCCTGGACCTGCTCGCCTGGATCGCCGCCGCCGAGCCGTCGGCCCGCGCCCACGAGCGCGCCGCGCTGCTCCTCGGCGCCGTGAGCGCGCTGGCGAGCGGCGTCAGCATCCCCATGGGCGCCGAGTTCGGCGCCCACCACGTGCGCTGCACGCGCACGGTCGCCTCGGCGCTGGGCCAGGACGCCTACCGGAAGGCCCTCGCGGAGGGCAGCCGGTACGACACCCCGGGCCAGGCCATCGCCCTCGCCCTGCGCGAGGACACCGCGCCCGCCGCCCCGTCGCTGACCCGGCGTGAGCGGGAGGTGGCCGCACTGGTGGCCCGGGGGCTGACCAACCGGCTGATCGCGGCGGAGCTCTGCCTCTCCCCGAGGACCGCCGACCGGCACGTCGAGAACATCCTGACCAAGCTGGGTCTGCGCCGCCGCACCCAGATCGCCGCGTGGTGGGCGCAGCGGCCCGCCGGGTGAACGCCCCCGCTCCCGACGGAACGCTCTTCGCGGAAATGGGTAGAACCGCGCATGCCTCCGCCGAACCCCGCAAGCATCATCGTGCTCTGCGCGAAGGGTCCGTCCCCGCGCCGACCGGGCCGACCCGCTCGGCACCGGCTCGAACAGCTTCGGCTCCCCGGGCGGACCGCGGTGGCTCCGTGCCTCGTGCGGGCCCCGGCCGCCCGCTTCGAGAATGAGAGCAAGACGTGAGAATCAGAACGGAAGCGGCGCGCGTGCGGAAGGCCGTCGCGGTGGCCGCCGTCGCCGCGGCCCTGTTCGCGGCGCCCGCGACAGCGGCCCACGCCGACGGGGGCGATCCGCCCGCCGCGCCGGCCGCCTCCGCGCCGCCGTCGGCCGACGCGCCCAAGGAGACCGTCCCGGAGTCCACGGCCGGCTCCGCGGCCCCGCCCGCGCCGACCTCCGAGGAGCAGGCCGCGCAGCAGCTCGACAAGGTCGCCAAGGACCACGCGGCCCTCGGTGTCTTCGGCGACCCCGGCGCCCCGATCCTCGTCCTGCCGGCCGGCACCTCCGCCGACGAACAGGCCCAGGCCACCGCCCAGGTCCCGGCCGACGCGCACGCCACCGTCAAGACCAGCCAGTTCACCCAGGCCGACCTGGACAGCCTCGGCAAGACGGTCACGGACCGCCAGTGGGCGCCCGACGCGGGCACCTACGCCGTCTCCACGGAGTACGACGCTCTCAGCGACAAGCTCCGGGTCCGCAGCGACGCCTCCGACTCGGCCCTGCGACAGCTGAACGACGCCCACCCGGGCCAGCTGGAGACGTCCCAGTCCCGCATGGAACCCCAGAACACCCGCTTCGCCGACTGGTCGCCCTTCTGGGGCGGGAACGCGCTGATCGGCGCGACCGGCGGAAACCAGTGCACCGGCGGGGTCGCGGTCAAGGACTATCCCGGCGGCGACAAGCTGCTGACCTCCGCGCACTGCTACGGCTGGTGGGTCAACGTCTACAACCGCAACTACAGCGGGGGTGCCAACAGCAACAGCTACGTGGGCAAGGTCTACAAGCGGAACACGGACGTCGACGCCGAGGAGCTCAGCGGCACCGACTACGCCCCGATCATCTACACCGGGGGCAGCCAGATCAGCGGCAGCCACATCAGGGTCTTCGGCAAGCAGCCGGTCTACTTCGGCCTTCAGGTGTGCGTGAGCGGCGCGGTCAGCTTCAACCACTGCGGCCACCCGATCTCCAACGGCCAGTTCAACATCTGCTGGTCGGGCACGGACGTCTGCATCAAGAACAACTCCGGGTTCGTCTTCGAGAAGGGCGGCACCAACTTCCCGAACTACAACAACGGTCTTGAGACCAAGCCCGGAGACTCCGGAGCCCCCATCTACATCACCGACCGCAGCGGCATCGCGGCCTACATCGTGGGCGTGAACGCGGGCGCCATCTGGGACAACTGCTGCGGCAAGCGCACGATCCACATGGTCGGCGTGAAGCTGGACGACATCCTCGCGAAGTTCGGCTCCGAGCTGATCACGACGAGCTGATCACGACGTACTGACCGTCCGCGCGGGCCACGGCCGGCGCCGTGGCCCGCAGGCGCCGGACACGCCCGTGTCCCGTGGATGCCCGCCGCCTCGCACCTCCCCACCCTTCCCCAGGAGCCTTCCCATGCCCCGTCGCACCCCGTCCGGCCACCGGCTCGCCAGCCGGCTGACCGGCTACGCCCCCCAGCTCGGACCGCTCGTCGCGATACCCGGCGTCATGGTCGTCCTCGCGCTCGCCGTCGGCGGCCCGCACCTGTCGGACAGCGCCTCCCAGCTCCTGTTCACCGGCGACTGGAGCCGGCTGGACACCTGGGCGGCGCTGCTGCTCAAGACCGGCCTCACCGCGCTGGTCTTCCTCCCCGTGGCAGTCGCCGGGCTCGTCGCCCACAGCCTGGCCGGACGGCCCGCGGTGGTGCCGGCGGCCGTGGGCGGACTGACCGCCGCCGGTGTGCAGGCAGGGGTCCTCGCCGGGCTGGCCGCAGGAGTGTGCGCCGGTTTCGTCACCCTCGCGTTCGGACGCGTCCCGGTTCCCGCCCGCTGGCGCGGCGCCGCCTCGGCCTGGCTGTTCCCCCTGGCGACCACCGTGGTCACCGCGTTCCTGGTCCTCGGGGTCGTCGGGGAACTGCTCAACTCCCTGAGCGGCCGGCTGCACGGCGAACTGGCCTACCTCCAGTTCGAGAACACCGTCGCCACCGGCCTCGTCCTCGGCGCGATGGCCTGCGCCGACCTCGGCGGGATGATCACCCGGACGGCCATCGGCTACGGCGCGGTGGAGCTGAGCGGCGGCGACCCGACGCGGTTCAGCACCCTCAACATGACGATGATGGCCGCCGTCATCGCGGCAGGCATGGTCCCCGCCCTCGCGCTGCCGCTGGCCACGCTGGTGCGGCGCGGCCTGTTCGGCGACGAGGAGCGCGGCTACGCGAAGGCGGGCTGGCTGCTCGGGGCGGCCTTCCTGCCCGAGGGCGCCGTGCCCTTCGCCCTCGCCGACCCGCTGCGCGTGATCCCGGCGTCCATGGCGGGCGGCGCGGTGACCGGCGCCCTCGTCATGATCCTCGGCCCGACCAGCAGGAGCCCGTACGGCGGTGCCTTCGGCCTCGGTGACACCGGCCGGCCGCTCCTCTTCCTGCTCGCGCTCGCCGGCGGCGTCGTGATCACCGTCCTGCTGACGGTGGCCCTCAAGAGCCTGCGCCTGCCCGCGCAGGCCCCGGTCACGGGCAAGGCCGTCGCGACCGGCGCCTGACCCGCTCGGCCGCGTCGCCCCCGCCCGGCCGTCCGCGCCGGGCGGGGGCGACGGGGCGATCAGGGCGTGTACGGGGTGTACGTGATCGAGGAGACCCGCAGGTACCGCGCGCCGTCCGCCGTGGCCCAGGTCGACTCGTCGGGGTTGCCCGGCCAGTCGCCGCCCACCGCGGTGTTGACGATGAAGCGCATCCCCACGCCCCGCGGGGTGGTGTACCACTTGGTGCCGGTGATGGTGCCGTCCACGGCGAAGTCGATGTGGTCGGGCCACCAGGTGAACGAGTACCGGTGGAACGCGTTGGTCCAGCCCGAGGAGTTCGTCTTCGAGAACTGGGTCTGGGCGTTGTTCACGTCGTGGGACGTCTGGTAGACGGTGTTCGGGTTCTGGCCGACGATCTCGGCGGCGTCGAACTCCGGCAGCCACGGGTTCAGGTAGGCCGCCCAGACCGCCGGCAGGAGGCCCCGGCCGCTGGGCAGGTTCGCGGTGAAGCTGTAGGTGCCGTAGCCGTAGAGCGCCTTCGACTCCACCCGGCCCGAGTAGTAGGTGCCGCCCGACCGGTAGGTCTTGATGACGAGGGTGCCGCCCTCGTACCAGACGCAGGCGGGGGTGTAGGTCTCCAGCTCGTTGTTGGCGGTCCACCGGGCGTCGACGGTGTTCCAGGAGTTGACGGTCTGGGGGGCTCCCCAGGACGCGGCCTCGGCGCGGGGATGTCCCAGGAGAAGGAGGGAGAGCGTCGCCAGGGCGACCGCTATCAGGCGTCCGGGTCTGACGAGTACCGACGACATCGTGGCTCCATTGCTCGATGACATGGGGGGAAGGGAAACGATTCCTCGTTCCCTCGGCATGGCCGGAATCTAGGACTCCGTTCAACCTTTGACAAGACATCCGGCAAGGATCTTGTCCCGGCTTTGGGAGTTGAACGCCCCCGCCGTCCCCGCGCAGGGAATCCCGGACGGCCGGGTTTGTCCGCCGCTCAGGCGTGTACGCGCAGTACATGACCGAGTCGAAACAGGACACAGAACGGACGTACGACGCCCCCTCCGCCGACGGCACGGCATGGCTGCCCGACCTCACCCGCGTGGACGGGATCGCGGCGGTCGTGGACGGGGGCACGCGGGAACGAGACGCCGTGTACTACGACACGGACGACCTGCGGCTGGCCGGCGCCTCGGCCGCGCTGTGGCGCGGGGCGGGCGAGGCCGACGCCGGCTGGCACCTCGGACTGCCGCTGCCCGGGAACGGCCGGGAGGAGATCCACGCCCCGCTCTCCGACACCGTGCCGGACGCCCTGCGCGACCTGGCCCGCTCCCGCACCCGGGGCGCGCCGCTGCGGCCGGTCGTACGGGTCCGGGCCGCCCGGCGCGTACACCGGCTCGTCGGCCCCGGCGGCAGGGACCTCGCCGAGCTGAGCGTCGACGCCGTCGGCGCCGAGTCCCTGCACGGCACCGGGACGAAGGCGCGGTGGGCCGAACTGGCGGTCACCCTCGCGGACGGCGCCGGTCCGGGGCTCCTGGACGCGGTGGACAAGGCCCTGCGCGACAGCGGCATCGAGCGCGCCAACTCCGCGTCGCCCCTCGCCAGGGCCCTCACTGAGACGGGGGCGGGAACACCCCGGCCGCCGTCGGGCGGGCGCGCCGCGGTGCCCGGTTCCGCGGGGGAGGCGGTGCTGCGGCAGGTGGCCGAGCAGGTCGGCGCCCTCGTGGAGCTGGACCCCGCGGTCCGGCGCGACGTGCCCGACGCGGTGCACCGGATGCGCGTCGCCTGCCGCCGGCTGCGCGCCGTGCTGCGGTCCTACCGGACGGTCGTCGACCGGAAGGCCGCCGACCCGGTCCGCGCGGAGCTCAAGTGGCTGGGCGGCGAACTCGCCGCCGAGCGCGACCACGAGGTCCTGCTGGAACGCCTGGACACGAGGCTCGCCGCACTGCCCCCGGAACTGCGCTTCGGCCCCGTCGCCGCCCGCCTCCAGGTCTGGGACGCGGCCACCGGCGCCGACGCCCGCCGGCGCACCCTCGACGCCCTGGACTCACCCCGCTACCTGGCCCTCCTGAACTCCCTCGCCGCCCTCACGCACCACCCCCCGCTGCGCGCCAAGGCCTCCCGGAAGCCCCAGTCCGTGATGGCCGACGCGGTCCTCAAGGAGTACGCCCGCCTCGCCGCCCGCGTGACGCACGCGCTCGGACTCCCGCCCGGCGCGGACCGCGACAGGGCGCTCCACGAGGCCCGCAAGGCGGCCAAGCGGACCCGGTACGCCACGGAGCCCGCCCGCCCCTCCCTCGGCAAACCGGCCAAGCGCCTCGGCAAGCGGATCAAGGCCGTCCAGAAGGTCCTGGGCGACCACCAGGACAGCGTCGTGGCCCGCGCCACCCTGCGCGACCTCGCGGTGGCCGCCCACACGGCCGGCGAGACCGGGTTCGTGTGGGGGCTGCTGTACGGGCAGGAACAGGCCACCGCCGAGGCCCGCGAACGCGACCTCCCGGCAGCATGGCGGGCCGCGTCACGCCGCCGCCTGCGCAAGGCGCTCAACCGCTGAACCCCGCAGGAGCCCCGCCGGTCCGGGCGAGGGCGCAGTGCCGCCCCCGCCCGGACGCGGGATCAGGACGGGTCGCCGTACTGGAGGCCGCGGCCGTTGGTGCCGATGTAGACCCGGCCGAAGACGTCGGGGTCGCCGGTGACGACGCCGACGCCGCCGATGGCGCCCCACTGGTGGGCGTCGTCGTTGACGCGCAGCCAGGTGGCGCCCCGGTCGGTGGAGCGGAAGACGCCGGTGACGTCCTTCACCGTGCCGATCAGGTACAGGGCCTGGTAGGAGGCGCCGGGCGCGGCCTTGCCGAAGCCGAGCGCGGAGGCGGCCTTCACCGAGCCGACGGCGGCGAACGTACGGCCCCCGTCGGTCGAGTGCAGCAGCCCCCGGTCCTGGCCGGAGATCCACAGGTCCCCGGCGGCACCGGGCACGGCGGCGAGCCGGCCTGCGGGCAGCCCCGTGGCACGGGCGGTGAACGTCGCGCCGCCGTCGGTGCTGGCGTACAGCGTGCCGCCCGACAGGGAGTAGAACGTCCGCGCCGCGCCCCGGTCGGCGACGACCACGGCGTCCGTACCGAGACCGGTGACCCGTGTCCAGCTCGCCCCCAGGTCGGCCGAGCGGTACGGGGCCTGGCCGGTCTCGGTCCACACGATGCTGGAGCCGTCCGCCGCGAGCGCGACATGGCCGTCCTGCGCACTGGCCACCGGCTCCGACGCGAAGCCCTTCCAGCTGGCGCCGCCGTCGGTGGAGTAGGCGCCGTCCTGCGCGCCGCCCCGGCCGACGCGGACCATCAGCGACGGCTTGGACTGGGCGAAGTCGATGCCGGTGCTGTTGGTCATCATCGGGTTGCTCAGCCGCCCGGCGGGCACCTTGGTCAGGTCGTCGTGCCGGAAGCCGCCCTGGTCGCCCATGGCGGTGACGACGGCAGCGCCACCGGGCGGGGCGACCGCGTCGATCAGCGCGGTCTCCTCAAGACCGCGGGCCCCGCTGCTCCAGTGGCTGGTGCCGCCCCTGTCGGAGGCGTCGGCGTCCTCGCTGCGCAGGATGCCGTTGCCGGTGCCGTACAGCACGTGCCCGGAGTCGAACGGGTCGATGGCCAGGGCGGTCATCCAGTGCCCGGTGTGCGTGCCGACGTACGGGGCGGCGGAGGCGCTGCGCTTCGACCGGTCGGCCAGGGCCTTCCAGGTCGTGCCGCCGTCGGTGGAGCGGTAGATCTCGTCCTCGGGCCACCAGCGGCCGAGGGTGGTGACCATCACCGTGGAGGGCTTGCGCGGGTCGACGGCCAGACCGGAGAACCCGTAGGAGCCCTGGGACGGGGAGACGTTCCTCCACGTCCCGCCGGCCGGCGTGTACTTCCACACCGAGCCCCCCGTCACGCCGTTGGGCCCGAGGTGGTCGGTGTACGTCAGGTACAGCGAGCCGTCACCGGAGAGCACGCCGTGCTGCGGCAGTTGGCCGGCCGGCTGCCCGGCGACGGCCTGCCAGGTGGTGCCGCCGTCGGTGGAGCGGTACAGGGAGGTGGAGCGGTCGCCGACCCCGACGTAGACCGTCCCGCTGCCGGCCGGGCCGTACGTCACGAAGGCGATGCCTCCGCCGCTGCTCGCCCCGTCCTTGACGGGGAACGAGGAGACCTGACGCCAGGTCACCCCGTGGTCGGTGCTGCGCCACAGGCCGTTCTTGCGGGTGCCCAGCAGCAGGGTGCCGTTGTTCGCCGGGTCGACCACGAGCCGTTCGCCGGCGCCGCGGCCGTCCTCGTTGCCGCCCACCTTGAAGGGCAGGTCGGTGCGCTGGAAGGTGCGGCCCCGGTCGGTCGAGCGCAGGATCGCGCCGTTGCCCGCCCAGCCGTTGGTGTAGGTGCCCGTCGAGAGGTAGAGCCGCGCGGGGTCGACGGGGTCGGTGGCTATGGCGTCGATGCCGAGCAGGTTCCAGTCCTTCTCGCCGAGCCAGTCGGTCAGCGGGATCCACTGCTTCGCGCCCGTGTCCCAGCGGTAGGCGCCGCCCATGTCGGTGCGCGCGTACAGCAGCCCCTTCTCCCGGGGGTTGAAGACCAGCCCGGTGACGTAGCCGCCGCCCACGACCTGGGCGTTCTTCCACACGTACGGCCCGGTCCCGGCCGTCTGGGCCTGGGGTGCCTTCACCAGCTTCCACTGCTGGTTGGCGGTGCCCCGGTCGGCGTACCGGATGACCGCGGCGCCGTCGGCCTTCGAGGCCCCGGTGACGTCCAGGACCTGGCCGTTCGCGCGGGAGACGAAGGTGACGGCGCCGCCCGCCTCCTTGATCCGCCACTCCTGGGCGGCGGAGGAGCTGTCGGTCTGCTGCTCGGCCGCGGCGGACCGGGCCGCCGTGCCGAGGACCTTGCCGCTGGCCCGGTTCACCAGCTCGTAGTAGCCCTTGCCGGTGGGCCGCAGCCGCCACTGCTGGTTCGCGGTGTTCTGGTCGGTCCACTGCTGGATGCGGGTGCCGTCGGCGGTGGAGGAGCCGTTGACGTCCAGCACCTTGCCGCTGCGCACGGAGACCAGCTTGTAGTACGCGTTGGCGTCGATCGTCGCCGCCTGCGAGTCCTCCTGCGTGAACAGCAGGTAGGGCACGACGGCCAGCGGCGTGCCGACCAGGACGGCGGTGGCGGTCCAGCGACGGCGGTGACGCCCGCGGCGCCCACTGTTCGTGGGGGTGGTCCGCCGGCGGCGTCCGCCGTTCGTGGGGTTGTTCATGGGGGAGGTGCGCTCCTTGCGTGCTGTGCGGCAGGGTCTCGGATCCGCCGGCCGGGCCGGCGGATCCGTCTCCTTGTGGTCACAGCCCACGCGAAGAGTTGCCAAGATCCAGAAACTTTTAGCGCTGGAGCGTCAGCAGCCCCGGACGGTAGGGCAGGAGACCGTAGTCGACGCCGTCCGAGCTGGGGCTGCGCCCCTGGTAGAGCAGCTGGAGGTTGCAGGGATCGACGGTCATCGTCTGGTCGGCGTTGGTGCGCAGCAGCTCGCCGTGGCTGATGTCGTTGGTCCAGCCGGCCCCGCTGTTGGCCTTGCCGGCGAAGGGGTTGTTCTCGGTCGCCGCCTGCGGTGTCCACGAGCCGTTGAGGCTGGTGGCCGTGAACGAGCGGAAGAAGCGCCGCTCACTGGCGCCCCGGGCCTCGACGATCATGAGGTAGCGGTTCTGGTCCTTCAGCTTGTAGACCTGCGGGGCCTCGAACAGGTTCTTCACCGTGTCGCTCATGATCGTCGTGTACGACGAACCGAAGTTGCCCGGGAAGTTCCCGATCGGCATGCTGGCCCGGTAGATCTTGCCGTTGTCACCGGCGAAGAACAGGTACATGTTCTGGCTGTCGCCGATGAGCGCCTGGTCGATGGGGCCTGTTCCGGAGCCGGAGATGCTTCCGGTGAACAGCGTCTGCTGGGCCGACCAGCCGTTCGGGTTGGTCGGGTTGCTCGACGTCCGGTAGGAGAAGGCGGTACCGCCCCACTGGTAGGTGAGCACCCAGATGTTCTTCGGCGCGAAGTAGAACAGCGAGGGCGCGACGGCCGAGTTCGTCATCGCGTTCTGGCTCGCCGAGGCCATCTGCGACCAGTTGCCGAACAGGCCGAAGTTCATCGAACCCCAGCGGGTGCCGTAGTCGTGCGTCGTCGCGTAGACGAGCTGCTGCCCGTTGTACGGGGCGACCGTGAAGTCTTTGAGTGAGACCCAGCCCGACTTGGGCTGGGCCAGCGCGCCGGTCGACGTCCAGCGGTACGACGACGGGAGGTCGCATGCGCTGGGGGCGGCGCTCGCGGTGCTGTTGGCGCCGAGGGCGGCGCCCAGGAGCAGTAAGGGTGCCAGGGCGGCGGTCAAGCGCTTCGGACGGATCCGGAACGAGGGGCGAAACCGCATCAGAGGGCCTCCTAGGAAGTGGGGGAGGTGACGCCGGTGAACTGCGGAACGGCCATACGCAGGAACGAGGAACCAGGAACGAGGAACCAGCAAACTTCGAAACATTCGAAGAATTTCCCGAACCTTTGACGCCACAAGCTAGAAACAGGAAGCTCATCGGTCAAGGTGTCGCGCTGATCTGTCTACAAAACCTCGCGCGCCGCACGGTTCGACGGATCGAATGTTTCGAAGGAGAATCTGAAAGTTTCTCTGTCGTGAGTGTTGACGGCGCGCCGTCAATCCTTCAATCATCCTGAGCACAGAGCCGCACAGCAGAACCGCGCACACAAGCTCCTGCGCCACCCCCGTTCCCGGTGAGGTCCGCACCCGCGTGTTCCGGCGCCTCGCGCACCCTCCGGTCATCACGTGACGTCCCCCCAGGAGGCACAGCCATGCGCTCGTCCGCCCCACCCGTATCCGTCGTCCGACGGAAGCTCCGCGGCCCGCTGGTCGCGCTGGCCGTCGGCGCCCTCGGCGTGCTGCCCGCCCTGACGGCGGCGCCGGCCGCGCACGCCGCCGAGTCCACGCTCGGCGCCGCGGCGAAGCAGAGCGGCCGGTACTTCGGCACCGCCATCGCCTCCGGCAGGCTGGGCGACTCGGCGTACACCACGATCGCGAACCGCGAGTTCAACATGGTCACGGCCGAGAACGAGATGAAGATCGACGCCACCGAACCGCAGCGCGGCCAGTTCAACTTCACCGCCGGCGACCGCGTCTACAACTGGGCCGTGCAGAACGGCAAACAGGTCCGCGGCCACACCCTGGCCTGGCACTCCCAGCAGCCCGGCTGGATGCAGAGCCTCAGCGGCAGCACCCTGCGCCAGGCGATGATCAACCACATCAACGGCGTCATGGGCCACTACAAGGGCAAGATCGCCCAGTGGGACGTCGTCAACGAGGCGTTCGCCGACGGCAACTCGGGAGGCCGGCGCGACTCCAACCTCCAGCGCACCGGCAACGACTGGATCGAGGTCGCCTTCCGCACCGCGCGCGCCGCCGACCCGGCCGCCAAGCTCTGCTACAACGACTACAACACCGACAACTGGACCTGGGCCAAGACGCAGGGCGTCTACAACATGGTCAAGGACTTCAAGGCGCGCGGCGTCCCGATCGACTGCGTCGGCTTCCAGTCCCACTTCAACAACGACAGCCCGTACAACAGCAACTACCGCACCACCCTGTCGAGTTTCGCCGCCCTCGGCGTCGACGTGGCCATCACCGAACTCGACATCCAGGGCGCCTCGGCCTCGACCTACGCCAACGTCACCAACGACTGCCTGGCCGTCCCGCGCTGCCTCGGCATCACCGTCTGGGGCGTGCGCGACACCGACTCCTGGCGAGCGGAGCAGACACCGCTGCTGTTCAGCGGCAACGGCAGCAAGAAGCCCGCCTACACCTCCGTCCTCAACGCCCTCAACGGCGGCACCACCAACCCTCCGACGGACGGCGGACCGCTCAAGGGCGTCGGCTCGGGCCGCTGTGTGGACGTGCCCAACTCCAGCACCACCGACGGCACCCAGGTCCAGCTGTACGACTGCCACGGCGGCACCAACCAGCAGTGGCAGTCCACCTCCGCCGGTGAACTCAGGGTCTACGGCAACAAGTGCCTGGACGCCGGGGGCTCCGGCGTCGGCGCCCGGATCCAGATCTACAGCTGCTGGGGCGGCGCCAACCAGCAGTGGCGCCTCAACTCCGACGGCACCGTCACCGGCGTCCAGTCCGGCCTCTGCCTCGACACCGTCTCCGGCGGCACCGCCAACGGCACCCTGATGCAGCTCAGCTCCTGCTCGGGCAGCGGCAGCCAGCGCTGGGCCCGGGCCTGACCGAGGGGTGGAACCGATGACGACGACAGCGCACGGCAACGCCTTACCCGCACGATCACGCTGGTGGTCACGGATCGCCGGCCTCGCGGCGGCCACCCTCGCGGCCGGCCTGATCACCGTGGCGAACCCCGCGCCCGCCGAGGCGGCGACCGTCGACCCCAACGCCTGGTACGCCCTGGTCAACCGGGGCAGCGGCAAGGCCCTGGACGTCTCCGGCTCCTCCACCGCCGACGGCGCCCGGGTCTACCAGTGGACGCGCAGCGACGCGGCCAACCAGCAGTGGCAGTTCGTGGACTCCGGCGGCGGCTTCTACCGCCTCAAGGCCCGCCACTCGGCCAAGGTCCTCGACGTGTCCGGCGCCTCGACCGCCGACGGCGCCCCGATCCAGCAGTGGGCAGACCACGGCGGGACCAACCAGCAGTTCCGGCTGGCCGACTCCGACGGCGGCAACGTCCGGCTGATCGGCCGCGGCAGCGGCAAGGCCGTCGAGGTACAGGGCTCGTCCACCGCCGACGGCGGCAACGTCGTCCAGTACACCGACCACGGCGGCGCCAACCAGCAGTGGCAGCTGGTCAAGCTGTCGTCCGACGGCGGCGGAACCGGCGCCTGCGGCAGCGCACCGACCCTGACCAGCGGCACGTACACGATCCAGAGCGGCGGCAAGAACCGCAGCTTCATCCTGCGGGTGCCCGCCAACTACGACAACAACCACCGCTACCGGCTGATCTTCGGCTTCCACTGGCGGGGCGGCACCGCGAACGACGTCGCCTCGGGCGGCAGCAGCGGCAGCACCTGGGCCTACTACGGGCAGCAGGAGCAGTCGAACAACTCCGCGATCCTGGTCGCACCCCAGGGCCTCGGCAACGGCTGGGCCAACTCCGGCGGTGAGGACGTCACCTTCGTCGACGACATGATCCGCCGCATCGAGGGCGGCCTCTGTGTCGACCCGGCCCAGCGGTTCTCCACCGGATTCAGCTGGGGCGGCGGCATGAGCTACGCGCTCGCCTGCGCCCGGCCCACCATGTTCCGGGCCGTCGCGGTCATCTCCGGCG
This sequence comes from Streptomyces niveiscabiei, assembly GCF_033794345.1. Classification (NCBI taxonomy): domain Bacteria; kingdom Bacillati; phylum Actinomycetota; class Actinomycetes; order Kitasatosporales; family Streptomycetaceae; genus Streptomyces; species Streptomyces niveiscabiei. The sequence goes on from NZ_JARAYJ010000002.1 coordinate 257,906, forward strand.
GCGAGATCAGCGGATGCAGCGGGGGCAGCCAGCCCGTCGCCTACCTCGGCATCCACGGCGTCAGCGACAACGTCCTGAACATCTCCCAAGGGCGCTCCCTGCGCGACCGGTTCGTCCGCAACAACGGCTGCGCCGCCCAGAACCCGCGCGAACCCGCGCCGGGCAGCCGTACCCACGTCACCACCGCCTACTCCGGCTGCCGTGCCGGATACCCGGTCCAGTGGGCCGCGTTCGACGGCGGCCACGCACCCGCCCCCGTCGACGGCACCGGCGGCGACAACGGCGCCACCACCTGGACGAAGGCGGAGATCTGGAGGTTCTTCTCACAGTTCTGACGGTGCGGTTCTGATGGCGCACCTCGTCCGGAGTGGAGCCGGGACCGTACCGGCTCCACTCCGGCGCGTGCAACGTCCCCTCTCCATAAGGGACTTGGCCGATTCGGGCCGCTATTCGGGTGTGGACATGACAGCCTGATGATCCCTTCTCACGGGAGACAGCAGACACTCATGAACCGCACAGGGCCCTACGCCCGACATGCCCGTCTCGCCACCGCAGGCGTCGCCGCCGTACTGCTGGCCGCAGGGCTCTCCCCGGCCGCCGACCACGCCGCGGCCCTCGGACTCGCCACCGCGCAGGACACCTCCGTACGTGACGTCGTCGTCGACAAGGACGGCTCCCGGCACGTCCGCTACGACCGCACCTACCGCGGACTCCCCGTCCTCGGCGGAGACTTCGTCGTCCACCTGGCCCCGGACGGCACCTATCGCGGCGCGGACCGGGCGACGCGGGCGGCGATCTCGCTGCCCGGCATCACCCCGAAGACGTCGGCCCCCGAGGCGGCCGGTATCGCCGCCGACGACCTGCGCGCGGCCCACCCCGGCGGCACGCTGCGGCAGGTGAAGGCCGAGCCGCACCTCGTCGTCGACGCCCTGCACGGCGCCCCGCGCCTGGCCTGGCGCACCGAGGCCGCCGCCCTGGACCCGCTCGGCAACCCGGTCGCCCGCACGGTGCTGACCGACGCCCGCACCGGCGCCCGGATCGACGGGTGGGACACCCTGGAGGCGGTCACCGGGGACGGCCGGTCCCTGTACAGCGGCACGGTCGCGCTGGAGACGACCCCCGCCGGGGCGGCGTACCAGCTCACGGACCCCACGCGCGGCAACACCCACACCGGCGACGCGGCCGGCGCGTCCCCGCTCACGGACGACGACAACCACTGGGGCACCGGCACCGCCGACGACCGTGCGAGCGCCGCTGTCGACGCCCAGTACGGCAGCGCCATGACCTGGGACTACTTCAAGGACGTCCACGGCCGCAACGGCATCGGCGACGACGGCAAGGGCTCCTACAACCGCGTCCACTTCGGCACCAGGCTCGCCAACGCCTACTGGAGCGACGCCTGCTTCTGCATGACCTACGGCGACGGCGACGGCACCTTCTTCGGCCCGATGGTCGGACTGGACGTGGCGGCGCACGAAATGACGCACGGCATCACGTCGAGAACCGCCGGACTCCTCTACACCGGCGAGTCCGGCGGCCTCAACGAGGCGACCTCCGACATATTCGGCACCCTCGTCGAGTTCCACGCCGGGAACCCGCAGGACACCGGCGACTACCTGATCGGCGAGAAGGTCGTCCGCCCCGGTCTCAAGCGGGACGCCCTGCGCTACATGGACCGGCCGAGCCGGGACGGCGGCTCCGCCGACTTCTGGAGCGGCTCGCTTTCCCGGCTCAGCGTCCACTACTCCTCCGGCGTCGCCAACCACTTCGCCTACCTCCTCGCCGAGGGCAGCGGGCCCAGGACGGTCAACGGGGTCGCCTACGACTCCCCGACGGCCGACGGCTCCACCATCACCGGCATCGGCCGCGCCGCGCTCGGCGCGATCTGGTACCGCGCCCTGACCGTCTACATGACGTCCACGACGAACTACGCCGGAGCGCGGACGGCCACCCTGAACGCGGCCCGGGACCTCTACGGCGCGGGCAGCACGGAGCACACCACGGTGGCGGCGGCCTGGAGCGCCGTCAACGTGAAGTGAGCACCGGCCCCCGCCCCCGGACCGCGTGCCCGCCGGACCGCTACGGCCTGGGCAGCACGCATCCGGGGGCGGCCAGGTCCAGCCGGCAGCCGGTCGTGAAGCAGGCCGGGAGCCGGTAGGTCTGCTGGCCGTAGTCGATCTTCCCGCCACGCTCCCCGCACCCCGCCGCGCATTGATTTCCCTGATCGGAGGGGGGTGCTGATCAATTCGGCGCTGGTGAGAGTGGTGCTCGCCCGGCCCGTTCCACAAGAAGCGGACGGGCGACCGGGGCTCCGGCGGTGTCTCCCCCATCGCCGCCGGGGCCTCCGCACGCCACCCACCCTTTCCCAGGAGCTGTATTCATGGACCGCTCACAGAGCGCCCCCACGACCCGCAAGCGTCTCGGCAGAGCCGCCGGAGCCGTCGCGGCGCTCGCCTTCGGCGCCTCGCTGCTCGGCGCCCCGAACGCCATGGCCGAGGACACGCCCAGCACCCGCCAGCTGCTCGACGCGTGCAGCTGGGCCGACCTCTGCGAGTTCCACCCGCAGAGCTACTGGACGTACGCGGGCCCCGCCCACCAGGTCGGCAGCACCGCCTTCAACTGCGGCAGCCAGACCAACCAGCACCGCATCGACTGGTCCGACACGACCGGCACCACCAACTCGGTCGGCGTCCAGGTCAGCGGCGGGGTGAAGTTCTTCGAGGTCTTCGAGGCCGAGATCGCCGCCACCTACGGCCACTCCTGGCAGGCGTCCCACACCGAGAGCCAGGGCGAGACCGTCAACATCCCGCCGGGCTCCAAGGGCTGGGTCGAGCGCGGCACGCCCAAGCAGGAGGCCACCGGCTGGTACGAGATCCACTTCCGGTCCCGCTACTACGGCCACTACATCTGGTACGTCCACGACTACAAGTCGTCCGGCTACTACGGCGGCGACGCCCGGCTCGGCTACGTCAACCACAAGGACGCCCGCATGAGCCAGACCGAGCGCAACCAGCACTGCCGCTGACCCGGCCCCCGATCCGGCACGCGGCCCCGTGTGCGCCATGGCACGCGGGGCCGCGTGCCCCCCACCCCGAACTCTCCGACGGAACAGAAGTGGCCCGACCGATGACCCGACGCCCGCCGCGCACGGCAGCCCTCGCCCTCTGCTCGCTCCTGCTGACCGGCTGCGGCGGCACGGCGGCGACCGGCACCACGGCGTCGTCGGCCGACCACCAGGGCCCGCTGGTGATCGGCAGCGACAACTCGACGGAGAGCCGGATCGTGGCCGCCCTGTACGAGCAGCTCCTGACCGCGGCCGGGGAGCAGGTGAGCACCGCGCTCACCCCCTTCGCCGGCCCCGCCGACAGCGCGCGGGCCGTCGTGAGGGGCGAGATCGGGCTCGCCCCCGCCTACGAGAGCGCCCTGCTGCGGGCCATGCCCGGCGGCGCCACCCGGCCCGGCGACATGGCGTCGACGCTCAGCATGGCCCTGCCGCCCGGCGTCGTCGCGCTGCCCCCGGCCCGCGCCGAACGCGGCGTGGTCCTGGCCGTCACCCGGGACCTGGCCCACCGCCACGCCCTGCGCGGCCTGCCCGACCTGCGGCGCGCGGGCACCCGCCTCACCCTGGGCGGCCCCGCGGCCGGCGACCCGGACGCCCCCTCGCCCGCGGCCCTGGCCAAGGCGTACGGCGTCACCTTCACCAAGGCGCCGAAGGGCACCACCCCCGACGTCCTGGTCCTGCGCGGCACGGACCCCGTGATCGCCCGCCGCGACCTGGCGGTGCTGGCCGACCCCGCCGCCGTCCTCCCGCCCGAGCACGTCGTCCCGCTCGCCGACGCGGCGGGCGCGGACCGGACTGCCAGGGAGACGCTCGCCCGGCTCGGCGCCCGGCTGACCACCACCGAACTGGCCGCACTCACGGCCCGCGTCGAGGCGGGCCAGGCACCCGCCGAGGCGGCCGGGGCGTGGCTGCGGTCCCACGGACTCACCAGCTGAGTCCACCCTCCCCGACATCAGCTCCGACACCAGCAGAAAGCGACCCCCTCCATGCGTACCCTCCTCAACAAGGTCACCGTTCCGGCGCTCGCGCTGGGCGCCCTGTGCGTCGGACTGGCCCTGCCCGGCACCGCCAGTGCCGACCAGGTCGACAGCGCGCAGCTCCAGGTCTGCAACAACAACCCGCGCCCGTTGAGATTCTTCCTCGTCGGCTACAACCAGTTCCACGACTGGACCGGCTCCCGCTTCTGGGACGTCCCGGCGAACAACTGCGCCACGGCCTGGGACTACTGGTGGCAGACGGACCGCTCGGTCGAGTTCCACTACGAGCGCTCCAACATCGGCTGGCACACGAAGTTCGTGTACATCCCCCGCCAGCGCGACGGCGGCACCACGACCTACTCGATCAACTGACGGCCGGGCCGCCTTTACCGGCGATTTGCCGCGCATTCACCCACCGGACATCCCCGGCCCGCACTGTCTGCGAGGAGGTCACGCGCCACCCGGCCCACCACCTCCTCCCGTACGACTCGGACGCAGGCAGGGCAAGTGGCAGGCCGACCCGAACTCCCCGTGGACCCCGAGGCCGGTCCCGTCCAGCGGCTCGCGCACGAACTGCGCGAGCTGCGGCGGGCCGCCGGCGGACCGGCCTACCGGGCCATGGCGAAACAGGCCGGCTGCGCCGCGAGCACCCTCTCCCAGGCGGCCTCCGGCGAACGCCTCCCCTCCTGGCCGGTCGTCGAGGGCTACGCCCGCGCCTGCGGAGGCGACCCCGCACTCCTGGAACCCCTCTGGAAGACCGCCCGGGAACAGCTCAGCCAGGCCGTGCGCGAACCCGACGGGGACGCGCCCGCCCCCTACCGGGGACTGACCCGCTACGAGACCGGCGACCAGCACCTCTTCTTCGGCCGCGACCGGGCCGTGGGCGAACTCAGACGGCTCGTGTGCGAACACCGCCTCGCCGTCCTGTTCGGCGCCTCCGGCAGCGGCAAGTCCTCCCTGCTGCGCGCCGGCCTCATCCCCCACCTGCGCGACGAGGCCGCCACCCACGGCCGCCCCGCCGTCCTCAGGGTCCTCACACCGGGACCCCGGCCGGCCACCACCTACGCCCACCTCCTCACCCCCGCCGCCGGCGAACCCGACAGCTGGGTCGTCGTCGACCAGTTCGAAGAGGTCTTCACCCTCTGCAAGGATCCTGCCGAACGCACCCGGTTCATCGACCTCCTGCTGACCGCCCGGGACCCGGACAGCCGGCTGCGCGTCCTGCTCGCCGTACGCGCCGACTTCTACGCCCGCTGCGGCGAACACCGGCGCCTGGCCGACGAACTGTGCGGCGCCGGGCTCATGCTCGGCCCCCTGACCGCCGACGAACTGCGCGAGGTGATCGTCAGACCCGCGCAGCAGGCCGGGCTGCTCGTCGAACGCGAACTCACCGCACGCCTTGTCGAGGAGGTCAGCGGCCGGCCCGAAGCGCTGCCCATGCTCTCCCACGCCCTCCTGGAGACCTGGCGCCGCTGCCGGGGCCGGGCCCTGACCCTCGCCGCCTACGAGGCGGCCGGCGGAGTGCGCGGCGCCGTCGCCGCGACCGCCGAGGAGCTGTACCGGCAGCTCACCCCGGCCCAGGCCCGCATCGCCCGGCACCTCCTGCTGCGCATGGTGGAACCCGGACTCGGCACCCCCGACACCCGCCGCCCCCTGTCCTGCACCGAACTCGCCGAACACACCAACCCGGACCTCCCGCTCGTCCTGGACCGGCTCACCCGCGCCCGCCTGCTCACCGCCGACCAGGACGGCGTCCAGCTCGCCCACGAGGCCCTCATCACCCGCTGGCCCCGCCTGTCCGGCTGGGTCGAGGAGGACCGCGAACGGCTGCGCCACCGCTCCCGGCTCGCCGAGGTCGCCCGCGCCTGGCACGACCACGGCCGCGACCCCGGCGCCCTCTACCGGGGCGCCGCACTGGCCCGCGCCGAGGAGCTCTTCCCCGACCACGACCTGCTCACCCGCACGGAACAGACGTTCCTCACCGCCGCCCTGCACGCCCGCGACACCGAGCAGCGCGCCGCCGCCCGCGCCGCCCGCCGCCACCGACGGCTCCTCACCGCCCTGTCCGCCGTCCTCGCCACCTCCCTGGCCGTGGCGGCCGTCGCCTGGACCCAGCACCGCTACGACCAGCGGCAGCGCACCGCCATCACCGCCCGCCGCGTCGCCGACGTCGCCGACGCGCTGCGCACCACCGACCCGCGCACCGCGCTCCTCCTGGGCGTCGCCGCCTGGCGGATCTCCCCGCTGCCCGAGAGCCGCCGCGCCCTGCTCGGCTCACTCGCCCAGACCGAGGACGACGCCTTCACCGACCCCGCCCCCGGCACCACCCCGCGCCGCTTCCTCCTCGACTCCGGCCGCACCCTGCTCAGCGTCGCGGACGGCCACTGGACGGCCTGGGACGTCGCCACCCGCACCAGGACAGGAGACGGCGCGCTGCCCGAGGGCGACGCGCAGGACGCCGGCGACGGCCGCGTCATCGCCCTCTCCCGCCCCGAAGGCGTCCGGCTGTGGGACACCCGCACGAGCCGCTGGACGGGCGACCCGAAACCCATGCCGGAGTGGACCTACGTCCGGCTCGGCCGCGCCCTCGCGCTGGTCAGGGACACCGACGACGGCCGGGCCCGGCTGCGCTCCGCCACCGACGGACGCGTCCTGCTCCAGATCCCCTCACCCGGCCCCGTCGACCCGGCCCTCAGCACCGACGACGCCACCGCCGCGATCTGCCCTTCCCACGGCACCCCCCAGGTCTGGGACACCGCCGCCCGCCGCAGACTCCCCGGCGGCTGGGACCACGCCACCGGCCTGTGCGACCCCGCCCCCCTGGGAGACACGCCCACCACCCTGCGCCTGGACCACGGCCGCCTCCTCGTCCTGACCGCCGACACCGTCCGCGTCTGGGACGTCCGCACCGGCCGCGCCCTCGCCACGCTGGCCGACAACGGCGTCTCGTACGCGTCCCTCAGCGCCGACGGCGCCTTCGCCGTGACCGTCGATTCCGCCGAACTGCGCGTGTGGCGGCTCTCCGACCCCGCCACCCCGGTGCTGCGGCACGGCCTCGACAACCAGCACCTCTACGACGGCCCCGTCTGGGACCCCGGCCGCCCCGCCCTGCGCTACCTGGAGGGCGGCACCGTCCACACCCTGAACGTCACGGCGGCCGTCACCCCCGCCTGGCGGGCCCACCCGCTCGACCGGGTCCTGCTGAGCCCCGACGGCACCACCGTCGCCACCGCCGAACACACCGGCAGCCACTACACCTTCCGCCTCGCCTCAACGCGCGGCGGCGGCGCCCGCACCCTCCCCACCCCGCCGCTCCCCGTCCCCGCCGACCCCACCGACACCATGCCCCTGATGGCGTTCGACGCGCACGGCACGACCCTCGCCTACGGGATCGCCGCACACGGCCTGGACACCAGCGGCCAGCGCCTGACCCTGTGGGACACCCGGCAGGGCCGCGTCCGCCGCACCCTCGACCTCGCGCCCACCCCCGCCGAGCCCGTCGTCGCCCTCGCCCTGGGCCCCGAGGGGCGCACCGTCCACGCCGTGCGCATCGCGTTCTCCGGCGACCTCCAGGCCGAGACCTGGGACACGGCGACCGCCCGCCGCACCCGCGTCCTGCCCGGCCTCCCCGGCCCCGCCCTGGCCGTCAGCCCCGACGGCCGGCTCCTCGTCGGCGACAACCGGGCCACCCTCCTGCCGGCCGACCCCCCGACCGACCGCGACCTCGTCCTCGGCGAGGAGATCACCACCCTCGCCTTCGGCCCCGACGGCAGCCGGCTCGCCGCGGGCGCCGGCACCGGCCGCGTCGCCCTGTGGGACGGGCGGCTGTGGCAGCGCGCCGGCATCCTGCGCAACGCCTTCCCGCCGCCCCTCGACAGCACCCCGGAATCCGTCAGCGCCCTCGCCTTCAGCCCCGACGGCACCACCCTCGCCGTCGGCGGCAGCGCGGGCACCCTCCAGCTCTGGGACACCCGCACCCAGCAGCCCCTCGGCGCCCCCCTCACCACCCCCGGCGAGGCCGTGCAGACCCTCGCCTTCAGCGGCGACGGCACCACCCTGTACGCGGGCGGCGCCCACGTCCCCGTCCAGCGCTACACCGTCGACCCGCGCACAGCCGTCCGCACGGTCTGCGCACGCGCCGGCGGAACCGGCCTGACGCCGGAGCGCTGGCAGACGTACATCCCCGACGCCCCCTACCGCAGGCTCTGCGGCTGAGCCCCCTTGATTCGCCGCCTGCGGGGGCCTGCCCCACCGAGGACCCTCGGGTGTACCGGCTCGTACCGCGCCCGCGCCGTTCCTAGCGTTCTCGCATGACGGAAAAGCGCATGGAAAAGAGCACGGAAGAGCGCACGGAAAAGCGCACCCCACCCCGGTTACTGGACGTCGACGCGCTGCGCGGGTTCGCGCTGGGCGGCATCTTCGTCGTGAACCTCGTCTTCTTCGCCTCCGGCTACCCGTTCCACCTCGTCGCCGACCCGGCGCACGGCTCCTGGGCGGACCACGTCGCCGAGTTCGTGACCCGGCTGCTGTTCGAGATGAAGTTCTACCTGCTGTTCTCCTTCCTGTTCGGCTACAGCTTCACCCTGCAACTGGCCTCCGCGAGCCGGGCCGGCGCGAACTTCACCGCCCGGTTCCTGCGCCGGCTCGGCGGCCTCTTCGTCCTCGGCGGCCTGCACGCGGTGCTGCTCTTCCACGGCGACATCCTCACCACCTACGCCCTGCTCGGCCTCGTCCTGCTCGCCGTGCACCGCATCCGCCCGAGGACCGCGCTCATCACCGCCGGGGCCATCTTTACGCTCATGGCGGCCGGGCTGGCCGTGGCCGCGCTGGCCGGCTTCGACCTGGTCCCCGACGAAGCCGCCGCGCTCGCCGACGGCCGCGCCTCGACCGACGCCCTCGGCGGCGGCCCCGGCTCGGTGATCGGCGAGCACCTGCGCTCGCTGCCCGTGATGGCCGCGAGCCTCGCGGTGCAGGGCCCGCTCTCGCTGGCCGCGTTCCTCGTCGGACTGGCCGCCGGGCGACGGGAGTTCCTCGCCCACGGGGCCCGCGAGCACGCGGCCCGGCTGCGCCGCCTGGAGCTGTTCGGCTACCCGGTCGGACTCGCCGGCGCGCTGGTCTTCGCGCTCGGCGGCGGCACCGTGAACCCGGCCGGGGTGGCGGTGTGCATCGTGACCGCGCCGCTCCTGGCCGGCGCCTACGCGGCCACCCTGCTGCGGCTGTTCACCACCCCGCGCGGCGGCCGGCTGGCACGGCTCCTCGCCCCGGCCGGCCGGATGGCCCTGTCGAACTACCTCGCCCAGTCCCTGCTGGGCGTGCTGATCTTCACCGGCATCGGCCTCGGACTGACCGGGGACACCCCGCCGGCGGCCGTACCGCTCGTCGCCGCCGCGATCTTCGCGGTGCAACTGGAGCTGAGCCGGCGCTGGCTCACGCGCTACCGCTACGGCCCGGTCGAATGGGCCCTGCGGGCCGTCACCAACGCGGAGCGCCCCCGGATGCGCCGCGCCGCACCGGAGCCGGTTCGGCTGGAGGGGAGAGACCGGTGAAGCACGGGGGCGGCCGTCCGAAGCACCGGACGCCCGCCCCTGCCGTGCCGTACGAAGTCGACGGCGCCGGTCTCGAAGGCCGGGGTGTACGGGTTCTTCGCCGGGGAGCAGTCGACCTCCGGGGAAACACCGTGAAGAAGCGGTGAATCTATCCAGGCTTCAAGCTGTCCGCTCTTCTCGCGACGGCCGCAGGAGGAACAGGATCCTGCCGACCGAATGATCATCATGCGCCCGCGCCCGACCACGCGCGCGCAGCGGGAAGGCACCGACTTGTCCCAGCATCCCCCCACCCGCCGCAGAGCGGCTGCCCTGCTGGCCCCGGCCGTCGCCGGCGCACTGCTCCTCGCCCTCGGCCCGGCCGTCCAGGCCGCGCCGGCGCGGGCCCCCCAGCAGGCGTACCCGGCCGATACCTACCTCGTCCAACTCGCCGGCCTGCCCGTGGCCACGTACTCCAGGACCGCGCCCGACCGGGGCGAACGGCTCGACACGGGGACGCGGGCGGCACGCGACTACGTCGGCCGGCTGGACCGGGAACGCGACACGGTCCTCGACGCGGTGCCGGGAGTCGAGCCCCTGCACACCTACCAGTACGTGCTGAACGGATTCGCCGCCCACCTGACGGCCCGCCAGGCGTCCCGGCTGGCCCGCACACCCGGTGTGGTGTCGCTGACCCGCAACGAGATACGGCAGATGTCCGACGCCAACGGCGAGGCCGAGGCCCTCTCCGCGCCCGGGACCGCGACCGTGCCGAAGGCCGTCACCGGGGAGCGCGCCCGACCCCGCACCGCCACCCTCCCCGTCCCCGACACCGCGAAGTTCCTGGGCCTCAAGGACCCCGGCGGGCTCTACTCACGGTTCCCCGGCGGGCAGCGCGACGCGGGCGAGGGCACGATCATCGGCGTCCTCGACAGCGGCATCGACACCGACAACCTGTCCCTGCGCGCCCTCCCCGAGCCCCGTCCCGACGCCGGGATCATCGCCAAGAAGTGGAAGGGGAGCTGCGACCGAGGAGCCGACCCCCAGCACCTGGTCACCTGCAACAACAAGGTGATCGGCGCCCAGTACTTCAGGGAAGGCGTCGCGAGCCCGACGGCGGCCGACTGGAAGTCCCCGAGGGACTCCGACTCGCACGGCACGCACACCGCGACCACCGCCGCCGGCGACCTGGACGTGCCCGCCCACGTGCCCGACACCGCCATCTCCGGCCCCCTCTCCGGGATCGCGCCGGCCGCGCGGATCGCGGCGTACAAGGTCTGCTGGAGCAACGGCTGTCCGACCGTCGACATCGTCGCCGCCTTCGACAAGGCCGTGTCCGACGGGGTGGACGTCATCAACTACTCCATCGGCAGCAACAACCTCGCCGCCACCCCGGAGTACACGGCGATGTACAACGCCGCCAAGGCGGGCGTCTTCGTCGCCGCCTCCGCCGACAACTCCGGTCCGGGCACCGTCCGCAACGTCGTCCCCTGGGTGACCACGGTGGCCGCGTCCACCCACGACACCGGGTACCGCGTCACCGTCACCCTCGGCAACGGCACGGCGTACGAGGGGTCCGGCATCAGCGACCGCGCCGTACCGTCCGCGCCGCTGGTCGACGCGGTGAACGCCGCCAAGGCCGGTGCCGACCCCGCCCAGGCCGAGCTGTGCCAGCCGGGCACCCTCGACCCGGCCAAGGTCAAGGGCGCCGTCGTGCTGTGCAGGCGCGGCCAGTCCGTCAACACGGACACCAGCGTCGAGGTCGAGTCGGCGGGCGGCGTCGGCATCGTGCTGTACAACCCGAGGGCGGTCCAGGACCGGCTGACGTACAGCTACCCCCTCCCGCGCGTGCACCTCGACAACGTCGCCGGTGCCGCCGTGAAGGCGTACGCCGACGGGCCAGGCGCCACCGTCCGGCTGAGCGCGGCGCGCGCCGTCGAGCAGCGGGCCCCGCAGATCACGGCGTTCTCCGGCGGCGGCCCGAGCCCCGTCACCGGCGACCTGCTCAAGCCCGACATCGCGGCCCCCGGCCTGGACATCGTCGCCGGTACCACTCCGGGCGGGGACAACGGCAGCTTCAAGGGCGAGCAGGGCTTCCAGTCGGGTACCTCGATGGCCGCCCCGCACATCGCCGGCCTCGCCCTCCTGCTGCGCTCGCTGCACCCCGGCTGGTCCCCCATGGAGGTCAAGTCGGCGCTGATGACCACGGCGACCACCCAGGACAGGACCGGCGAGCCGATCACCCGCACCGGCACGAACGCCCCCGCGACGCCCTTCGACTACGGCGCCGGACAGGCCGTGCCGAACCGCGCCGACGACCCCGGCCTCGTCTACGACTCCACCTCGGCCGACTGGACGGCGTACAGCTGCGCCGTCACCGGCGGCCCGGTGGCCGACGGCGACTCCTGCGCCCGCACGACCGACCCCAGCGACCTGAACTGTCCGACGATCGCGGTCGGCGCCCTCGCGGGGAAGCAGACCGTCACGCGGACCGTCACCAACGTCAGCACCGAGACCGGCGTCTACACGGCCGGCCTGGCCGCGCCGCGCGGCTACCGGGCCGAGGTCTCCCCGAGGGAACTCGTCGTGAAGCCCGGCGAGTCGGCCACCTACCGGGTCACCTTCACCCGCACCGACGCCGCCTACGGCGCCTGGGCGTTCGGCTCGGTCACCTGGCGCGACCAGCACCACCACCAGGTCCGCAGCGCCGTCGCCCTGCGCGCCACCCCGCTCGCCGCGCCGGCCACCGCCACCGGGTCGGGCGCCACCGGCTCCACCACCCTCACCCCGCGGCCCGGCTGGGACGGCACCCTCACCACCACGGTGAACGGCCTCTACGGCAGCACCACCAAGACCGGCACGCTCACCGGCACCAACCCGGACTTCGCGCCGGGCCAGTCGCCCCTGCCGGCCGCCACGATCAAGACCGAGGTCACCGTGCCCGAAGGCACCCAGGTGGCCCGCATCGCGATCCAGTCCGCCGACCACCTCGCGGGCAGCGACCTGGACCTGTGGGTCCTCGACAAGAACGGCGACAACCTCGTCAACCTCGTCACCGGCAACGACGAGCACGTGGACCTTACCGAGCCGGGCACCTACGTCGTGTACCTCAACCAGTACGCCCTCCCGGCGGGCGCGACCGGCCAGCCGTACACCCTGCGCACCTGGCTGATCGGCAAGGACACGAAGCCCGGCCACCCCGCCACGGCCACCCCGGCCCAGCAGCCGGCGACCCTGGGCACCCCCGCCCACGTCACCGTCTCCTGGCAGGCCCTCCCACCCGGCCGCACCTACCTCGGCCTGGTCGACTACGGCAACGGCACCGCTCCCGTCGGCCGGACCCTGCTGACCGTCACTTCCTGAACGAGGCCGGCGCCGGCACCCCGACCGCGGGCCCCGCTTTCCCCGAGCTGACAGGATGGGTGTGTCCGGCTCGGTTCCCGTGTCCTGGAGGTCCGGTGCGTGCAGGTGTGGTGGTCGCGGCTCAGCCCGGTGTGGAGGAACTCGCGCTGCGGGCGGAGGAGTTGGGGCTGGACAGTTTCTGGGTGAACGACACTCCGATGGTGCACGGGGATCCTTTCGTCGCCCTGGCACTGTGTGCGAAGGCCACCCGGCGGATCCGGCTCGGTGTCGGGGTGACCTCGCCGGCCCTGCGGTCGGCGCCGGCCGCGGCGAGCGCCTTCGCCAGTCTCAACGCGCTCGCGCCGGGGCGGATCGTCTGCGGGGTCGGCACGGGGAACACGGCCCGGCGGACGCTGGGGATGCCGCCCACGACGGCGGCGGCGCTGGAGGAGTTCACCGCCGCGTTGCAGGAGTTGTGCGCGGGGCGCCCGGCCGTGTACCGGGAGGGGGACCGGGTCCGTGAGGTCCGGTTCCTGCATGCCGGGCGGCAGGTGAACGCCGTCGATCCGGTCGAGTTCGCCGTCGCCGCGCTGCACGGCCCGAAGGCCGCCGCCGTCGCGGGGCGCCGGGGCGCGGGGCTGATCTCCTTCGGGCTGCTCGACCCCGCCGGCTGGCGCGCGCTGCACGGGGCCCGCCGCCAGGCGGCGCGCCCCACGCCGGACGCCCCCCCGCGCGTACGCCGTCACCGCGCTGCACGTCCTGCGCGACGGCGAGGCCCCCGACAGCGACGCGGCACGGGACGCGACCGGTCACCTCGTCCTGTCGCTGCTGGACTTCGCCGCCGACACACCCGGCGTCGCGGACCAGCTCGGCCCCGGCGTACGCGAGGCCGTACACACACTCCTCGACCGCCGGGGCACCACCGCCACCGCCCCGGACCGGTACACCAAGCTGTACCCCAACTACCTGGGCCGCATCGCCCCGCAGGACCGCGACCTGGTCCTCCCGGAGCTGATGAACACGCTGGCCCTCGTCGGCACCCGCGACGACCTGCGTACCCGTATCACCGTGCTGGAACGGGCGGGCGTCACCGACCTCCTGGTCCAGCCGGTGATCGACCCGCCCGCCGAGATGGCCCGGCTCGCGGAACTCCTGGCCTGAGCGCCTGTGGACTACGACCAGGGCAGCACCAGCGCACCCCAGGCCACGACGGGCCCGACGGCGACGATCGCCCCGGTGTACCCGATGACCTGCCGGTAGAAGCGCCGCGGGTCCACGCCGCGCGCGTTGCTCAGCACCAGCGCCCCGTTGGTGGAGAAGGGCGACGTGTCGACGATCGTCGTGGAGACGGCGAGCGCGGCGATGAGGCCGGCGGGGCTGAGGTGGCTGGAGAGCAGGAGCGGCACGGCGATGGGGATGATCGCGGTGAGGATCGCGGTGGAGGAGGCGAACGCGGAGGTGATGGCGACGGTGAAGCAGAGCAGCAGGGCGACGAGGAGCGGCGCGCCGAGCCCGGCCGCGTGCTCGGAGATGTTGTCGATGACGCCGGCCTTCTCCAGCATCGCGATGTACGTCATCATGCCCGCGACCAGCAGCAGGGTGGACCAGCTGACACCGTCCACGGCCTTCTCCTGCCGCTTCATGTCCACGAGGGCGAGCAGCGTGCCGGCGGCCAGCGCGAGGAAGCCGATCTCCAGGTGGAAGCCGAGCGCGCCGATGACGAGCCCCGCCAGCGAGGCGAGGGTGAGCCACTGCCGCCAGTCGGGTCTGGCGGAGACGTCGAGGTCCTCGTCGCCGGCGTGCTCCGCGTCCCCTTCCAGCAGCGGCGCCGGGCGCCTCGCGAGCAGCACGTAGGTGAGGACGGCGAGCACCAGGTTGATCGCGAAGCTCGCGCCGAACAACGTCACGGCGGACACGTGCAGTTCGGTCTTGTCGACGAGGCCGAGGACCAGCGCGCCGGAGACGGCCAGCGGGGAGAACGCGCCCGCGTGCCCGCCGCTGATCACCATCATCCCGACGACGAGCGGGTTGAGCCGGTAGCGGTGGGCGAAGTTCATGCCGATCGGCGCGAGGATGGCGACCGCGGCCGGGGTGAACGTCCCGAACGCCGTCAGCAGCGCCGCCACCAGGAACAGCACCCAGGGGATCAGCTGCACCTTGCCGCGCACCAGCCGGACACCGGCCGCGACGAGCCAGTCGATGGTGCCGTTGCGGCGGGCGACGGAGAACAGGTAGGTGACACCGACGATGGTGACGAACAGCTTCGCCGGGAACCCGTCGAAGATCTCGTCCTCGGTGAGGCCGAGCGAGGCCGTCCCGACCGTGAAGGTGGCGACGAAGGCGAGGATGCCCAGGTTGATCGGCAGCACGGTGCCGACCACGAACATCACCAGCAGGGCTCCTACGGAGATCACTTCAGCAGACATCTTTGTCCTTGATGCGGTGGGGAGCGGTGGGGAACGGGATAAGGGGGGTGCCGCGGCAGGCACGGCTCAGGCGGCCCGGGAGGGTACGTAGATCCGCGCGTCGGCGAGCAGCCGGGCCGCCCGCTGCACGGTGATCCGGCGCGGCACACCGCCTTGTACGTCGGCGCAGCGCACCGCGACGACCCCGGCGGGCGTACCGATCCGCAGCCACTCGGCGACCGGCCCCCCGGTGACCTCGGAGACCACGGACCCGGCGAGCAGCCCGGCCGCGGCGACGGCGACGGCGGAGGTCAGCCCGATCGCGGGGTGCGGCGCGTTCATGCTGAGCATCCGCACCGACACGTCGTACTCCCCGGCACCGACCGCGTCCCCGAGGGTCGTCGTGTACGGCACCGGCGGTCCGGCCAGCCCCGCCTTGGGCACCGCGTCACCGGGCTCCGCACCCGGCGCGAGCAGCCCCATCAGCGGCGCGGCGGCATGCCGGACGGCCCGCAGCCAGGGCACGTCCGCGCTCACCCGCCCGAGCGGCTCGGCACCGGTACGCCCGGCCCGTACGGCGTCGACGAGGACGACCGGCGCGCCCGCCGTCACCATGCTCACGCGCACCGGCTCGCCGCCGACCCGCAGGTCCTGCACGGCCTGCCCGGTGGGCAGCGGCGAGACCGCCGGATCGCGGAAGGTGAGGCCGACCGCGACCCCGCCGGCCCGGGTGCCGGGCACCGTCTGGCGGCCGAAGTGGTGCACGACGCCCCCGGTGGTGTCGACGAGCCCTTCGAGCACCGCGCCCGTGTTGGTGTTGCGCATCACCACGCGCGTCCGGTCGCCGGTGACCGGAACCAGCCCCTTGCTCACCGCGTACAGGGCGACGCCGGTCGCGCAGTTGCCGCAGTTGCTCGTCCACTCCACCGTGCCCGTCCCGATGCCGACCTGCGCGAACAGGTAGTCGACGTCGACGCCGGGCTCGGGGGAGGCGCCGACCACGGCGGCCTTCGAGGTGGTGGGGGTCGCCCCGCCCACCCCGTCCAGCTCGACGGGGTCGGTGGCGCCGTACGCGGAGACCAGCAGCCGTTCGAGGTCGGCGCGGCCGGCGGGGACGTCGACCTGGTTGAACAGCCAGCACTTGCTCGTGCCGCCACGCACCAGGGTCGCGGGAATGTGCACGTCGGAGACTCTTTCTGAAGCAACGGGAGGGAACCGCTCAGTGATTGCGCAGACCTTCGCAGAGGCGTGACTTCCGAACAATCGCAGTTCGCTTCACCAGGGTTTAGCCGAGCTAAAGTCGGCGGCATGCTCAACGTGCGCCGCCTGCTGCTCCTCGCCGAGGCCGCCGAGCGCGGTTCGCTCACCGCCGCCGCCGAGGCCCTCGGCATGACGACGTCCGCCGCCTCCCAGCAGATGTCGCTGCTGGAGCAGGAGGCCGGGCAGCCCCTCGTCGAGCGGCTGCCGCGCGGGATCCGGCCCACCCCGGCGGGCGCGGCCCTCGCCGAGCGCGGCCGGGCCATCCGCCGCGAACTGCGCGCCGCCCAGGCCGACCTGGACTCCTTCACCGCCCTCGACCAGGGCACCCTGCGGCTCGGCTCGTTCCCCACGGCGAGCGCGTCCCTGCTGCCGCTGGCCCTCACCCGCTTCCGGCGCCGCCACGCCGGTATCCGCATCGAGGTGCGGGCCGGGGTCCTCGCGGAACTCCGGGAGATGCTGCACACCGGCGAGGTCGAACAGGGCCTGCTGTGGGACTACGAGTGGAACCGCCTCGACGACCCGGCGCTCGCCCTCACCCACCTGCTGGACGACCCCACGGTGCTGGTCGTCCCCGCCGACTCGGCCCTGCGCGGCCACGCCTCCGTACGCCTCGCCGACCTCGCCGACCAGGAGTGGATCATCCGCGCCGACAACCACCCCGTCGCCGACGTCCTGCGCCGCAGCTGCCGCCGCGCCGGGTTCGAGCCGCGCATCGCCTACTCCTCGCACGACTACCAGGAGGCCCAGGCGATGGTCGCCGCCGGCCTCGGCATCGCCCTCGCCCCCCGGCTCGCGCTCACCAGCCGCCGCAGCGACGTACGGCTCCTGCCGCTCGCGGCCGACGTCCCGGCGCCGACCCGCCGCATCCTCCTCGCCCGCGCCAGGGCCCGCCCGGCCACACCGCCCGCCCAGGCCATGGCCCGGGTCCTGCGCGCGGTCGCGCAACGGTTCACGGCACCCGACCTGCACAGGGCCCAGCTGGGGGCGGTCCGCAGAGGCTGACGGCCCGTCAGTACACCGACACCCCGTACGCGTTCAGCGCCTCCTGGACCGGCTGGTAGTACGTCGTCCCTCCCGACGCGCAGTTCCCCGAGCCCCCGGAGATGACGCCGAGGACCTTGTCGCCGGCGTACAGCGGGCCGCCGCTGTCGCCGGGCTCGGCGCAGATGTTCGTCTGGATCAGGCCGGACACGACGTCGCCGCCGCCGTAGTTGACGCTCGCGTTCAGCCCGGTGACCCGGCCGCAGCGCACGCCGCCGACGGCTCCCCGGTGGCAGACGCTCTGGCCGGGGAAGGCGGTCGCGGCGCCGGTGACGTCGACGGCCCCGACGGTGCCGGGGCGGGGGACGGCCGGGTTCGTGTAGCGGACGATGCCGAAGTCGTCGACGGGGAACCGGGTCCCGGCGGTGGCGCCGGCCACCGTGGTCCCGGCGGCGTCGGCGTACCAGGTGGACGTGCCGCCGGTGCAGTGGCCCGCGGTGACGAAGTAGTACGCCGACCCCGCCTGCACGTTGACACCCACCGAGCAGCGCCAACCGGCCGTGTGGACGCCGTCGCCGCCGGACAGGAGCGTCCGCAGCGGGCCGCCGAGCCGCTCGACGCTCGCGGACCGCCCGGCGGCCCGCTGTATCCGGGCCAGGTCCGGTCCGCTGACCGTGGAGTCGGTGAGGACCCGGAGCCGCCCGGTACGGCCGTCGGCGCCCCAGGCGGTACCGGCCACATCGAGGGCCTCGACGGCGGAGGCGGCTCCAAGGAGGGGAGCGGCGGCGGTGGCCGCACCGGCACCCGACACCCCGAGCCCGGTCACCGCGCACAGGCTCAGCGCGGAGGCGAGCAGCCACGTACGTCGGACGGCGAAGCGCTGCGCTCGGATCACGGGGGCTCCCTGAGGACGGGCGTGCCACGGCGCCCTCAGTGTGCCGGGCCGGGGCGGGGGAGGGTAGACGGGCTTCGGCCGAAGACCCCGGCGCGAACGTGGGCCGGCGCCGCCGGAGTTGCCCGCGCCTCGCGCCGGTCAGGGTGTCCGCGCTCTCCGTACCCGCGTCCCCCCGTCCACCACCAGATCCGCCCCCGTGACCCACTCCGCCTCCTCCGACACCAGCCACATCACCGCCTTCGCGACGTCCTCGGGCTCGCCGAAGCGGCCGAGCGGGAGGGTGTGCGCGGTCTCCTTCTCCCAGGCGAACCGGGCCATCTCGGTGCGGGTCAGGCCGGGGGAGACGGAGTTGACCCGTACCCCCGGCCCCAGTTCGCCTGCCAGTTGCTGGGTCAGCCGCAGGAGTGCCGCCTTGCTGACGCTGTACGCCCCGACGCCGGCCCCCACGTGGGTCGCGCCCTCCGTGCAGATGTTGACGACCGTGCCGCCGTGCTCGCGCATCCACCCCCGCCAGGCGCACTGCGTGAGCCGCAGGGGTGCCTCGACGTTGACGGCGAAGGCGCGGGCCCACTGCGCGGGGTCGGCGTTCATGAGGGGGCCGAGGGGCTGGTTGGTGGCGGCGTTGTTGACCAGGACGTCGAGGCGGCCGTACTCGTGCAGGGCCAGGGAGACCAGGCGCGTGGGGAGGCTGGGGTCGGCGAGGTCGCCGGGGAGGCCGATCCCGTCGAGGGCATCGGCGGTGCGGCGGACCTCGGCGGGGTCGCGGGCGGTGACACAGACTCTCGTGCCGGACGCGGCGAGCGCACGGGCGACGGCGAGGCCGATGCCTCGGGTGGCGCCGGTGACGAGCGCTGCCCGGCCGGGGGAGGGGGAGGAGGCCATCGCCGTACCGTCTCATGACGCACTGTCAGCCGACAGTGCCTGAAGGAGAGTTGGAGAGGTCGCGGGAACATTCCGGACCCGCGTCGGCGCGGCACCCTCAAGTCACCGCTCTCGACGGCGAGTTGTGCCCGGCGCCGGACCGTGCCCTCAATCCACCGCCCCCAGCGGTGAGTTGCGTCCCGCGACGAGGTGCAGCACCGTCCGCCAGTCCTCCAGCACCCCCGCGTCGAACCAGGCGGAACGCGCCTCCTCGGCGGCGTGCGAGAGGCGCGCGAGGTCGTCGTCGGCGGGGTGCCCGGTCCAGGGGTGGTGGCGCAGGAGCGCGGCGACGCGCGGGCCGAGCAGGGGGCGTACGGCGTCGGCGGTGCGGGCGGCGCGGTGCGCGGGGTCGGTGGGGCACAGGAGGCGGCCGACCGGCTGGACGAGCCCCGTGAGCTGGAGCTCCTTGTCGGCGGGGCGGCTGCGGCGCAGCAGCGCGGCGGTCCGCAGGGCGTGGTCGTGCAGGTCGACGCCGGTGTTCCGGGAGCCTCTGACCTCCCGCACCCCTTTGCAGGCGTACAGCAGATCCATGAGCTCCTCCACGCCGCGCAGCTCCATCCGTCGGTCCTCCCGCGAGACAGCCGGTGCGCGAGCCAGCACACCATGGCGACCTTGCGCCCGAGCCAACGGCACCTGAACTGCGCGGCGACACCTGCGGGGTACGCCGAACGGGTGAACCGCGAGGGGCCTCCCGGCGTCGACCGACAAGGGATGACATCGGAGTGACGTCCCATCGTTACGTCAAATTTTCAGCGCTATCGAGCGGACCCCCGCTCATTTGGTTACCCTTGGGCTCGGCGGGCAGCAGTACAGGGATCCCACCCGAGCCCATCGCCCGCCGTGGAACGGGCCGGTCCATCACGGCCCGCTCTCCCAGGAGTTGCCGGCGCCACCGCGTCCGAGCTGCATTCGAGCAAGACCCGAGGGTGCGTCAGACGCCGGAGCGCAGAATGGCAGGCACGACCCGAGGGTGACCCGACACATAAGGAGTGCGCGGTGACACCGGAGAAGACGAATCGCGAGCAGCGCCCGAAGGAACGCGCGGAGCGCTCGGGCCGCCGGCCCGGAGAACTCGGCAGCCTCGACGTGTGGGCGCGCTCCGCCCCCATCCGCCTCGCGGGGTACGAGGACGACCTGGCCGAGCCGCACATCCTCCCCAGCGTCGACTGACGCGACCGCACGTACGGCATGGGCGTGCCACCTCACGCCCATGACCCCTCCCGCAGTACGAGGGTCCCCTTCGCTATTTGCCTAAAGGCTTTAGGCAAGCCCATAATCCCTTCAGGCATGGTGGCGGCCGACGAAGGGGTACGACGATGGCGCGCGCGGGACTCACCCCCGACCGGCTGATCCTCGCGGGCGCGGACCTCGCCGACGAGGCCGGCTTCGAGAACGTCACCCTCTCCGCGCTCGCCCGCCGCTTCGACGTACGGGTCGCGAGCCTGTACGCGCACGTCAGGAACTCCCAGGACCTGAAGACCGGCATCGCGCTGCTCGCCCTGGAGGAACTCGCCGACCGCGCCGCCGACGCCCTCGCGGGCCGCTCAGGCAAGGATGCGCTCGTCGCGTTCGCGAACGTGTACCGCGACTACGCCCGCGCCCACCCCGGCCGCTACACCGCCGCCCGCTTCCGCCTCGACCCGGAGACGGCCGCCGCGAGCGCCGGCGTACGGCACTCCCGGATGACCCGCGCGATCCTGCGCGGCTACGCCCTCACGGAACCCGACGAGACCCACGCCGTGCGCCTCATCGGCAGCGTCGTGCACGGGTACGTCAGCCTGGAGGAGGCCGGCGGATTCGCCCACAGCCGGCCGGACGGGCAGACGAGCTGGCTCCGCATCCTCGACGGCCTGGACGCGCTGCTGCGCAACTGGCCGAGCGGCGAGGGCGGTTGAGCGCGGTCGCCGCACCGACCCGGCCGACGACCAGCCGCCCGGTGAAGGTGATCGGCGGCATCGCGAGACCGGCGCCGACCGGCAGCGGCTGTCGACCTCGCCGCCGCCATGCCACCCCAACTCACCCACCAGCGAAGAAGGTTGACCGTGCCGCAGTACGAAACCCCCGTCACCGCCGACCTGATACGCGGCGCCCTCGACCTCGAAGCCACCCCCGACGGCGGCCTGATCCCGCACCGCCTCCCGCCCCGCGCCCGCGCGCAGAACACCGACCCGCAGCTCGCGGCCGTGGAGGTCCAGCCCTCCGGCGTACGCGTCGCGTTCCGCACGAGCGCGACCGACGCCGAACTGGTGGTCGTCCCCACGAACCGGAGGTACGCCGCCGCGCCGCCCCGCCCGCCCGCGCTCTACGACCTGCTGGTGGACGGCGAGTTGACGGCACAGGCGGCGGCGACCGGCGGCCACACGCTCACGGTCGACATGGTCACCGGCGCCACGGAGTTCACCGAGGGCCCACCCGGAACCGTCCGCTTCACCGGCCTCCCCGACCGTCCCAAGGACATCGAGATCTGGCTCCCGTACGCCCAGAAGACCGAACTGCGCACCCTCCGCACGAACGCGCCCGTCACCCCGCAGGCCCCCTCCCCGCGCCCGCTCTGGCTCCACCACGGCAGCTCCATCAGCCACGGCACGGACGCGGCGAGCCCCACGGCGATCTGGCCGGCCGTGGCCGCCCGCCTCGGCGGCGTCGACCTCCTCAACCTCGGCTTCGGCGGCAGCGCGATGCTGGACCAGTTCACCGCCCGGGCGATCAGAGACACCCCCGCCGGCCTCATCACCCTGAAGATCGGCATCAACATCGCCAACGCGGACGCGATGCGCATGCGCGCCTTCGGCCCCGCCGTCCACGGCTTCCTGGACACGATCAGAGACGGCCACCCCGACACGCCGATCGTGATGATCTCCCCCATCTACTGCCCCATCCACGAAACAACCCCGGGCCCGGGCGCCCTGGACACCGAGGCGTACGCCCGGGGCAGGCTGAAATTCCTGGCGACGGGAGACCCGCAGGAGGCGGCGCGGGGCCGCCTGACGCTGGTGACGATGAGGGAGGCACTGGAGCGGATCGTGGGCGAACGGGCAAGGGAGGACGACAAGTTGACGTACCTGGACGGCCGGGAACTGTACGGCCCGGAAGACGAGGACCTGCCGCTGCCGGACGACCTGCACCCGGACACGAAGACACACCAAAGGATGGGCGAACGCTTCGCGGAACGGGTCTTGAAGACCGTGCTCATTCCATAGGCGCCGTCCGAGGCCACGGCCTCAGCTCCTCCAACTGCTCGGCCAGCCTGAGCAACTGCCCCTCACTCCCCGGCTTGCCGACCAGTTGGACAGCGGTCGGCACCCCGGAGGGATGCGTGCCGAGCGGCACGGCCATCGCGGGCCACCCCGTCAGATTCCAGGGCGGCGTGAACGGCGAGTAGGCGGAGTTGACGAGGAGATTCCGCGCCCACCCCCGCTCATGCCAGGGCGCCGACTTGGGCGCGCGCCGGGCCAGCGCGGGCGTGACCAGCACGTCGTACTCGGCGAAGAACGGCTCGAACCGCCCCCGCAGCCTCTCCCGGGCCACCCCCTTGCGGACGGACCCGAGGAACCGCCGCCCCACAGCCGCGTGCACCCGGGTCCGCCGGACCAGCAGCCGGGGGTCGAGCGGCTGCGCGTCGACAGCGGTCCCGGCGGTCCAGTACGCCAGAGAGGTCGTCGAAAGGGACAGGGGATACTGCGGATCGGCCCGCCGCACCCGATGCCCCGCCCCGGTCAGCACCCGAGCCGCCTCGCGCGCGGCGACCACGTACGGCTCGCTGACCGGCGTACCGGCGACAGGGCTCCGCACGGACACGGCGACCCGCAGGAACCCGGGAGACGCGGGCCGCGCGACCTCCGTGCCGGCGAGGACGGACAGCATGAGCCGGGCGTCGCCGACGGTGGTCGCGAGGGGCCCGTTCTCGGAGAGCCCGAACCAGTCCCCGTCCCCGATCCCGGCCGGCACGAGCCCGTGACCGGGCTTGATGGTGACGAGCCCGCAGTTCGCGGCCGGAATCCGCAGGGACCCCATGCCGTCGTTGCCGAGGGCGATCGGCACCATCCCGGCGGCGACGGCGGCGGCGCTCCCCCCGGAGGACCCGCCGGCCGTGCGGGCGAGGTCCCAGGGGTTGCGGGAGGTCCCGTGCACCCCCTCGGTCGTCCCGAAGACGCACAGCTCGGGCACGTTGGTGAGCCCCACGACGATCGCCCCGGCGGCCCGCAGCCGGGCGACGGTGACATGGTCCTCGGCGGACGGCGTGTCGGGCGTGGCGGCGGACCCGGCCCGCAGGGACTCGCCCCGCACCGCGAGGTTGTCCTTGACCGCCAAGGGCACCCCGGCGAGCGGCAGTTCGGCCAGATCCCCGCGCGCGGCCAGCTCATGGGCCTCGGCCAGCGCGGCGTCCTTGCGGACGGTCCGGAACGCCCCCACCGCCCCGTCGAGCCGCTCGACGCGGGCCAGGTGCTCGGCGACGACCTCGCGCGGGGTGGCCCGCTTCTCGCGGACGGCGGCGGCGATCTCTGCGGCGGTCCGGCCGACCCAACTGGTCACGGGCGCTCCTCGGGGTGGGGGAGGGGTACGGGGTGTGGGAGAACTCTGCCTCCCGTGGTGCGCGCACGTCGAGATCTTCCCGGGACCGGCTCGGCACCGCCTCCGGAGAAGCCCCCGTCCCATCCGATCAATCGGTCACCTCCTGCCCCATTGACAGCCAACTCCCGCGGACCGACCATTCGATACATCCGATGACCTGGGGGCCTTGTATGCGGGGTGTGCGGGGTATGCGGGCTTGTCGTCAGATCCTTGGTGCCGCGACCGCGGCCCTCCTCCTCTTCGCGGCGCCGCCCCCGGCGACGGCGTCGACCGCCGCACAGCCGCCGGTCACCGTGCCGGCCCTCACCGACTGGACGCCGGAGCCCGGGAGTTACACCTACGGCACCGGCACCCGCCTGATCGCCGGCACCCCGGCCGAACACCGCGTCGCCACCGTCCTCGCCGACGACCTGCGCGACACCGGACACGGCACGGTCCCGGTCACCGACGCCACCCCGCACGCCGGGGACGTCGTCATCGACGTCGACCCGGCCCGTACGGCTCTCGGCGCCGAGGGCTACGAGCTGCGGTCGGGCGAGACCCTCGCGGTGACCGGCGCCACCGAGACCGGCGCCTTCCACGGCACCCGTACGGTCCTCCAACTCCTCGCGCAGGGCGACCGGTTGCCGGGCGGGCGGACCGTCGACACGCCCCGCTACCCGCAGCGCGGGGTCGGCGTCTGCGCCTGCTACATCCACGTCTCGATGCCCTGGCTGGAGAACCTCGTCCGGGAGATGAGCTACCACAAGCTCAACCAACTCCTCCTGGAACTCAAGGTGAAGAGCGACGCCCACCCCGAGGCCAACACCTGGGGCTACTACTCCAAGGACGAGATCCGCCGCCTGGTCGCCCTCGGTGAGCGCTACCACGTCGAGATCGTTCCGGAGATCAACTCCCCGGGCCACATGGACCCCTGGATCGAGAACCGCCCCGACCTCCAGCTCACCGACTCCGGCGGCGTCAAGCAGCCCAGCCGCCTCGACGTCACCCAGCAGGCGGCGTTCACCTACTACACGAGCCTGATCGACGAGTACGCCGAGGTCTTCCCCGCCCGCGCCTGGCACATGGGCGCCGACGAGTACATGCTCGGCTCCGACTTCGCCAAGTACCCGCAGATCCTCGCCTACGCCCGCCAGAAGTACGGCGCGAACGCCACGCCCCAGGACGCCTTCGTCGACTTCGTGAACCGCGTCCAGGCGTACGCGGCCACCAAGGGAAAGAAGCTCCGCATCTGGAACGACGGCCTCACCGGCGCGAACACCGTCCCCGTCGCCCCCGGCACGACGGTCGAGCACTGGCTGAACGTCGCCGTGAAACCGAGCCGACTCATCGCCCAGGGCTACCCGTTGCTGAACGCCGCCTACGCCCTCTACCTGATCCGGGGCGGCTTCCACTCCGACACCGCCGGTCTGTACGACCAGAGTTGGGACCCGCGCAGCTTCGAGGGCGAGAAGCTCACCTCCAGCACCGGCATCGTCGGCGCGAAGATCAGCCTGTGGCCCGACAACGGACGCGGCGAGACCGAGAACGAGGTCGCCACCGCCCTCTGGCCCGCCCTGCGCCACATCGCGCAGACCACCTGGGGCGACCCCCGCCCCGACACCACGTACGCCCGATTCACCGCACGCGGCACAACAGTTGGGCACGCGCCGGGGTGGCGTGACCTCACGCGCGTACCGGTCGCCAACGGCCGCTACACGCTGAGCGCGGCCGGACGCTCGTACGGGACGTACGATCTCGCGCGCACCGCCGACGGGTACGTCACCCTCCGCGCCTCCGACGGCTGCCTCGACATCCGGGGCGGCAGGCTCACCCTCAACACCCCGCTCCAGCCCGGCGTGGTGGCCACCCGCGCGGCCTGCGATCCCACAAGTACCGTGCAGCGCTGGGAAGTCCAGCCCGTGCCCGGCGGCTGGCTGCTGGTCAACGCGATCACCCGGATGGCGATGGGCGCGACGCCCGACGGGAGGCTCGCGCAGTATCCGCCGGACCAACGCCCGCCCACCGTATGGCAGTTGAGCTGAGGAGAGCCGATGCCTGTCTCACGCCGAGTGTTCGTCGCGTCGGCCGTCGCGGCCGTGGCGGCGGGGGTGCCGTCGGGGGCGAACGCACTGCCGGGAAGCGCACCCCCTGTCCGCGCCGACCTCTCCCGCATCCCCGTCCTCCCCACCGACACCGAGGCCGACCTCGTCCGCAAGGCGTCCCGACTCCGGCCCACCGCACGGCAGTTGGCCTGGCAGAGCCTGGAGCGGACCGCGTTCCTGCACTTCGGGGTGAACACGTTCACCGGCCTGGAGTGGGGGACGGGGGACGAGGACCCGGACGTCTTCCAGCCCACCCGCCTCGACACCGACCAGTGGGCGAGAGCCCTGCGGGACGGCGGCTTCAAGCTCGCCATCCTCACCGTCAAGCACCACGACGGCTTCGTGCTCTACCCCACCCGGTACACCAACCACTCGGTGGCGTCCAGCAGTTGGCAGAGCGGCCGGGGCGACGTCCTGCGCTCCTTCACCGACTCCATGCGGCGGTACGGCCTCAAGACCGGCGTCTACCTCTCGCCCGCCGACGAGAACCAGTACCTCCACGGCGTCTACGCCAACGGCAGCGCCCGCACCGCGCGCACGATCCCGACCCTCACGGCCGCAGACGACCGCACCCCCGCCCGTTTCTGGACGCTCGACGCCACCGACTACGGCGCCCACATGCTCAACACCCTCTACGAAGTGCTCACCGAGTACGGCCCCGTCGACGAGGTCTGGTTCGACGGCGCGCAGGGCCGCATCCCGCCCGACAAGGTGGAGAGCTACGACTGGGACAGCTGGTACGCCCTGGTCCGCGAGCTGGCCCCGGACGCGACGATCGCGGTCACCGGCCCCGACGTCCGCTGGGTCGGCAACGAGGCGGGGCTCGCCCGCGAGAACGAGTGGAACACGATCCCCGTCAAGGAGAACCAGTACGGCCGCACCGACTGGGCCCTGTCCTACGACACCGCCGACCAGGGCAGCAGGGGAGCGCTGGTGCGGGCCCGCCCGAACACCGACTTCCTCCAGTGGTGGCCCGCCGAGTGCGACGTGTCCATCCGCGACGGCTGGTTCTACCACGCGGACCAACAGCCCAAGTCCGTCGCCCAGTTGGCGGAGATCTGGTTCGGCTCGGTGGGCCGGGGCGCGGTCCTGCTCCTCAACGTCCCGCCGGACACGGAGGGGCTGCTCCACGCGTCCGACGTCACCCGGCTGCGGGAGTTCCGCGAGCGCGTCGACCGTGAACTCCCCTACGACCTGGCCCTGGACGGCCGTACGACGTCCGGGCCGAACCAGGTCACCGTGGAACTCCCCGCCGACACCGACGTCGACCGGGTCCGCCTCGCCGAGGACATCCGCGAGGGGCAGCAGGTCGAGGCGTTCGTCGTGGAGGCGCTGCGCGGGGGCGTGTGGACGCAGGTCGCGCGGGCCGGGACGATGGGGGCGAGCCGCGTCCTGCGGCTGTCCGCGCCCGTGCGGGCCCGGCAGTGGCGGGTCCGCGTGACGGGGGCGCGGGTCGCGGCGGTCCGCGTCGCGGAGTTCCGGCTGTACAGGTCGGCGGTCTGAGCTGGGAGGCTCTGTGGGTGAGGTGCGGGTGTCGGCGCGGGACTCCGTCGTACGGGTGCGGGCCGGTGACGTGGTCGTCGTCGAACTGCCCGAGAACCCGTCGACCGGCTACCGCTGGGAGATCACCGGCATCGACGGCCTCGACGTGACCGGCGACGACCACACCCCGGCCCCGACCGGGCCGGCCGGGGCCGAGCTGGTCGGGGCCGGGGGGACCCGCGTCCTCAGGCTGCGCGCCGAGCAGGCGGGGGAGGGCCGGCTGGAGCTGGTGTACCGGCGCTCGTGGGAGGCGGAGGGGGAGAACGAGGGGGAGTACGCGCTCCGGGTCACCGTGGAGTGAAGGGCACCGCGTACCGCACGGCCCCCGCCCTCACCGGCCGCCCCCTCGCCGCCCCCTCCCTCTCGCTCTGTGCCGCTACCAGAGGTAGATCTCGTGGACCATCCCGTCCGACTCCTCGCGGAACGAGATCGCGTGGTTGGTCTGGCGGGCCTGGGACGCCAGGGTCGTCAGGGCCGTGAACGCCCAGTCCGTGGCGTTGTAGATCTTCTTCCAGCCGCCGCCCTTGACGTGGAAGTAGGCGTTGCGGGTCTGGTTGATGGACCACAGGGCGTCCACCATGACGTTCTGCGTCCAGGTGCCCGTGATCGTCGTCGCCGCCTGGACCGCCGCGGCCGCCCTGAGGTCGCCATGGAGTTCGGGCGTGATCGTCGGCCGTGCCTCACCGGCTGCAGTCTGCTCGAACCGCTGGACCATGACGTCGGTGAGAGGCTTGGCGGACCCGGCGAACGCTCCGCCGGCCTGGCCGACGTCGACGCCGGGCGGGAACAGGGCGGGCCGGCCGGCCTCGTCCTGGGCGGCGGAGGAGCGGACCTCCTGGGTCACGGGCTGCTGCGGCGTCGC
The DNA here is from genome assembly GCF_033794345.1 of Streptomyces niveiscabiei. Taxonomy (NCBI): domain Bacteria; kingdom Bacillati; phylum Actinomycetota; class Actinomycetes; order Kitasatosporales; family Streptomycetaceae; genus Streptomyces; species Streptomyces niveiscabiei. The sequence continues at coordinate 286,330 of NZ_JARAYJ010000002.1, forward strand.
CTGCGTGTCCTGTCCTTGCGGGCTCATCGTCGTTCCCTCCGTTTCCTGTCGCGCCCGGCTCACCAGGCGTAGATCTGCTGGACGGTGCCGCTGTTCTCGTAGAGGCCGACCTTCGCGCCGTTCGCCTTGGACGCGGCGAGTTCCGCGAGCATCGACGCGTCGGTGGCGCCGACCGAGCCGTTCAGGCTGAGCCAGCCGCGCAGTTCGCCGTACGCCCACACGTTCGCGTCGGCCTCGTTGCTCCACAGCGCGAGAATGCGCTGGTCGGGCAGCCAGTTGCGGATGACGGTGCCGAGAACGCCCACGTTGTGCCAGGACTCGATGCCGCACTCGCCGTATCCGATGCGGAAGAAGCCCTGCTCGCCCCAGCCGGGACCCCAGCTGTTCTTGGCGATCCAGCACTGCTGGGCGTCGTCGTAGCCGACGAGCGTGACGCAGTGGCCGCCGGCCAGTCCGCCGGTCTTGTGGCGGTAGACGCCGCCCGCGTAGGAGAAGAAGTCCTGGTAGACGAAGAAGCAGGCGACGACGGAGCCGTAGGTGGAGATGTGCTCCTTCATCGCCGCCGGGTTGTTGTCCTGCTGCCAGGCGCGGATCTTCACGAGCCGGTTGGGCCAGTCCGCGTTGAGCTTCGAGCAGTCCTGGTCGCCCGCGGTGTACGGGAAGTACTCCTCGATGGTCAGCCCCGAGTCGCGCGCCTTGTCGGCGAGTGGTTCCGGCAGCCATCCGGTGTTGCAGGTGGCGCCGGCCGCGCGGCCGTAGCAGTAGAACGCCTGCGCCTCGGAGAGATTCACGGGGAGGTACGGGGTGCGGTTGGAGTACCGCGTGACGTGCTCGACGGTCGCGACGGTGCCGAAGGCGACGCACGAGCCGCACGAGCCCTGGTCCTTGACCGGCGTCGTGTAGTTGATGCCGCCGATGTTGCGCAGGTCGAACGCGGACGGGGCGCCGACCGAGTCGCCGGTCGCGGAGATGGCGGCGGCGCGGTCGCTCTGGCGGGCGCCCTCGATGGCGGCGATCTCGTGCTCCTCGACGGGGACGCCGAGGCGGATCACACGCTCATCCTCGGTGAGAGAGGTCATGCTGGTGACGGCCATGCGCCACGGGTTGCCCGCCTCGTCGAGCACCGACCGGAGGTGGCCGAGGTCGAGCGGGTCGTTGACAGGCATGGTGGAGCCTCCTTGCTGCTGCGGGTACCGGTCCCGCCCCGGGTCGGGCCGACGGCACACGCGGCGTCGGGGCCGGGGGCGGGCGAAGCGGCGTACGAGGCCGCATCGGTGACGGTTCGTCAGGATGTCGTGCCGGGGGGGGCAGGCGGGCACGTGCGCCTCAACAGCTACGCCAGGGGGCGGTGGGTCCGGTCCCAGGCGGTCCGCGGGTCGAGTCCGCGTCAGTGTCTGTCAGTTCTCGTGCTGGCTTGCACAGCCGAACCCCCGGATGTGATGACAACCCCCCGAATTCCGTACGGCGTCCCTCGGGCCGCCGACTGTCGAGATGCAGCTAAGCAGAGAACCGGGAGTGCGGGAATACGACGGATGGCGGAGGTCGAAAAAAGGGGTACACCGGGACGTGTGTAGCGGAACGCCCTCTCCCGGCCACCGTGACCGCTTTCGGAAACCGGCCTGCCAAATCCCGTTCCCCCGAGGTCGTTTCCTCAGGCGCTCAACTGGGCCCGCAGCCACTCCTCGACCTCGCCGACGTGCGCGGCGGCAGCCGCCCGCGCCGCCTCCGGGTCCCGCGCCGTGAGCGCCCGGTGGATCGCGGCGTGTTCGCGCCGGGTCCGGTCGAAGGCGCCCTCCTCCTCGTAGCCGCGCCACACGCGGGCGCGGAACGTGCGCGAGGACAGGCCCTCCAGGATCGCGGCCATCGTCTCGTTCCCGGCGGCGACCGCGATGGCCCGGTGGAAGGCGAGGTCGTGCGCGAGGATCACTTCCGGGTCGTCGGTCGCGTTCATCGCCGCCAAGTGCTCCGCGACCTCGGCGAGTTGGACGTCGGTGATGCGCGCCGCCGCCAGCGCCGTGGCCGTCGACTCCAGCACCCGCCGCACTTCGAGGAGTTCCACGAGCCGCGCCCCCCGCGAGAGGTCGGCGACGACACCGAACGTCTCCAGCAGGTCCCCGGCGTCCAGCGCGGTGACGTAGATCCCGGACCCGTGCCGCGCCTCCAGGACCCCGAGGACGGTGAGCGCCCGGATGGCCTCCCGCATCGAGCTGCGGGACATGCCGAGCTGGGCGGCGAGGTCCCGCTCGGTCGGCAGCCGCTGGCCCGGCTCCAGGAGCCCTTCCGCGATCATCGCCTTGATCCGCTCGATGGCGCGCTGCGTCACCGTGCCCTGTCGCGGGGCGGTCCCCGTGCTGTCGTCCACCGTCGTCCTCCTGAAGCCGTGCGGGGAGTCTAGCGACCGAAGTGGTCGGACCACTCTGTGAGAAAATCCGGACCGAACCGCTTCAAGGGGTGTTGGAGAGGGAAATTGGTCTGATAAATATGCAGGGCTGATCCGACCGAGAGGGGTCCCGTGAGCCTACGCATCACCGCCGTCGACACCCACGACATCCGCTTCCCCACCTCGCGGGAGCTGGACGGCTCCGACGCGATGAACCCGGACCCGGACTACTCCGCCGCCTACGTCGTCCTGCGCACGGACGCCGCCGACGGCCACGAGGGGCACGGCTTCACGTTCACCATCGGCCGGGGCAACGAGGTCCAGGTCGCCGCGATCGACGCCCTGCGCGCGCACGTCGTCGGCCGCGACGTCGCCGAGATCTGCGCGGACCCCGGAAGCGTCAGCCGCGCCCTGATCGGCGACAGCCAGCTGCGCTGGCTGGGACCCGAGAAGGGCGTGATGCACATGGCGATCGGCGCCGTCGTCAACGCCGTCTGGGACCTCGCCGCCAAACGCGCCGCCAAACCCCTGTGGCAGCTCCTCGCCGACGCCGACCCCGAGTGGCTCGTCACCCAGATCGACTTCCGCTACCTCACCGACGCCCTCACCCCCGCCGAGGCCCTCGACCTCCTGCGCCGGGGCAAGGAGGGCGCCGAGGAGCGGCGTACGACCCTCCTGGAGCGCGGCTATCCCGCGTACACGACGTCCGCCGGGTGGCTCGGGTACGGCGACGAGAAGCTCGCGCGGCTCGCCGCCGAGGCCGTCGCGGACGGGTTCACACAGATCAAGCTGAAGGTCGGCGCCGACCTCGACGACGACGTACGCCGCTGCCGGGTCGCCCGCGACGTGGTCGGCCCCGGCATCCGCATCGCCGTCGACGCCAACCAGCGCTGGGACGTCGAGGAGGCGATCCGCTGGACCAACGCGCTCGCCCCCTTCGACCCGTACTGGATCGAGGAGCCCACCAGCCCCGACGACATCCTCGGCCACGCTGCCGTACGGCGCGGTGTCGCGCCCGTGAAGGTCGCCACCGGCGAGCACGTCCAGAACCGGATCGTCTTCAAGCAGCTCCTCCAGGCCGGCTCCCTCGACATCCTCCAGCTCGACGCGGCCCGCGTCGGCGGGGTCAACGAGAACCTCGCCATCCTGCTGCTCGCCGCCAAGTTCGGCGTGCCCGTCTGCCCGCACGCGGGCGGCGTCGGCCTGTGCGAACTCGTCCAGCACCTCTCGATGTTCGACTTTGTGGCCCTCACGGGGACGACCGAGGACAGAGTCATCGAGTATGTGGATCATCTGCACGCCCACTTCCTTGATCCGGTGGTCATCAGGGAAGGTCACTACATGGCACCGACCACGCCGGGCTTCTCCGCCGCCATGCGGCCGGAGTCCCTCGCGCGCTACCGGTTCCCGGACGGTGCCTTCTGGCTCGCGGACCTGAAGGAGAACGAGGCGGCATGAACGACTTCGAGGGGCTCACGGCACTGGTCACGGGCGGCGCCTCCGGCATCGGCCGGGCCACCGCCGACCTGCTGGCGGAGCGCGGCGCACGCGTCGCCGTGCTCGACCTCGACCCGTCCGGCGTCGACAAACCGCTGCTCGGCCACCGCGCCGACGTCAGCGACGACGCCTCCGTACGCACCGCCGTCGAGGCCGCCGTCACCGGCCTCGGCGGCCTCGACATCCTGATCAACAACGCGGGCATCGGCGCCCAGGGCACCGTCGAGGACAACGACGACACCGAATGGCACCGCGTCTTCGACGTCAACGTCGTCGGCATGGTCCGCACCACCCGCGCCGCCCTCCCGCACCTGCGCGCCTCCGGCCACGCCGCGATCGTCAACACCTGCTCGATCGCCGCGACCGCCGGACTGCCCCAACGGGCCCTGTACGGCGCCACGAAGGGCGCGGTGCTCTCCCTGACCCTCGCGATGGCCGCCGACCACCTCCGCGAGGGCATCCGCGTCAACTGCGTCAACCCCGGTACGGCGGACACCCCGTGGGTCGGCCGCCTCCTCGACGCCGCCGACGACCCGGCCGCCGAACGCGCCGCCCTCGAAGCCCGCCAGCCGTCCGGGCGCCTGGTCAGCGCGGCCGAAGTCGCCGCCGCCATCGCCTACTTGGCGAGCCCGCTCGCGGGCGCGACGACCGGCACGTCCCTCGCGGTCGACGGCGGCATGCAGGGGCTGCGGCTGCGGCCGGTGAAGCAGTGAGCGGGGGAGTCCCCCGGCCGCCGGGCGCCGCCCGGCCCGGGACGAACCGCCTCGGCCGCACCGGCATCGAGGTCACCGCGCTCGGCTTCGGCGCCGCCGGCATCGGCAACCTCTTCACCCCGCTCACCGACGAGCAGGCCACCCAGGCGACAACCGCCGCCTGGGACAAGGGAATCCGCTACTTCGACACGGCCCCCCACTACGGACTCGGCCTCTCGGAGCGGCGGTTGGGCGCGGCTCTGCGGGACCGCCCGCGCGCCGAGTTCACGATCTCGACCAAGGTCGGCCGTCTCCTGGAGCCCTCCCCGGTGACGGGCGACGACCTCGCCGACGGCTTCGCGGTCCCCGACTCCCACCGCCGCGTCTGGGACTTCAGCGCCGACGGCGTACGCCGCAGCCTGGAGTCCAGCCTCGAACGCCTCGGCCTCGACCGCGTGGACGTCGTCTACCTCCACGACCCCGACGACCACGCCCGCCAGGCGTTCGACGAGGGCTACCCGGCGCTGGAGAAGCTCCGCTCCGAGGGGGTCGTGGGAGCCATCGGCGCCGGCATGAACCAGACGGCGATGCTCACCCGGTTCGTGCGGGAGACGGACGTCGACGTCGTGCTGTGCGCGGGGCGTTACACGCTCCTCGACCGCAGCGCCCTCACCGACCTGCTCCCGGCCGCCGAGGAGCGGGGCGTCTCGGTGGTGATCGGCGGCGCCTTCAACTCCGGCCTGCTGGCGGACCCGAAGCCCGGCGCCACCTACAACTACACCGCAGCGCCACAGGAGTTGCTGGACGAGGCGCTGCGCCTCAAGGCGGTCGCCGACCGGCACGGGATCACCCTGCGGGCCGCGGCGCTCGCGTTCTGCGCCGCGCATCCGGCTGTCGCGAGCGTGCTCGTCGGGGCGCGTTCGGCGGCCGAAGTCATCGACGGGGCCGAGCAGTTCACGGCCTCGGTGCCGGACGACTTCTGGAAGGAGGCCGGGCTGTGAGGGTCGCCCTGCACACCACGGTCCGGGCGGACCGGATCACGGAGTACGAGGCCGCGCACCGGGAGGTGCCCGCCGAACTCACGGACGCCATCCGTGCCGCCGGGGCGTCCTCCTGGACCATCTGGCGCAGCGGCACCGACCTCTTCCACGTCCTGGAGTGCGAGGACTACGGGCGCCTGCTCGCCGAGCTGGAGAAGCTGCCGGTCAACGTGGCGTGGCAGGCGCGGATGGCGGAGCTGCTGGACGTCGTCCACGACTACTCGGACGAGGGCGCGGACGCGGGGCTGCCGGTGGTCTGGGAGCTGCCGTGACGGTCGTCGACACCCACCACCACGTCTGGGACCTCTCGGTCAGGGATCAGGACTGGATCCCTGAACTGAGCCCCCTCAGACGGGACTTCGCCCTCGCCGACCTCGCCCCCGAGGCGCGGGCGGCGGGCGTCGACCGGACGGTCCTCGTCCAGACGGTCACCGTCGCGGAGGAGACCCCCGAGTTCCTCGCGCTGGCCGACGCGCACGACCTCGTCGCGGGCGTCGTCGGCTGGACCGACCTCACCCACCCTGGCATCGCCGAGGAACTCGCGCGGCTGCGTGAACTCCCGGGCGGCGCCCACCTGAAGGGCATCCGGCACCAGGTCCAGGGCGAGTCCGACCCGGGGTGGCTCCAGCGCCCCGACGTCAAGAGGGGCCTGCGTGCGGTCGCGGCGGCGGGACTCGTCTACGACCTGGTGGTGCTCCCGGACCAACTCCCCTCCTGTGTCAGGGCCGTCGGTGAGCACGACGACCTGGTCTTCGTCCTCGACCACCTCGGCAAACCCCCCGTCGCCTCCGGCCGCCTCGGCCCCTGGGAGGGCGACATCCGCGCCTTCGGCTACCACCCCAACACGGTCGGCAAGCTCTCCGGCCTGGTCACCGAGGCCGGTGCGGGGTGGAGTGCCGGTGATCTGCGGCCGTACGTCGAGATCGCGCTGGAGTCCTTCGGGGCCGACCGGCTGATGTTCGGGTCGGACTGGCCGGTGTGCACGGAGGTCGCGAGCTATGCCCAAGTCCTCGCGGTGGCCGAGGAGTTGACCGACCCCGGGGACCGGGAGGCGATCTTCGAGGAGAACGCCGTCAGGGTCTACGGCCTCTGATCCGTGCGGTCCGTGCGGTCCGTGCGGTCCAGACGGGTCGGCGGGAGGAACTCGCGGACGTAGGTGCGGTGCCAGCAGGCGCCGGTCCGCCGCAACTCCCGCCGGTCCGTATACCGGTAGCGGAAGAGGCGGGCGCGGATATGGCGGGGCGGCTCGTCGAAGGGCGCCCGGCGCAGGAGTCTCAGCGTCACCGGGTCGCCCTCCAGGAGGCGTTCGACGAGGGCCGTGAACCAGGTGCCCGCGTACGCGGGGGACAGGCCGACGAACCACAGCATCCAGTCCAGGCGCAGATGGTAGGGGGCGAACTGGCGTGGCCAGCGCGTCGGGTCGCCCGGCTTGCCCTTGAACTCGTATTCCCGCCAGCCGTGTTCGGCGTGCGGGACCTCGTCGAGCGTGCCCTCGATGACCACCTCGTACCGGGTGCGGCTGACGCTGCCGAAGGCGCCGTAGGAGTTGACCAGGTGCAGGGGGTCGAAGGAGCGGTTCATGACCTGGCGGCGGGAGAGCATGTTGCGGACGGGGTGGCGGCTCAGGAACAGGAGCAGGGCGGCGACGGCGAGCACCAGGACCTCGTACCAGAGGGGCGTCTCGGGGAACTCCCTGCGCTGGGAGGGGAGTTCGAGCACCGACAGGGCCAGGGTGATCGTCAGCCAGTTCAGCCAGGCGAAGTTGCCCGACAGGACCAGCCAGAGCTGGGTCAGGATCATCAGGGAGGCCGCCGCCGTCGCCACCGGCTGCGGGGTGAACAGGAGGAACGGGACCACGAGTTGGGTGACGTGGTTCGCCGCCGCCTCCACGCGGTGCACCGGGCGCGGGAGATGGTGGAAGAACCAGCTGAGCGGGCCCGGCATCGGCTGGGTCTCGTGGTGGAAGTCCAGGCACGTCAGCTTCCGCCAGCACGCGTCCCCGCGCAGCTTGATCAGGCCCGCCCCGAACTCGACGCGCAGCAGCAGCCAGCGCAGCAGGAGCAGCACCGGCAGGGGCGGGGCGACCTCGTCGTTGCCGAGGAACACCGCGAGGAACCCGGTCTCCAGGAGCAGGGACTCCCAGCCGAAGCCGTACCAGGTCTGGCCGACGTTCACGATCGACAGGTACAGGACCCAGGGGAGCAGCCACAACGACATCGCGGCCCACAGGGGCAGCAGCGCGTCCACACCGGCCAGCAGGGCCGCCGACAGCGCGCAGCCCGCCCAGGCGCAGGACCCGAAGAAGCGGTCCGAGTAGTGGAGCTGGAAGAGGCTCGGGGCGCCGCGGAACGGGACGCGGGCGGTGAAGCGGGGGATGGGGAGCAGGCCGCGTGTCCCCAGCAGGGCGCGGAACTGGAGGGCGGCGGTGAGGAACGCGCACAGGTAGACGGCGGCGAGGGCACGCTGGAAGAGGAGGCGGCTCAGCCAGGCGGTGTCGGAGGTGAACCAGTCCATGGTCGTGACTCTCGGTGAGCTGTTTCTCCGCTTGCGTCAGCATGATGGGGTGGAAGACCCCATCCCGGACCTCCCCTCTGGGTGGCCACCTCTCCGGTCGTGAAACCCCCCGAACCCTGTCACAGTGGGCGCATGCCGGACGACTGGCCCGCGCGCCCGGACCCGGTCCTGGCGCTCAACCGCATGGGCAGCTTCGAGTGGGACCTGGACTCCGGGCGGTTCCGCATGGACGCGCGGGCTCACGAGATCTTCGACCTGCGGCCCGACGAGTACGACGGGAACCCGGAGACCCTGAGCGTCCGCGTGCCGAGGGCGGAGGGCGAGCGGCTGGACGCGCTGGTCGCGCAGGCGATCAAGGACGGCAGCGAGAACTACGGCTGCTACTTCCGGCTCCAGCGCCGCGACGGCACCCTGTGCTGGACCCACACGCAGGGCCACATCAGCCGCGACGACACCGGCCGCCCCCGCCGCATCGTCGGCATCGTCCGCGACGCCACCCAGGAACTGGACGACCTCGCGCGCCGCTGGGAGGAGACCGCCCGCGACGACGCGCGCCGCGAGCAGACCAACGTCGTCCAGCTCACCACGGCCGCGCTCGCGCACGCGCGCACCGTGCAGGACGTCATCGACGTCCTCAAGGACACCCAGGGCCTCACCCATCTGGGCGCCACCAGCCTCGTCATGGGCCTCGTCGAGGCGGGCCGCATCCGGCTGGTCGCGGAGGGCCCCGAGGGCAGCTTCGTGCCCGGCACGCTCGTCACCCGGATCGACGAGCCGTACCCGATGAGCGAGGTCGTCCGCACGCTCACCCCGCGGTTCATCGAGTCGCCGCAGGAGTTCGCGGCCGGCTACCCCGTCCTGTGGCCGCACCTCTCCGACCTGCGGATCACCTCCGCCGCCTACCTCCCGCTGATCGTGCAGGCCCGCCCGATCGGCGCGATGGGCCTGCTCTACAGCGACCGGCGCGGCTTCACCCCCGAGGAGCGCAACATCCTCGTCGCGCTCGGCTCCAGCATCGCGCAGAGCCTCCAGCGCGCCATGTTCTACGAGCAGGAGAAGGACATCGCGCAGGGCCTCCAGCAGGCCATGCTGCCGCGCACCATCCCCAGCGTCCCCGGCGCCGAGATCGCCGTCCGCTACCGGGCCGCGACCATCGGCGGCTCCCTCGGCCGGGACATCGGCGGCGACTGGTACGACCTGATCCCGCTGCCCGGGGGCAAGGTCGGCGCGGTCATCGGTGACGTCCAGGGCCACGACACGCACGCGGCGGCGGTGATGGGCCAGCTCCGCATCGTCCTCAAGGCGTACGCCTCCGAAGGGCACCCGCCGGCCACCGTTATGGCCCGCGCCTCCCTCTTCCTCCACGACCTCGACACCGACCGCTTCGCGACCTGCCTGTACGCCGAGGCCGACCTCGCCACCGGCGTCGTCCAGGCCGTCCGCGCGGGCCACATCGACCCCCTGCTGCGCGCCGCCGACGGCACCTGCCGCCGCCTCACCGTCCCCGGCGGGCTCCCCCTCGGCCTCTCGGCGGAGTTCGGGGGCCTCGCGTACCCCGTCAGCACGCTGGAACTCGACCCCGGCGACCTGCTCCTGCTGTGCACCGACGGCCTCGTCGAACAGCCCGGCGCCGACCTCGACGACGGCATGCGCCTCCTCACGGCCCTGGTCGCCGACGGCCCCGACGACGTCCGCGCCCTCGCCGACCGCCTCATCGAGGTCGCGGAGGACCGGGGCGGCGACGACGACGTGGCGCTCCTGCTGCTGCGCCGCCGCTGCCTCGACACGCCGCGTGCGGGGGGCCGCCTGCAACAGCACGTCGCCCCCGGCGACCCCGACGCCCTCGTGCAGGCCCGCCACATGATCCGCGCCGCCGTCCACGCCTGGGGCGCCCGCACCCGCGCCGACGACGTGGAACTCACGGCCGACGAACTGATCACCAACGCCCTGATGCACACGGAAGGCGCGGCCGTCGTCACGCTGCGGGTCGTCCTGGCCGATCCGTCCCGCCGGCTGCGGGTCGAGGTGGAGGACACGTCCAGCGCGCTGCCGCGCCGCAGAGAAGCGGGGGAGGCGGGGGTCACGGGGCGGGGCCTGCTGCTGGTGGACCTGCTCGCGGACGCGTGGGGGGTGGAGGCGCGGGGCGGCGGCAAGTGCGTATGGTGCGAATTCGCCCTACCTGACCCACCCTGAGACCCTGGACCCATGCCCGAGCTGCCCGAGGTCGAAGCCCTCAAGGACTTCCTCGCCGAGCACCTGGTCGGTCACGAGATCGTCCGGGTGCTGCCCGTCGCGGTCAGCGTCCTGAAGACGTACGACCCGCCCGTGACCGCCGTCGAGGGACACGAGGCCGTCGCCGTGCGGCGGTACGGGAAGTTCCTGGACGTCGAGACAGCCGGCGGCCCGCACCTCGTCACCCACCTCGCCCGCGCCGGCTGGCTGCACTGGAAGGATCGCCTCCCCGACGGCATGCCCCGCCCCGGAAAGGGCCCGCTCGCCCTGCGGGTCGCCCTGGAGACGGGCGCCGGGTTCGACCTCACCGAGGCCGGTACGCAGAAGAAACTCGCGGTGTACGTCGTAGGGGACCCCCAGGACGTACCCGGCGTCGCGAGGCTCGGCCCTGACCCCCTCGCCGACGCCTTCGACGAGGCGCGTCTCGCGGAGCTGCTCGCGGGGGAGCGGCGGCAGCTGAAGGGCGCGCTGCGCGACCAGAGCCTCATCGCGGGCGTCGGGAACGCCTACAGCGACGAGATCCTGCACGCGGCCCGCATGTCCCCGTTCAAACGGGCGGCCTCGCTCACACCGCAGGAGACGCACGCGCTGTACGAGGCGCTGCGCACCACCCTGCGGGACGCCGTCGAGCGCTCCCACGGCGTGGCCGCGGGCCGGCTCAAGGCGGAGAAGAAGAGCGGCCTGCGCGTGCACGGCAGGACCGGCGAGCCGTGCCCGGTGTGCGGGGACACGATCCGCGAGGTCTCCTTCAGCGACTCCTCGCTCCAGTACTGCCCGACCTGCCAGACGGGCGGCAAGCCCCTCGCGGACCGCAGGATGTCCCGGCTCCTGAAGTAGCCGCCGCCGTTCACTTCCCTGCCGTTCACTTCCCTGCCGGGATCCGCAGCAGCGTCGTGTTGTCGGCACTGCGCACGTCGTAGAACGCGACGTCCCGCGTGTGCATCGCCGTCCCCCCGTGCATCGTGTTGGGCCGCGCGTCGTGGTCCGGCACCATCCACCCGGTCGCCGTCTCCTCGCTGCCGTCACGGCCGACGATGACGAGCCGGCAGTTGCGCGGCCCCGCCCCGTCCTTGACCTGGAGCTCGATGTCCGCGCCCCACGTCTTGTCGGCGGCCGTCACCTGCGCCCACACCCCGGACCTCTGGTCGGTCGCGGCGATCCGCACCTCGCTGCTCGCCACGGCCTCCTGACTGCCCTTGCCGCCGACGGTCATCATCAGCGCGGGCCCGGTCAGCGCGACGACGATGGACGCGGCCAGCCCGTACAGGAACCGGCGGCGCAGCGCCCGGCGCCGGGCGGCGACCTGGTCGAGGAGCTTGTCCAGGAGCCGGGGCCCGGGACCGGCGAAGGGGTGCACCGAGCGCGGGGTCGCGCGCCGGTACAGCATCAACTGCCGTGTCGCCGGGCCGAATTCCGTGACCTGAGCCGCGCACCGAGGACACTCCATGAGGTGGTCCTCGAAGCGGAAGGCTTCCGCTTCGTCCAGGACACCGAGCGCGTACGCGCCGACGTCCACATGCTGTTCCAGGGACCTCATCGCCGAATCCTCGTGCCGTTGGGTGCGGTTGGGGTTACTCCTTGCTCCCACCGGTACGCACCCGGCCCGGGAATCACTCAAGCCGTGTACAGAATCGTGACCCAGATGTTCGGAGCCGTCGCGCGGGCGGATTGGTCGGATCGGAAAATTTTTTCGCGAGGCCCCCACCAGCGCCCCCACCAGCGACGTCACGGCCCCAACAGGCGGCCACAGCAGACGGCTAGAACAGGTGGATCGCCAAGTGGCCCAGTGGCAGCCCGAGTTGCCAGGCCGGAGTCCACACCTTCGGCCCCTCGTCCTCCCCGGCCCCGGCCACCGCGCCGCCGCCCGGCACCGCGTTGAGGTCGGGCGCGAGGAGTTCCGTCTCCTCCAGCCACCGCCACGCGTCCTCGGCGAGCCGCAGGTCCGGCGAGTCCAGCCCCGACTGCGCGACACGCGCGGCGAGCCCGGCCATCCGCTCACCCACCCAGTCCTGCCAGGGCTGGTCGTACGCGGTCAGCGAGAGCCACGTCTCCAGCTGCGTCACGACCCGGATGCCGGGGAGTTCCCCGTCGGTGTCCGACAGGAAGATGGTGAGCGCCAGCGCGTCGCGCCCGGCGCGGAACTCGAACGACGTCGGCGGCATCAGGTCGCCGGTGCGCAGGAGTTCGTCGGCGATGTACTCGGCGTACAACCAGGCCATGGGGACGGTCAGTTCACCGTCGCCGGAGCCGTCGTCGGGCCCGTCCTGGCCCGGATGATCTCTGTGCAGCATCTCTCGCAGCCTTCCCTCCGGTGTGCCGTCGCCCGTCGCCGGGCCCCCAGTCCGGAACACGGATGGGAACAGCCGATTACTCAACCGGGGTCTGAGGCAAGGCGCTTTACGGAGGTTTGACTCTGCGATGGGTTTCAGCGCAGGTCGGCCGCGTAACCCGGAAGGACCCGGCGCAGGGCGCGCAGCGCGTAGTACGCGCGCGACTTCACCGTACCGGGCGGGATGCCGAGTATCTCGGCGGCCTCCGCCACACTCGCCCCCTGGAAATACACCAGCACCAGGACTTCCCGGTGCTCGGGAGTGAGAGTCTTCACAGCCTCGCGGACGTCGAGCGCCGCCGCCGCGCGCTCGGCGTGGTCGGCGCACACGGGTGCGTGTTCCAGCACCGCGTCCCCGACCTCCGCCGGACGCGCCTGCCGCGCGCGCCGCGCGTCGATCGCGAGCCGCCGCCCGACCGTCATCAGCCAGGGCCGCACCGATTCGAAGTCGTCCGCGCGCAGCGCCTCGGGGTGCTGCCACGCCCGCACCAGCGTCTCCTGGACGAGGTCCTCCGCGCGCTGCCGGTCGCCGTCGCTCAGCCGCAGCAGCAGCGCGAAGAGGGGCCGCCCGTGTTCCCGCTGGAGCGCGGCGAGTTCATGCTCAGCGGTCGTCTTCGGCTGCGTGAGTGTGGCGGTCATGGCGGTTATGGCACCCCAGGGCCGTCACTCAGCGACAGGGCGCGTACAAACATCTGCGACGGACGGTCGATCGCGTCGACGAACGGTTCGACGAACGGTCGGTGAACGGCGGTGCGGGGAGTTCCGGTTCGGAGGCGGGACACGGGTTCGATTCGGTCCCGCTACGCCGATCGCGGGCATCCCGCGGAGCGGCTCCGCCGGGCGGGCCGGGGCATGCGTTAGGAGTGTGCACGTGCGCTGTAAGTATGACAATCAGATCGGAACGGGGTGGTTGTGGTGATCGCACGCAGACGACCGTTGGCCCTCGCCGCGACCGTGCTCCTCGCCGTGGCCGCCTGCCAGGTCCAGGAAGCCCGCGAGGACAAGCGCCCCGCCCCCGGCAGACCCGCCCCCTCGGCCCCCGCCGCCGCCCCCGCCCCCGGCTTCACCCTCGTCGCCACCGGCGACGTCCTCCCCCACACCTCCATCATCGACCGCGCCCGCTTCGACGCCGCGGGCCGGGGCTACGACTTCCGCCCCATGCTCGACGCCGTCCGCCCCCTCGTCTCACGCGCCGACCTCGCCCTGTGCCACATGGAGACCGTGTACGGCGCGAACGGCGACTACACCGGCTACCCCGCGTTCAAGTCCCCGCCCGAGGTCGCCGAGGCCCTCGCGGCGACCGGCTACGACAGCTGCTCCACCGCCTCCAACCACAGCCTCGACGACGGCCCGGCCGGCATCGCCCGCACCCTCGACGCCCTCGACGGCGCCGGCGTACGCCACGCGGGCACCGCCCGTACCCCCCAGGAGGCCACCACCCCCACCCTCCTGCGCGCCGGCCGCGCCACGGTCGCCCACCTCGCCTACACCTACGGCACCAACGGCCACCCCCTCCCGCCCGGCCGGCCCTGGACGGTGAACGTCATCGACGAGGCGAAGATCCTCACCGACGCCCGCGCCGCACGCGGGGCCGGCGCCGACGTCGTGGTCGTCTCCCTGCACTGGGGCACGGAGTGGCAGGACGCCCCCGACGAGCAGCAGCTCACGCTGGCCCGCACCCTCACCGCGTCGACCGACGCCGGACGCCCCGACATCGACCTGATCCTCGGCACCCACGCCCACATCCCGCAGGCGTACGAGAAGGTCAACGGCACGTGGGTCGTCTACGGCATGGGCGACCAGATCGCCGGTGAGATGTTCAACCACCGGGGACAGCAGGACCCGCGCGGCAACCAGTCCACCATCGCCCGCTTCACCTTCACCCCGCCGGAGCACCCCGGCACCCGGTGGAACGTCACCAGGGCCGAGTTCGTCCCGCAGCTGTTCGACATCGACGCGGGACGCGTCCTCGACCTGGGCCAGGCCCTCTCCCAGGGAGCCGACGTACGCGGAGTCCGCGACCGCATCCGCGACGTCGTCCTCAGCCGGGGCGCGGCCGAGGACGGGCTGGTCATGGCGGACTGACCCCGGCGGGCCGGAACAAGACCTACGGCACGACCGTGACCGGCCACCGCCCCGCCTTCACCAGCCGCACCGCCACCGACCCCACGATCCGGTGCCCCGCCTGCTCCGACGCCCCGACGACCACCGCGTCCGCCTTCAGGTCGTCGGCGGCGGTCACGAGCCCGGCGTAAGGGTCACCGCGGAACGTGTGGAACTCCCAGCGGATGTCGAATATCCCCTTCAGCCGCTCGGTCTCGCTGCGGATCTGCGCGACCAGATCCTCGGCGATCCGGTCCGTGGTCTCCGCGACCGGCACCCCCATCGCGGCCCCCGCCGCCAGCACCGGCTGGATGTACACGATCGCCAGCAGCGCCCCCTGCCGCCGCGCGAGCCCCGCGGCGTACGCGGCGGCTCTCATGGACGAGTCGGAGCCGTCCACCCCGACCACGATGACCTTGGGACCGTCGGTCCCCCGCTCGAACCCCTGCGAGGGCCCCCGCTGATGCTGTTCCGTCACGCACCGAGGCTATCGGAATCCCCGCTTCCCCCTTCTCGACGGGCGCCAGGCCCGCCTCCTTCCTACAGTCGAAGCCATGAGCGCAGCAGGAACCGCGACCACCGACGCCGAGCGGGCAGAGAAAGAGCGGCCGGCGAAGAAGGACAGGTCACGCCACCTCGCCCGGGTCCCCGAGGCGTTCGGCGGGTTCTTCGGGGCCATCGGGGTGCTGTGCGTCGTCCTCGCCTTCGTGCCGCCGTTGCGCCGCCTGCTGCGCCCGGCCGTCGACCTGGTCGACCTGCTGATCATCCCGGTCAGCGCGAACCTCGCCTACGCCGTCTTCCTGTTCCTGCTGGCCGGCGCGACGGCCGCGCGCAAGAAGGTCGCCTGGTGGCTGGTCGTCGTCTACCTGGGCCTGCTGGTGCTCGGGGACGGCCTCGGGGTGGCGTTCGGCGACTACACCGAGTCGCTGCCGTCCCTGGTCATCTGCGCTCTCGCCCTCCTCGTCCTGCTCTTCGCGCGCCGCGAGTTCTACGCCGCGTCCCGGCACGGCGCCGTCCGCCGGGCCGTCCTCGTGCTGCTGGTCGGCCTCGGGCTCGCGATCCTCGCCGGCTGGGGGCTCGTCGAGCTGTTCCACGGCACCCTGCCGCGCGGCCAGCGCCTCGCCTGGGCCGCCGACCGCGTGCTCGGCGGGCTCGTCTCCGGCGGCTCCTTCGACGGCCGCCCGCCGCGCGCCCTCTTCTTCCTCCTCGGCCTCTTCGGCGCCCTCGCCCTCCTGAACGCCGCCGCCACCCTGTTCCGCAGCCAGCGCATGGAAGCCGCCCTGCACGGCGACGAGGAGGCCCGCATCCGCGCCCTCCTCAAGCGGTACGGCGCCCACGACTCCCTCGGCTACTTCGCCACCCGCCGCGACAAGGCCGTCGTCTTCTCGCCCAGCGGCAAGGCGGCCGTCACCTACCGCGTCGAGGCCGGCGTCTGCCTCGCCAGCGGCGACCCCGTCGGCGACCGCGAGGCATGGCCGCACGCCATCGCCGCCTGGCAGGACACCGCGCGCCGCCACGGCTGGACCCCCGCCGTCATGGGCGCCTCCGAGGACGGCGCCACCGCCTTCGCCCGCGCCGGCCTCGGCGCGCTCCAGCTCGGCGACGAGGCGATCCTCGACATCCCCTCCTTCGACCTCGGCGGACGCGACATGCGCGTCACCCGCCAGGCCGTCAACCGCGTCCGCCGCACCGGCGCGACCTGCCGGGTACGCCGCCACTCCACCCTCACCCCCGAGGAGATGGAAGAGGTCGTCGACCGCGCCGACGCCTGGCGCGACACCGAGACCGAACGCGGCTTCTCCATGGCCCTCGACCGGCTCGGCGACCCCGCCGACGGCGACTGCCTCCTCGTCGAGACCGTCGCCGACGACGGCCGTCTCCTCGCGCTGCTCTCCTTCGTCCCCTGGGGCCCCGACGGCATCTCCCTCGACCTGATGCGCCGCGACCGTGCCGCGCCCAACGGCGTCATGGAGTTCATGGTGGCCGAAGTCTGCGCCGCCGCCCCCAAGCTGGGCATCCGCCGCATCTCCCTCAACTTCGCCGTCTTCCGCTCGGTGTTCGAGGAGGGCGCCCGCATCGGCGCCGGACCGGTCCTGCGCCTGTGGCGCCGCCTGCTGCTGTTCTTCTCCAAGTGGTGGCAGCTGGAGGCCCTCTACCGCTCCAACGCCAAGTACCGGCCCCTGTGGTACCCCCGCTTCCTGTGCTACGGCGACACCGGCGCCCTCGCCCGCGTCGGCCTCGCCTCCGGGATCGCCGAGGGCTTCGTCGTCGTACCGTCCCTGCGCAGGCACCGCCTCAAGCACGCGATACGCCCCGCGTCCTCCACCGGCGACCTGCCGCCCCTGGAGGAGCTGGCGGAACCCCTGTCACCCCGCGAGAAGGGCCCCTCCGACCAGGTCCGCGTCCGTCAGGAACGGCTCCAGCGGCTGTACGACGACGGCACGGACCCCTACCCGGTGGGCGTCCCCGCCCCCACCCACGCCCTCGCGGACGTCCGCGAGGGCGACGAGGTCACCGTCGCCGGGCGCGTCCTGCGCGTCCGCGACTTCGGGGGCATCGTCTTCGTCACCCTGCGGGACTGGTCCGGCGACCACCAGCTCGCGCTGACCGACGCGGACCGCTTCCGGACCGACGTCGACCTCGGTGACCTCGTCAGCTGCACGGGCACCGCCGGGCGCAGCGACAAGGGCGAGCCGACCGTCTTCGTCCACGGCTGGCAGCTCACCGGCAAGTGCCTGCGCCCCCTCCCCGACAAGCGGCGCGGCCTCACCGACCCCGAGGCCAAGGTCCGCCTGCGCGCCCTCGACCTCGTCACCAGCCCCGCCGCCCGCGACACCATCCGCGCCCGCGCGGCCGTCGTCCAGGCGCTCCGCCAAGGGCTCCTCGAACGGGGGTATCTCGAAGTCGAGACGCCCATGCTCCAGCAGATCCACGGCGGCGCCAACGCCCGCCCGTTCACCACCCACATCAACGCCTACGACCTCGACCTCTATCTCCGCATCGCCCCCGAGCTGTATCTCAAACGGCTCTGCGTGGGCGGCCTGGAAAAGGTCTTCGAGATGGGCCGGACCTTCCGCAACGAAGGCGTCTCACCGAAACACAATCCCGAGTTCACGATGCTGGAGGCATATCAGGCCTACGCCGACTACGACGTCATGCTCGACCTGACCCGCGAACTGATCCAGGGCGCCGCCCGAGCCGCATTCGGGACTCCGCAGATCCGCAAAGGCGGCGAGGAGTACGACATTTCGGGGGAATGGCCCGTCAAGACCGTCTACGGGGCCATTTCCGAGGCGCTCGGAGAAGAGATCGGGGCGGACACGGAGCTGACGACTTTGCGCCGGCACTGCGACCGCGCCGGGGTGCCGTACGGCGACGGGGACGGGCGCGGGGACGTCGTGCTGGAGATGTACGAACGGCTCGTCGAGGAACGCACGCTGCTGCCGACGTTCTACAAGGACTTCCCCACGGACGTCTCCCCGCTCACCCGGCAGCACCGCACCGATCCCCGGCTCGCCGAACGCTGGGACCTCGTCGCGTTCGGGACGGAACTGGGCACGGCCTATTCCGAATTGACGGACCCGGTGGAACAGCGCAGACGCCTGACGGAACAGTCCCTGAAAGCGGCGGGCGGCGATCCGGAGGCGATGGAACTGGACGAGGAATTCCTGGAGGCGCTGGCTTATGCGATGCCGCCCACCGGGGGACTGGGAATCGGCGTGGACCGACTCGTCATGTTCGTCACGGGCCTGACGATCCGGGAGACTCTGCCGTTCCCGCTGGTCCGCAGAAGGTGACATCGGCTGGCTGAGTGGAAAAGCAGCGCCATACCGGTGTCGCGGGGGTCGGCCTGTCGTCGCGCGGGTGACGTATGAGCCATGAAGAAAGATCAGGTGTTCACACGGCGTCGGGTGTTGTGGGGTGCGGGCGTCGCGGCTGCCGGGGCTGCCGGAGCCGTGACCCTGGGGCTGAGCGGGGGAGAGGAGACCGTCCCCGCTCCCGCCGCCGGGGCTCCCGCCCGGCGCGTTCCCCTCAAGGCGTCCGCCTACCGCCTTCAGCCCGTCACCGGGTTCGGGCCGCCCGCCTCGGGCCCGGCGCGGCCGGCCGTACGGCGCAAGCCCATCCTCGAGGTCTCCGGGCGCGGGAACACCATGGTGCTCACCTTCGACGACGGGCCCGACCCCCGCTACACGCCCGCCATCCTCGACACCCTCGGCGAGTACGGCGTGCACGCGATGTTCTTCGTGTGCGGGGAAATGGCCGTCGACAACCAGGAGTTGCTGGCCCGGATGGCCGACGAGGGGCATGTGGTCGGGAACCACACCTGGTCGCATCCCCTCCTGACCAAGCTGCGGCGCAGCCGCATCCGGTCCGAGATGCAGCGGACCTGCGAGGTGATCGAGGACGCCTACGGGGAGCGGCCCCGCTGGTTCCGGGCACCGTACGGCGCCTGGAACCGGGCGGCGTTCCAGATCGGCGCCGACCTCGGCATGGAGCCCCTCGCGTGGACCGTGGACACCCTGGACTGGACGACACCGGGGACCGGGACCATCGTGAGCCGGGTCGCCGGGGGCGCCGCACCGGGCGTGGTCGTGCTGTCGCACGACGCCGGGGGTGACCGCACGCAGAGTGTGCGGGCCCTGCGGCGGTACCTGCCCCGGCTGCTGGACTCCGGCTACCACGTCACCGTGCCGCGCAGGCACCCCGCCTGAGGGAGCGGGCGCCCGCCCGGCCGGGACCGCTCAGCGGACCCCGGTCAGGCGGGCGAAGACGACGACGTTCCCGGCGTACCCGTGGGCCTTGGAGAAACCGCCGCCGCAGGTGATGACCCGCAGTTCGGGAGCGCCCTTGGACGCGTACACCCGGTCGCCGGGGAAGTTCTTCTTCTCGAAGACCTCGATGCCGTAGATCTCGAACACGGCGGTCTTCCCGTCCTTGCGGGACACCTCGACCTTGTTGCCCTTCTTGAGGGCGCCGAGCCCGTAGAAGACGGCGGGACCGAGCTTGTTGTCGACGTGCCCGACGACGACGGCCGTGCCCTTCTCGCCGGGCGAGACCCCGCCGGTGAACCACCCCGCGAGGTTCGGGTCCTCCGGCGGCGGCGCGTCGACCCACCCCGCCGCGTCGAGGCCGACCGGCATCACCGGGGCGGCGACCCGGATCGCCGGGATGGCGACCCGCTCCGGCACCGAGTACGGCAGCGGACCCGGCGCCCTGTCGAAGACGCTCCCCGTCAGACCGCCCGTGCGGCCGTCGGCGGCGGCAGCGGCGGCCGGCTGCGGCGGACCGGCGTCGAACTCGCCCGAACCGTTGCGGATGAGCGCCAGGCCGGTCAGCAGGACCAGCGCTATCACGCCCCACGGCGCGCGCTTGCGCGACCGCGCCTCTTCCTCTTCCTCCGCCTCGGACAGCTCGTAACCCGACATTCGCCAGCCCCTTCCGACACGGCCGTCGCCGCGTCCCTTAGCGCCTGCCGGAAACGCTAGGACGGTCCCCGCCGACCGGCGACAAGAGCGCGGCGAACGGGTGGCCGCCGGACGGGGCGGTGCGCCATCCGAGTCGACGGCCACAGGAAATTTCTGACGGTCCGTGACCTGCGGCGATGGACGATTGTGCGGAGGCCGCACGGCGTGTCGCTCACCAGGACGGACCATTCCCGAAATGCGGGCGCCCGCACGGCATCTGAGGGTCGGTCCGGGAGGCGTTCTCTCGCCGACAGACCGGGGACGTGCCCCGGGGCGCCTTCCGCGGAGGAACCATGCGTACCACTCGTGCCCTGGCGGCCTCGGCCGCCGCGTGCGCCGTCCTGGGCCTCGCCGCCCCGACGGCCTCGGCCTGGACCGACCCGACGTCGGTCACCTCGGCGCCCAGCGTCATCGCCCGCGGGGGCCAGCTCGTGCTGACCGTCAACGGCGGCGGGAACAACGCCTGCACCACGCCGGGCTCCACGGTCAGCTCCAACGCCTTCCCGACCACCACCCTGACCTCGATGGGCGGC
The DNA here is from genome assembly GCF_033794345.1 of Streptomyces niveiscabiei. NCBI lineage: Bacteria > Bacillati > Actinomycetota > Actinomycetes > Kitasatosporales > Streptomycetaceae > Streptomyces > Streptomyces niveiscabiei. The sequence goes on from NZ_JARAYJ010000002.1 coordinate 307,115, forward strand.
AACACGGCCACCGCCACCGTCCGCGTCAACTCCTTCGCCAACGCCGGTTCGTACCCCGTGACGACCACCTGCGAGGGCCGCACCCGTACCTTCCCCGGCGTCTTCACCGTCCTCGGCGGCGTCCGCGGCGGGATCGGCGGCAGCTCAACCACCGGGGCCACGCCGACCGACATGGCGATCGGCGGCGGGCTCGTCGCGGCGGCGCTCGTCGGCGGCGGGGTGTTCTGGATGCGGCGGCGCGCGGAGCGCCGTATCTGACCTCCCCTCACGGGGAAACGCGTTTCGGCCCGGCCCTCGCGAGGAGGGACCGGGCCGAAACGCGTGGCGCAGGGGGAGCCTCAGGTGCCGTCCTCGCCCGTGCGGCGGCGGGAGAAGTGGTACGCCGCGCCGACCGACCCGACGATGAGCAGGGTGCCGAGACCCAGCTCCTTCAGGTCGAAGCCGCCGACCGTGCCGCCCTCACCGGCGTGCACACCCCGGTTCGGGGGGTAGAGCGGGTACGGCTGCTGCGTGGGCCCCCGGCCGCCCGCGATCGTGAGCTGGGCGGTGCCGCTGTCGCCGCCGTTGCAGGTGAACGTCACCCGGTACGCGGCGCCGGGACGGGCGTCCCAGTCGACGGTCGCCGTGGACTGCGAGCGGTCGGGTGGGATGCGCACGGTGTCGAAGACGCCGGACGACACGATCACCGTCCCGCCGCAGTTGCCGTTGCCCCGGTCCACCGAGAGCGTGACCTGGCCGCCCGCCGCGATCGTCGACGGCATCACGCTGAAGCCGAACGCGTTGGAGTCACCCGCCGCCGCTGTCGGTGCGGTGAAGGCCAGGGCACCCGCGCCCAGCAGTGCGGCCGAGGCGACGCGTATCGCGCGCATGGTCAATCCTCCGGTCCCCGAGGAGCAGCTCGCGGACCTGTTCCGCTCGCGCCTGGAATGCACCTCGATGACCGAAACGCTAGGAACAGGTGTGCGTACGCGCGATCGGTGTCGTGCGAATGGGGCATCCGTGTGGGCCGGTCAGGGGACCCCGGCGGCGTGGCGGATGGATCGCGGATGAGGCACCGTCAGCCCTTCGCGTCCGGGAAGAAGTGCAGGAAGGGTTCCACCGACGCCGTGATGCCCCGGCTGTAGGGCGCGTCGAAGTCCCAGATCAGGAACAGGAGGAAGGCGATCAGCGCGGAGAACAGGCCCGCGAGGATCAGCTCCCTCGGGGTGCGGCGGATCTGGAGCGCGAAGACCATGCCGATCGTCACGATCCCGCCGCCCAGCAGACCGCCCCACACCACGCCTGGCATCGTCGGGTCGATGGAGTCGGCGCGGGCCGTGCGCGCCTGGTCGGCCGCCGCGATCTGGTCCAGCAGCGGCTGGTACTGCTGCGCCTGGAAGTCCGTCGTCGCCTGGTAGTCCGTCACGTCCGCGCGCAGCTTGCCGAGGAGTTCGTCGCCCTTGCCGCCGATCTCGCCCTCGTCCTTCATCGTCTTCCACTCGACGTCGACGATGTGTCCGACGTACGCGTTCACGTCCGCGCGGATCTTGTCGCGGACGTCCGGCGGGTACACCCGCACCCGCTCCGAGATCTCGTGCAGCGCCTGCGCCTCCGCCTGGACGTGGTCCTGGGCCGCGCTCCTCGCCTCCCACACGCCCGCGATGGCCAGCCCCAGCACGATCGCGTACACGACGCCGATCCACATCGTCATGTACTCGATGACGTCCGGCGTCTCCGAGGGGTCCTCGTCCTCCGCTGCGGTGCGCTGGCGCAGGAACGCGACGACGATGACCACCGCGACGGCGGCGACCATCGACAGGGTGAGAACAAGCCATTCGGGCAAGGGGGCCTCCTTGGTGGCGTGAAGGTGAGGCGGGCGGGGTGGTGGAACGGGGCGTGCGGGGTGGTTCTCGCGCCGCGCGTGGTCCGGGTGGGGCGCGGGTGCGTCGGGGCGGATCGCGCGCTGGACGGTCCGGGTGTGCGCGCCGGTTCGCGCGGGGTGGCGCGTACGGCGTGCGGCAGCCGTCAGCGCGGTCGCAGCGCCGCGACGGCGATCACCGCGGGGGCCGTGATCAGGAGGACGTACGTGACCGGGGACGTGGTGCCGTGGGCGGGGCGCTTGCGCGGCGTCGCCTGGTGGTACGCCGGGTACGTCACGGGGGACGCGCTGGGCGTGGGGCTCGGGGTGGGCGTTGGGGCCGGGGTGGGGCTCGGGGCCGGGGTGGGCGTCGGGGGCGGTGGCGCGGGCCTCGGGGCCGGGGCGGCCTGCGGTGGGGCGGGGCGGGGAGCGGGCGCCGGTTTCGGGGGTGGCTCGGAGGAAGGTTTCGGCGTCGGCTTCGGCGTGGGCTTGGGCGTCGGCTTGGGGGTGGGTGTCGGTTTCGGCGTCGGGGTGGGTGTCGGCGTCGGTTCCGGCGTCGGAGTGGGGGTTGGCGTCGGGGTGGGGGTCGGCTCCGGGCAGGGCGGCGGAGGCGGGGGCTTCGGGCGGCAGGGCGGCGGCGGCCAGCCGGGCCACGGCGAGTGGTGCCCCGCCACGGCCACGATCTCCAGGCCACCCGGCCCCACGGACGCGTACGCGCAGGCGTCGGCGGACGCGACCCCGGCCGGCGCGCCCACCAGAATCCACGCAGCGGTCACCACGCCCAACACCCGTACGGTGAGGGCGGATCGGGTCGGTTCGGGTCCATGCACGACGCAGATCATGAGCCCTTACGCCCCGGCGTACGCCCCTGATCGGCGCGGATTGCCCCGAACGGGCGAACTTCACCCCCGATGGGTTTAACGCCGATTCGGCCGGATGTCTGGACGTACGCACACAGATACGGAGAACCGGCCGCCCCTCCTGCCCCGCTCCCCACCCCCTCGAAACCCCCTCGAACACGGCCGGGCAAAAGATTTTTCTGACGGCGTTGAACACAACAGCCGCCCCCATGCGTAACCAATCCCGAGCGGCGGCGCAGCAGGGCGCTGCGAACACGCTTGTGATGATCGGGGAGTTGACAATGAACACCTCCTGGCGGAGCGCCTCTCTCGTGGCGAGCGCTGTGGCCGTGCTGGCGCTGACGACGGCGTGCGGTCAGGAAAGCGGCGGCTCGACGGGCAGCCAGAACGTCGGCGCCACGGCCCCCGCGGGGACCGGCGGCCTCGGAAGCGTCGGCAGCGGCGGCTACGGCGGTGTCGGCACCGGCGTCGGCGCCAGCCCCAGCACGGGCACCGGCGGCACGGGCACCGGCACGCAGACGGGCGGCGCCGGTCAGCTGGAGGTCGCCACCAACGCCGAGCTCGGCAAGATCGTGACCGACAGCGCCGGCCGTACCCTCTACCGCTTCGACTCGGACACCGCCGAGCCCCCGAAGTCGAACTGCAACGACGCCTGCGCGACGGCGTGGCCCCCGGTCGCCCCGGACGACGTCTCGGCCGGCGACGGCATCGACAAGTCGCTGCTCGGTGAGGTCACCCGCGCGGACGGCAAGAAGCAGCTCACCATCGACGGCTGGCCAGCGTACTACTACCAGAAGGACGCCAACCCGGGCGACACCAACGGCCAGAACGTCGGCAACAAGTGGTTCGCGCTGGCCCCCGACGGCAAGAAGGCCAAGGCGGGCGGCGGTGGCGGCGGTACGGCCCAGGTCTCCGACGAGCCGGGCCTGTCGACCCGCAACGACCCGAACCTCGGCGAGATCGTCGTCGACAAGAACGGCATGACGGTCTACCGCTTCGTCAAGGACAAGGCGTGGCCGAAGCCGGTCTCGAACTGCAAGGGCGAGTGCCTGGAGAAGTGGCCGATCGTCGCACCGGTCGACTTCGAGGACACGAAGGACATCCCCGAGAAGGGGTACATGAAGTTCACGCGCCCCGACAACAACGAGGAGCAGCAGACCCTCAACTGCTCCCCGATCTACACGTTCATCAACGACAAGAAGCCCGGTGACATCAACGGCCAGGGCGTCGGCGGCACCTGGTTCGCGGTGCGCCCCGACGGCAAGCTGGTCGGCGCTCCCAACAAGTAGCCGAGCCGTCCCCGGTCCGCCCCCTCCACGCCGTACGGAGGGGGCGGACCTCTTGCCGTACCGGGCGCCCGGGGGCGTTCCGGGAGCCGACAGAACCTACCGGAAATCCACACTTCCTGACCGGGAACGGACGGTCAATTTCCGTTTCCGCTCGTTCTTTTGGCGGGCGATCAGTAGCCTCAGCTCGAACACCGGAACCCCGGAACACCGGAAGCCTTGGAGTACTGATGCAGCGTCCCGCCTGGGCCCCGAGGAGCATCGACATCTCGATGCCCAGCGTGGCGCGCATCAACGACTGGTTCCTGGGCGGCTCGCACAACTTCGCGGCGGACCGGGAGGCGGGCCGCAGGGCCATGGAGTCCGTGCCGGGGCTGCCGAAGATCATGCAGGCCACCCGGGCGTTCATGCGCCGCGCCGTGCACCACGCGGCGGCCGAGGGGATCACCCAGTTCCTCGACATCGGCTCCGGCCTGCCGACCTCCGGCAACGTCCACGACGTGGCCCGCAGGGCGCTGCCGGACGCCAGCGTCGTGCACGTCGACCACGACGCCGTGGCCGTCGAGCACACCCGGGCCGCACTCGCGCGGGACCCACGCGCCGACGCCGTCGCTGCCGACCTGCGCGACCCGCGGACCATCCTGACCAGCCCTCAGGTACGGCGGCTGCTGGACTTCGGGCGGCCGGTGGCCGTCCTGCTGATTGCGATACTGCACTTCGTGGACGACGAGGACGACCCGTACAAGGCGGTGGCCGAGCTGCGCGACGCGCTCGCGCCCGGCAGCATGCTCGTCCTCACCCATGCCTCGTTCGAGGGAATCCCGCTGCCGCCCGAACGGGCCGGCGGCGCGGTCGACGTGTACAAGGACATCCGCAACCCGCTGATCATGCGCTCACGAAGCGAGATCGCGCGGTTCTTCGAGGGGTACGACATGGTGGAACCTGGACTGGTGCCGATGCCGCTGTGGCGGCCGGAGACGGCCCCGGAGGACGAGGATCCCCATGCGTTCCGCGGGTTCGCCGGCGTGGGGACCACGGCGTGACGGCCGTGCAGGACGGACCGGAGGACCGACTGCGCCGGTTCGCGACGATCTGGAGCAGAGCCGTCTACCCGGCCACCTCCACGCCCCTGACCCGCACCGAGTTCGAGGAACTCCTCCTCCCGCTGGCCAGACGCCTGCGTACGGCGCTGCTCGCGCGCTCCTTCGACGCCGCCGAACCCAAGGCGGTCGGCGCCGCCCTGGTCGCCGCGCACTGCACCGACCCGGAGGCCCTCGCGCAGGCCCTGGAGTGCGTGGACGCCTACCTGGTGCTGTACTGCGGCGACGACTCGCCCCCGGAGAAGCTCCGCACCCGCTCCTCCCGCCTCCAGCACGCCATGGCCGCCGGGTACGCGCACGCCCTGCGCGAGCGCACCCTCGCCGAGCAGGAGGCCATCGCGCAGGCCGCGCTCCAGGCCCAGGGTGTCGTCGCGCAGGCCCTGCACGCCAGCGAGGCCCGCTTCCGGGCCGTCTTCGAGGGCGCCGCCATAGGCATCTGGATCGCCGACCTCGACGGCCACGTCCTGGAGGTCAACGACGCCCTCACCCGCATGTTCGGCGGCTCCGAACAGGCCGTGCGCAGCCGCAACGTCAAGGAGTGGACGCACGCCGAGGACGCGCCGCAGGTGTGGAAGCTGCACGAGGAGCTGGTGCGCGGCGACCGGGAGCACTACCACACCGAGAAGGCGTTCTACCGGCCCGACGGAACGGTCCTGTGGACCAACCTCACCGTCTCCCTGCTGCGCGACGCCGACGGCGCCCCCCGCTACCAGCTCGCCCTGATGGAGGACACCACCGAGCGGCGCCTCCTCAACCTGCGGCTGCGCTACGAGGCCACCCACGACGCGCTCACCGGCCTGCCCAACCGGACGCTGTTCTTCGAGCGCCTGGAGAAGATCGTCGCCGCCGGGGACGGGCGCCGCTACGGCCTGTGCTACCTCGACCTCGACGGCTTCAAGACCATCAACGACAGCCTCGGGCACGCCGCAGGGGACCGGCTCCTCGTCGAGATCGCCGACCGCCTCCAGTCCTGCGCGACCGCGCCAGGCGAGATGGTCGCGCGGCTCGGCGGCGACGAGTTCGTGGCGCTCACCACCGGGCCCGACGCGCCCCACGAGGTCGACGAACTCGCCTCCCGCATCATGAACGCGCTCGTCGCGCCCGTCCGCATCGACGGCCGTGAACTCACCGTGCGCGGGTCCATCGGCATCGTCGAGGGCCAGGCCGGGGAGCGCAGCGCCGCGGAAGTCCTGCGCAGCGCCGACATCACGATGTACCGCGCCAAGTCGGCGGGCGGCAACCGCTTCGAACTCGCCGACGCCGAGGCCGACGCCCGCGCCATCACCCGCCACGGCCTCACCACCGCGCTGCCCGCCGCCCTGGAACGCGACGAGTTCTTCATGGAGTACCAGCCGATCGTCCGCCTGGAGGACGGCAGCGTACGCGGCGCCGAAGCCCTCGTCCGCTGGCTCCACCCCCAGCACGGCGTCCTGGGCCCGGACCGCTTCATCCCCCTCGCCGAACACACCGGCCTGATCGTCCCGTTGGGCCGCTGGGTCCTCGAACAGTCCGTACGCCAGGTACGGGCCTGGCGGGAGCGCTGCGCCGAGACCTGGTCCCTGCGCATCAACGTCAACCTCTCCCCGGTCCAGCTCAGCCACCCCGGCCTGGTCCAGGACACGGTGGAGATCCTGGAACGCGAGGGAGTCGGACCCGAGGCGCTCTGCCTTGAGGTGACGGAGTCGGCGTTGATCGGAGCGGACGACGACCTCCTGAAGCCGCTGCGCCAACTGGCGGAGATGGGCGTGGACATCGCCCTCGACGACTTCGGCACCGGCTACTCCAACCTCGCCAACCTCCGCCGCCTCCCGGTCAACATCCTCAAACTGGACCGCTCGTTCACCCAGGGGATGCAGCAGTTCCCGGCCGACCCCGTCGACCTGAAGCTCGTCGAGGGGATCGTCACGATGGCCCACAGCCTGGACCTCGCGGTGACGGTCGAGGGCGTGGAGACGGGCGCGCAGGCCGAACAGCTGCGGATCCTGGGCTGCGACACGGCCCAGGGCTGGTACTACGCGCGGCCGGGACCGCCGGAGAGGCTGAACGAACTGGTGCTGGCGGACGCCGCGGGCTGAGCCTCAGGTGATGGCGGGCTTACGGGATTCCTGTGCGGCCTCCTCCGCCGCTCGCACCAGCGCCGCCACCGCCGTGGACCGGGACCGCTCGGGCCAGGCCACCGCCAGCGCCGATGCGGGTGCGTCGGTGACCGGCCTGTACACCACCCCCGGGCGGGGATAGCGGGTCGCCACCGAGGCCGGGAACAGGGTGAACAGGTCACCGAGGGCGATCAGGGCGAGGAGCTGGGCCAGATCGCGGCCGGGGGCGCGGACCCGGTCCAGGAAGCCGTTCAGGTCGCCGGCGGTCAGGTCCAGGTCCGCGAGGGTCACGTGGGCGCGCGCCGCCAAGGGGTGGCTCGCGGCGAGGGCGGCCACGCGGGGTTCCGTGAGGAGGGTCTCCGCGTCCAGGCCGGTGCGGTCGTACGGTTCGTGGATCAGGGCCACGTCCGCCTCGCCCCGGCGCAGCAGGCGGGGCTGTTCGTGCCAGGCGCAGAGGCGGACGGTGACCGGGAGGGCCGCCGGGGTGGTGGCGTAACGGGCCAGCAGGGGTTCCAGGAGGCCCGCGTCGCCGTCCGCCTTCACCGCCAGGACCAGCTTCGGGGCGGAGTCCCCCGCGCGGCGGGTGCGCTGGATCGCCGCGTCCAGCGCGTCCAGGGCGAAGCGGGCCTCGTCCAGGAGGACCGTGCCCGCCGGGGTGAGGGTCACGTGGTGGGTGGTGCGTTCGAGGAGGGTGACCCCCATCTCGCGTTCCAGTTTCGCGATCGTCCGGGACAACGGGGGCGGGGAGATGCCCAGACGGGCCGCGGCCCGGGTGAAGTTGAGTTCCTCGGCTACGGCGACGAAACAGCGCAGGGCACGGGAATCCATGCGGCCCCCCTCGTGGTGTTGCCCTGAGGGTAACAACCCTGTCCCGGGCGGAACTTCAGTCGGCGGGGCGGCCGGGAGAGGCTCGGGGCAGTCCAGTCGAGACCTCTCCCGGGAGCCTTCCGTGATCGTCCTCACCACCCCGACCGGCCAGATCGGCCGCCTCCTCCTCGCCGCCCTGACGACAGCCGGCGCCGACCTCAGAGTGATCGCCCGCGACCCCGCCCGCCTCACCCCGGCCGTCCGTGGCGCCGTGGACGTCGTCCCCGGCTCGCACGCCGACCCCGACGTCCTCGACAAGGCGTTCAGCGGAGCCGACCAGGTGTTCTGGCTGGTCCCCCCGGCCCCGTCCGCCCCCACGTACCGCGCGCACTTCGACGCCTTCACCACCCCGCTGACGAAGGCGCTCACCGCCCACGCCGTACGCCGGGTCGTCACCGTCTCCACCCTGGGCCGGGGCATCGCCCGCGACGCCGGTCTCATCTCCGCCACCCTCGACCTGGACGACGCGATCCGCGCGACCGGCGTCGCGCACCGCGCCGTATGCCCCCCGTTCCTCATGGAGAACCTCCTGCGCCAGGCGGACGCGATCCGTGACACCGGCGTCCTGCGGCTGCCCTCGTTGCGGGACCGGGTCCTGCGGACCTGCGCGGTGGCCGACGTCGCCGGCACGTCCGCACGCCTCCTGCTCGACGGGACCTGGTCGGGACAGCGGGACGTCCCGGTCGTGGGCCCCGACACCCTGACCCCGGAGGGGATGGCCACCACCCTGGGGGAGGTGCTCGGCCGTCACATCACCTTCGAACAGGCGACGTTGCCCGACCAGGCGGAGTCCCTGCGCCGAACCGGCGCACCCGAAGGCTGGATCCAGGGCATGACGGACATGACCCGGGCCCTGAACGAGCAGGACTTCTACGGCAGTTCCGCGCCGAGCACCCCGGCGAACGCCCCCACCGGCCTGCGCGCGTGGGCGAAGGCTCACCTCTCCAGCAGCATCCGCTGAAGCTCCCGCGCGGCCCTCGGCGGAGCCACATCACTCCGATGGGCGAGCGCGATCGTCCGGTGCAACCCCGGCCGGGCCAGCGGCGTCACCCGCAGCCCGTGCCCGGACCGCGCCGCGACCATGCGCGGGACGACGGCGACGCCGAGCCCGGCGCGCACGAACCCGAGCACCGCGTCCATCTCCCCGCCCTCGACGGCGAACTCCGGCTCGAACCCGGCTGACCGGCACGCGGCGACGGTGAGTTCCCGCAGGTCGTACCCGTGCCGGAACATCACGAGCCGCTCCCCGGCGAGGTCGGCGACCCGGACGGCGCGCCGCCCGCCGCCGGGGCGGGGCGCGTCGAGGGACGACACGACGACCAGGTCCTCGCGCAGCAGCTCGACGGTCGTGAGCGCGGGCGCCGGCGCGGGCAGGGGCAGGACGACGAGCGCGAGGTCCAGCGCGCCCCGGGCGAGTTCGCGGATGAGATCGTGCGAACCGCCCTCCTCGACGAGGAGCTGCACGCCGGGATAGCGGTCGTGGAAGGCCCGCAGCACGTCGGGCAGCAAGCCCGTGCACAGACTCGGCGTCGCCCCAAGACGCACCCGCCCGCCCCTCAACTGGACCAGCTCCCGCACCTCGTACCGCGCGGTCTCGGCGTCCGCGAGGATGCGGCGGGCCAGCGGGAGGAGCGCCTCGCCGGCGTCCGTGAGCGTGATGTTGCCCCGGGCCCGCAGGAAGAGATCCGCGCCGAGCTCCCGCTCCAGCGCCTTGATCTGTTGCGACAGCGAAGGCTGCGCGACGTGCACGGCCTCGGCGGCCCGCGTGAAGTGGCGGGCCTCCGCGACGGCGACGAAGTACTGAAGCTGCTGGAACTGCATGACCCCACCATAGGCTCCGGCTATCGAATCAAGCCGGACCATGTCTTGGACCGATGGGCCGGAACGCGTCTAGCGTTCTGAGCCATGGCTCTGGCAACGCGGACGGACCGACGGCCGTCGATGGCGCGCACCGTGTGGGACTCCTCCGTCGGCAAGAAGACCGTGATGGCCGTCAGCGGCCTGATCATGCTCGGCTACCTCGTCGTCCACATGCTCGGCAACCTGAAGATCTTCTTCGGGGCCGGCGAGTTCAACCACTACGCCCACTGGCTGCGCACGATCGGCGAGCCGTTCATGCACTACGAGTGGACCCTGTGGGTGATCCGCGTGGTGCTGGTGATCGCCGTGGTCGCCCACGCGGTCTCCGCCTACCAGCTCAGCCGCCGCGACCTCAAGGCACGGCCCAGCAAGTACGTGCACGCCAAACGGCGTGCCAGCTACGCGACCCGCACCATGCGCTGGGGCGGGGTCATCCTCGGCCTGTTCATCGTCTGGCACCTCCTCGACCTGACGACCGGCACCGTCCACAGCGGCGGCTTCCAGGAGGGCAGGCCGTACCAGAACGTCGTGGACACCTTCTCCACCTGGTACGGCAACGCCATCTACCTCACGGCGATGCTCGCCCTCGGCCTGCACGTGCGGCACGGGTTCTGGGCCGCCGCGCAGACCCTCGGCGCCGGGAGCCGGACCCGCGACCGTGCCCTCAAGACCACGGCAAACGTTCTCGCGCTGCTGCTCACGGCCGGTTTTATCGCCGTACCCGTGGGCGTCATGACCGGAGTGGTGAGCTGACCATGACCCCTTACGTCGAGTACGCGACCGGTGCGCCGGTCGCCGACACCAAGGCGCCCTCGGGCGCGATCGCCGAGCGCTGGGACACCCGCCGCTTCGAGGCGAAGCTCGTCAACCCGGCCAACCGGCGGGGGCACACGGTGATCGTCGTCGGCACCGGGCTCGCCGGCGGCTCGGCGGGCGCGACCCTCGCCGAACAGGGCTACCACGTCGTCCAGTTCTGCTACCAGGACTCCCCGCGCCGTGCCCACTCCATCGCCGCGCAGGGCGGCATCAACGCCGCGAAGAACTACCGCAACGACGGCGACTCCATCCACCGCCTGTTCTACGACACCGTCAAGGGCGGCGACTTCAGGGCCCGCGAGTCCAACGTCCACCGCCTCGCCCAGATCTCGGTCGAGATCATCGACCAGTGCGTGGCGCAGGGCGTGCCGTTCGCCCGGGAGTACGGCGGGCTCCTCGACACGCGGTCCTTCGGCGGCGTCCAGGTCTCCCGCACCTTCTACGCGCGCGGGCAGACGGGCCAGCAACTCCTGCTGGGCGCCTACCAGGCGCTGTCCCGGCAGATCGCCGCCGGGAACGTCGAGATGCACCCGCGCACCGAGATGCTCGACCTGATCGTCGTCGACGGGAAGGCGCGCGGGATCGTCGCGCGGGATCTGATCACCGGGCGCGTCGAGACGTACTTCGCGGACGCCGTCGTCCTCGCCAGCGGCGGGTACGGCAACGTCTTCTACCTGTCGACGAACGCGATGAACTCCAACGCGACGGCCGTGTGGCGGGCGCACCGGCGCGGCGCCTACTTCGCCAACCCCTGCTTCACGCAGATCCACCCCACGTGCATCCCGCGTACCGGCGAGCATCAGTCGAAGCTGACGCTGATGAGCGAGTCGCTGCGCAACGACGGCCGGATCTGGGTGCCGAAGGCGAAGGGCGACACGCGGCCCGCGAACCAGATCCCCGAGGACGAACGCGACTACTACCTGGAGCGGATCTACCCCTCCTTCGGCAACCTCGTCCCCCGCGACATCGCCTCCCGCGCCGCGAAGAACGTGTGCGACGAGGGGCGCGGCGTCGGGCCCGGCGGGCAGGGGGTCTACCTCGACTTCGCCGACGCCGTCAAGCGCATGGGCCGCAAGGCCGTCGAGGCGAAGTACGGGAACCTCTTCGACATGTACCAGCGGATCACCGACGAGGATCCGTACGAGGTGCCGATGCGGATCTACCCGGCCGTGCACTACACGATGGGCGGGCTGTGGGTCGACTACGACCTCCAGACCACCGTCCCCGGCCTGTTCGCGATCGGCGAGGCCAACTTCTCCGACCACGGGGCGAACCGGCTCGGCGCGTCCGCGCTGATGCAGGGGCTCGCGGACGGGTACTTCGTGCTGCCGGCCACCATCAACGACTACCTCGCGCGCAACCCGCGGCAGAGCGAGGTGACGGTTGAACACCCCGTCGTCCAGGAGGTGTTGGCGGAGACCGAGGACCGGCTGAACCTGCTGCTGTCCGTCGACGGGGACCGCACGCCCGACTCCTTCCACCGTGAACTCGGTGAACTCATGTGGGAGTTCTGCGGGATGGCCCGCACCGATGCCGGGCTGCGCAAGGCCCTGGAGCGCATCCCCCAGATCCGCGAGGAGTTCTGGCGGCGCATCAAGGTCCCCGGTACCGGCGAGGAGTTCAACCAGTCGCTGGAGAAGGCCAACCGGATCGTCGACTACTTCGAACTCGCCGAGCTGATGTGCCTCGACGCGCTGCACCGCGCCGAGTCCTGCGGCGGGCACTTCCGCGAGGAGTCCCAGACGCCGGACGGCGAAGCCGCCCGCCACGACGAGGAGTTCGCCTACGCGGCGGCCTGGGAGTTCACCGGGACCGGCGAGGCGCCCACGCTCCACAGGGAAGACCTCGTCTTCGAGTACGTCCACCCCACCCAGCGGAGCTACGCATGAGGCTCACCCTGCGCGTCTGGCGCCAGCGCAACACCGAGGCCGACGGGGCCATGTCGACGTACGAGGTCGACGGGATCTCGCCCGACATGTCGTTCCTGGAGATGCTCGACACGCTCAACGAGGACCTGATCCTGCGCGGCGAGGAACCCGTCGCCTTCGACCACGACTGCCGGGAAGGCATCTGCGGCGCCTGCTCCCTGGTCATCAACGGCGACGCGCACGGACCGGAACGCACCACGACCTGCCAGCTCCACATGCGGTCCTTCTCCGACGGCGACACGATCGACGTCGAACCCTGGCGGGCCTCCGCGTTCCCCGTCATCAAGGACCTCGTCGTCGACCGCTCTGCCTTCGACCGCATCATCCAGGCCGGCGGCTACATCACCGCCCCCACGGGCGCGGCCCCCGAAGCCCACGCGACCCCGGTCCCGAAACCCGACGCCGACTTCGCCTTCGAACACGCGGAGTGCATCGGCTGCGGAGCCTGCGTCGCCGCGTGCCCCAACGGGGCGGCGATGCTGTTCACCTCGGCCAAGGTCAACCACCTGAACGTCCTGCCGCAGGGAGCGCCGGAGCGCGAGACCCGGGTGCTGGACATGGTCGCGCAGATGGACGAGGAGGGCTTCGGCGGCTGCACGCTCACGGGCGAGTGCGCGACGGCCTGCCCCAAGGGCATCCCCCTGGTGTCCATCACCGCGATGAACCGGGAGTGGCTGCGGGCGACACGGAAGTCCGCCAAGAGGTAAGGAGACGTTCGCCGGGAAGAGGCGGACGGGCGGGACCGGGAGTGGTGCTCATCCCCGGTCCCGTCTGGCTCTCCACCGACCGGCGCCCGGCGTTAAGCAACCTCACATCCCCCCTCCCGGAATTGGTCACGTACACGCCAACCGGCGTCGGGAGAACAGGGACGGCGGCACCGCTCGCCGTCGTTCGCCTGTTACTCGGGAGTGAGTTATGACCGGCGTTTCCACGCTCGACCGTCCCCAGCGGAATGTGGCGCCGATGCGCTACGCCGTGAGTCTGGCGCGCGGTGAGGAGGATGTACGGGCCGCGCAGCGGCTGCGGTACGAGGTGTTCGCGGGCGAGATGGGGGCCCTGCTCGGCGGGGTGGAGCCGGGCCTTGACGCCGACTCCTTCGACGCCTACTGCGATCACCTGCTCGTGCGCGACACCGGGACCGGCCAGGTGGTCGGGACGTACCGGCTGCTCCCGCCGGAGCGCGCGGCCGTCGCCGGACGCCTGTACTCCGAGGGCGAGTTCGACCTCGCGCCCCTGGCCGCGATCCGCCCGAACCTCGTCGAGGTCGGCCGCTCCTGCGTGCACCCCGAGCACCGGGACGGCGCCGTCATCTCGCTGATCTGGGCCGGCATCGCCCGCTACATGGTCGACGGCGGCCACGAGTGGCTGGCGGGCTGCTGCTCCGTACCGCTCGCCGACGGCGGGAAGCTCGCCGCCGCCACCTGGGACCGGGTCCGGGCGAAGAACCTCGCGCCGGAGGGGCTGCGGGTGCGCCCGCTGCTGCCGTGGGTGCCGAAGGAGCCCGCCCCGGCGGAGCGCACCGAACTGCCCGCGCTGCTGCGCGGCTACCTGCGGCTGGGCGCCTGGGTGTGCGGGGAGCCCGCGCACGACCCGGACTTCGGGGTCGCCGACCTGTACGTGCTGCTGTCGATGCGCAAGGTCAACGCCCGCTACCTGCGCCACTTCCTCTCCCTCGTCCCGGCCTGATGAGCGGCTGGCTGCCCAGCGCGCCCTGCACCCCGAAGGCGTGCATCCAGCAGGGGCGCTGCACGCGCGGGTGGGGTGCGCCGAGGCTGCTGGCCGTGGTGGCGCTGATCCTCGCCGGGATCGCGGGCTCCTTCGCCGTGCGGTGGCTGCCGGGCGCGCTGGTGCGGGCCTGGGCACGCGGCGTCGTCCGCGCCTCCGGCGTACGCGTGCGGATCACCGGGGCCGCGCCCCCGGACGGCGGGCTGCTGGTCGTCGCGAACCACATCTCGTGGCTGGACGTGCCGCTGCTCGCGGCCGTGCGGCCCGCGAGGATGCTGGCCAAGCGGGAGATCCGGCAGTGGCCGGTCGCGGGCCCGATCGCCGCGCGCGCCGCGCTGTTCATCGACCGGGACCGGCTGCGCGCCCTGCCGGGCACGGTCGCGCACATCGCGCGGGCGCTGCGCGGGGGACAGGCGGTCGCCGTGTTCCCCGAGGGCTCCACCTGGTGCGGGCGCGAGCACGGCCGGTTCCGGCGCGCGGTGTTCCAGGCCGCGCTGGACGCCGGAACACCCGTGCAGCCGGTCCGCATCCGCTACCGCACCGCCGACGGACGCGAGTCCACCGCGCCCGCGTTCATCGGCGACGACACCCTCCTCGCGTCCGTGTGGCGGGTCGTCACCGCGCGGCACCTCGTCGCCGAGGTCGAGGTCCTGCCGCTCGTCGACCCCGCGAAACACCCCGACCGCAGGTCTCTCGCCCGCGCGGCCGAAGTGGGATCATGACCGGGTGGATACGGTCCTTGTCACGGGCGGCAGCGGCTTCGTCGCCGCCCATCTGGTACGGGAGTTGCTGGAGCGGGGCTACCGGGTGCACGCCACCGTCCGCAGCCTCACGGCCACCGCGAAGGTCGCCCCGCTCACCGCGCTCGGCGAGCAACACCCGGGCGCGCTACGCCTGTTCGAGGCCGACCTGATGCGGGACGGCTCCTTCGACGAGGCGGCACGGGACTGCTCCGTCGTCTTCCACGTCGCCTCGCCCTTCCTCATGCCGGAGAAGATCAAGGACGGCCAGAGAGACGTCGTCGACCCCGCGCTCACCGGAACACGCAACGTCCTCGGGGCGGTCGAGCGTACGGAGAGTGTGCGCAGGCTCGTGTTCACCTCCACGGTCGGCGCGATCTTCGGCGACTACTCCGACGTACTCACCGACATGGGCGGTGAGTTGACCGAGAAGTACGTCAACTCCAGCAGCACGGTGGCCAACAACCCGTACCACTACGCCAAGACCGTCGCCGAACAGGCCGCTTGGGAGGCGCACGGCGCTCAGGACCGGTGGTCCATGGTCGCCGTCAACCCCGGGCTGATCCTCGGGCCCTCCCTCACCCCGGCCTCCGACTCCGGCAGCCTCTTCCTCCTCGACGAGCTGTTCAAGGGCTACTTCTGTTACGGCGCACCGGACTTCAGCTTCACCACGGTCGACGTCCGCGACGTCGCCCTCGCGCACATCGCCGCCGCCGAGAACCCCGACGCGCACGGCCGGTACATCCTCGCCGAGCGGGAGATGACGTCGTTCCACCAGATGGCGACGCTGATCCGGCGGCACCACAAGAGCTGGCGGCTGCCCCGAACCGCCTTGCCGCACTGGCCCGTTCGCATCCTCGGGCCCGCGTTCGGGCTCACGCAGGACTACATCCGCAAGCATCTCGGCATCCGCTTCACCGTCGACAACCGGCGCAGCACCGAGGAGTTGGGCATCCGCTACCGGCCGGTCGAGGAGACGCTCGTGGACCACTACCGGTCGTGGATGACGTCCGCGAGCCGACGGTAGGAGTCGAGCAGGGCCGCGCGGTCGTACGTACTCGTCGTCACCAGCACCTCCCGCGCCCCCGTCTCCTTGACCAGCCGCTCCAGGGCCTCGGCGACCTGTTCCTCGGTGCCGGCAAGGTGGCCGGACAGGGCGTCGGTGTAGAAACCCCGCTGCTTGGCGGTCATCTCGCGGCGCTCGGCGTCCTCGGCGGGCGGGAGGGGCGGGAAGGCGCCGTGCGTGCGGGAGTACGCCGACGACCAGGCCTCCGGGATCAGGATGCGGTGGGCGTCCTCGGGGGTGGCGGCGACCGCGATCGTGCCCGAGATCACGACGTACGGCTCGGCCGCCCAGGAGGAGGGGCTGAACGCCGCGCGGTAGCGGTCGATGCCGGACAGCATTCTGTCGCGGTCGCGCAGGTCACCGATGACCATCGGGAGGCCGAGGCGCGCGGCGATGTCGGCGCCCTCGCCCATGGCCAGCACGAACGGCGGCACGCTCAGGCCCTCGGCGGGGCGGGCGTGGACGCCGGTCGGGGAGGTGCCCGCGAACCAGCCGAGCAGCTCCTCGATCTGCGCGGCGAAGTCCTCGGCGGCGTCCTTGCCGTGGCCCAGCGCCTTGCGGACGCCGTCCGTGAAGCCGACCGAGCGGCCGAGGCCCATGTCGACGCGGCCCGGGTACAGCGACTCCAGGACCCCGAACTGCTCGGCGACGACCAGCGGGCGGTGGTTCGGCAGCATCACGCCGCCCGTGCCGACGCGGATCGTGCTCGTCGCCCCGGCGACGGCCGCCGCGAGCACGGTCGGCGCGGAACCGGCCACGCCGGGGACGCCGTGGTGCTCCGACACCCAGAACCGGTGGTAGCCCAGCGCCTCGACGTCCCGGGCCAGCGCGACCGTGTCCCGCAGCGCCTCGGCGGGGGAGTGGCCCTCGCGGGTGCGGGAGCGGTCGAGGACGGAGAAACGCGTTTCGGCGAGCAGTGAGGTCACACAGGGTTCAACGCTGTGCGGCGCGGGAGATTCCTGGTGGTGCCACCGACCGGCGTACGACCAGCTGGGTCCCGAGGACGACATGGTCGTCCCGCCCCCGCTCCTGAGCCGGACGCAGCGCCAACCGCACCGCCGTACGCCCGAGTTCCTCGTACGGGACCCGTACGGTCGTCAGGCCCGGCGTGAGGTCGGCGGCGAACGGGACGTCGTCGAAACCGATCACCGAGACGTCCTCCGGCACCTTCAGCCCCGCCTCCTTCAGCGCCGCCAGCGCGCCGACGGCGACCATGTCCGTGCCCGCGAAGACGGCCGTGAAGCGCACGCCCGCGCGCAGCGCGTCCCGGGTGCGGAGGTAGCCGGAGGAACGGGAGAAGGGGCCCGGTACGTCGAGCTCGGCGTCCGGCGCGACACCGTGCCCGCGCAACGCCTCCTCGAAACCCGCCCGGCGCTGCTCGGCCGTGCTGAAACGCCGCTCCCCGCCGAGGAACAGGATGCGGCGGTGCCCGGCGATCAGCAGGTGCGACGCCGCCTGGAAGGCGCCCGCGCGGTTGTCGTACTCGACGACCGACGCCGGGATCCCGGACGCCAGCGGCGGCCTGCCGACCAGCACCAGCCGTGACCCGGCCGCGTCCAGCGCCCGCGCGTACCCGGCCGTACGGCGCCGGTACGCGTCGTCCAGGAACGCGCCCCCGACCAGCAGGACCGCCGCCGCGTGCTGCTGGCGGGCGAGCTGGACCAGCGCGTCCTCGCGCGCCGGGTCGTCGCGCGTCGCGCACACCAGGCTGAGCCGGCCCCGGTCCGCCGCCTCCTGCTCGACCCCGGCGGCGACATGCGCCAGCGACGGGCCGGTGATGTCCTTCACGACCAGCGCGATCGGGCCCGCGACCTGGCCGGACAGGGCCTTGGCGTGCACGTTCACGACGTAGTGCAGCGCCTCGACGGCGGCCAGCACGCGCCTGCGGGTGCCCTCCGACACCGGGTAGTCGCCCGCGAGGGTCCGGGAGACGGTGGCCACCGACACACCCGCGCGCGCGGCGACGTCCCGGATCGTGCTGGGGCGTTGCTTTTCCCTGGTCACGGGGGCTGACGTTACTAGACGGCCGCGCCGGTCGTGCCGGTCACTCCGGCAGCGGGCGGTCGTCCACCACGTGCTTCATCACCAGCGTCGAGTTCAGGCGCTGGACGCCCGGCAGCGTCGCGAGGCGTTCGTCGTAGAGGCGCTGGTAGGCGGCCAGGTCGGCGGTGACCACCCGCAGCAGGTAGTCCGGGTCGCCGAACAGGCGCTGCGCCTGGACCACGTGCGGTACGGCCGCGAGGGCCGCCTCGAACTCCGCGACCGTGTCCCGGTCCTCCAGGCGCATCGTGACGAAGATCAGCGCCTCGAAGGCGAGGCCGACCGCCGCCGGTTCGACCACCGCGCGGTACCCCTTGATCGCACCCGAGCGCTCCAGGTCGCGCAGGCGGCGGTGACAGGGGGAGACGCTGAGCCGCACGCGGGCGGCGAGGTCGGTGATCGTCAGACGGCCGTCGAGCTGGAGCTCGGTAAGAATTTTCCGGTCTATGGCATCCACGGGGAGATTCTCCCCCTGAACGGCCGGTCACGCGGAAAAGACAGGAACATGTTCGGGGTGTTCCTCCCTAATCTTCCCCGCATGGACATATCGACCGTCGTCGCCTTCCTCGCCGTCGACCTGCTGCTCGTGTGCACGCCGGGGGCGGACTGGGCGTACGCGATCTCCGCCGGGCTGCGGGAGCGGGCCGTGCTGCCCGCCGTCGCCGGGCTCGTCACGGGGTACGTCGGGTACACGGTGCTCGCCGTCGCCGGGCTGGTCGTGGTCGTCGCGAGTTCGACGGCCCTGCTGACCGCGCTGACCGTCGCCGGGGCCGGATACCTGATGTGGCTGGGGTGGGGGGTGCTGACCCGGCCCGCCGCCGTGGGGGCGTCCGAGGCGGTCGCCGAATCGCCCGGGCGGATTCTGCTCAAGGGGGCCGGGATCAGCGGGCTGAATCCCAAGGCGCTGCTGTTGTACTTCTCGCTCTTCCCGCAGTTCGTCGACGCGGGGTCCGGGTGGCCGGTGGCCGCTCAGACGGGACTGCTCGGGGTGCTGCACACGGCAGCCTGCGCCGTCGTCTACCTCGGGGTGGGGTTCTTCGCCGGGGCCGTGCTGCGGACACGGCCCGGGGCGGCGCGGGTGGTGACCCGGGTGTCGGGGGTGCTGATGGTGGTGATCGGCGGGGTGCTGCTGGCCGAGCAGGTCTACTGAGGCCGTTGCCTGCCGGGCCTTGTCGTCAGGCCGCTCTACCTTCTTGATCGGGTTGATCGAGCCATTCGTAGGGTTGGGTCACCCAGGGGTGCCGGGTGTGGCTGTCAGGTCGCTGCCGTCTCGTGGCTGAGCACGCTTCGCCGCCCGGCACCCCACGACGACTCGGCCGCCGATTAGGAAATGCGAACATGTCGCTGAGTAGAGCAGTGCCGGCGAGGCCGTCCGTGGTACGAACGGAACGAACGAGCACGCCAGGAGCATGATGAGCCGGATATGGGCGGGGATCGACAGCGGCAAGGGCCACCATCACGGCCTCGTGCTGGACGCAGACGGCAAGACACTGCTGTCGCGGCGGGTCGCCAACGATGAGCCAGAGTTGCTGAAGCTGATCGGCGATGTGCTGGACCTGGCCGACGGCCGTGAGGTCACCTGGGCCGTCGACATGACCGGCGGCGAGCCTGCGCTGCTGCTGGCCCTGCTGGTCAATCACGGCCAGGAGGTCCTCTACATTCCCGGCCGCCTGGTCAACCGGGCCTCGGACGGCTACCGCGGCGAGGGCAAGACCGACGCCCGCGACGCATACGTGATCGCAGACCAGGCCCGGATGCGCCGCGACCTGCGGCCCATCCGCCCCGGCGACGAAGCGGCCATCGAGCTGAAGCTGCTGACCGGACGCCGGTCCGACCTGGTCGAGGACCGCACCCGCTCGGTCAACCGGCTGCGTTCCACTCTGATGAGCATGTTCCCGGCCCTGGAACGGGCCCTGGAGGTCACCAACACCGGCCCACTCCGACTGCTGACGGGTTACCAGACCCCGGCCGCGATCCGCCGCGCCGGCGTCGCACGGCTGACGAAGTGGCTGGCCGACCGCAAGGTCCGCAACGCCGGCGCCCTGGCCGGGGCTGCGGTCGAGGCCGCCGAGCGGCAGTACACCGCCGTCCCCGGGGAGAAGACCACCGCCCGGCTGGTCCACACCCTGGCCGGGGAGGTGATGGCCCTCAACGAGCAGATCGCCGAGACGGACAAGCTCATCGAGGGCCGGTTTCGCGAGCACGAACTCGCCGACATCGTCCTGAGCGTCCCGGGCATCGGCGCGACGCTCGGAGCCGAGTTCCTCGCCGCCGTCGGCGGCAGCCTGGACGAGTTCGACTCCCCTGATGCTCTGGCGGCTTTCGCCGGCGTCGCCCCCGCACCGCGCGACTCGGGCAAGGTCAGCGGCAATCTCCACCGGCCGGTCACCTACCACCGAAGGCTCCAGCGCGTCTTCTACACCTCGGCGCTGGTCAGCGTCCGCTACGACCCGAACTCGCGGAAGTTCTACGACCGCAAACGCACTGAGGGGAAGAAGCACGTCCAGGCCGTGCTCGCCCTCGCCCGTCGACGCGTCAACGTCATCTGGGCCCTGATCCGTGACCGACGGCGCTACGAAGTAACACCTCCAGTGATCACAACCGCTTGACAACAGCATTAGGAAGCGTGTTCGTGCTCGCAGGTGTCGTCGATCCCGTGGGTCTCCCACTCGGGGAAGGGGTCCTCGCCGACCTGCTCGCCCGGTGCCAGGAGGCAGTCCGACAGGGCGAGGTGGAGTTCGTCCGCCTTCAACTGTGTGCCGATGAACACCAGTTCCTGCGCGTACGGGGCCTCTTCGTCGCGGGCCGCCGAGGGTTCGAAGCGGGCGACCGTACCCGCCTGCGACCACAGGCCGGTGACGTGCGGGCGGGTCGAGAGGGTGAAGAAGCCCTTCGAGCGCAGGATCTTGCCGTACCTCCCGTCGTCCAGGCGCTCGGTGACGAACGTCCACAACCTGCCCGGGTGGAAGGGGAGTTCGGAGCGGAACACGGTCGACGAGATGCCGTACTCCTCCGTCTCCGGGACGTGGTCGCCGTTCAGCTCCTTGACCCAGCCCGGTGCCTGCTGGGCCCGCTCCAGGTCGAAGCGGTTCGTGTCCAGGACCTCGCGGAGGGGGACGCGGCTCCTGGTCGCCGTGACGATCCTGGCCGTCGGGTTGAGGCGGGTGAGCGTCGCGTGGAGGTGGTCGGCGGTGGGGGTGTCGACCAGGTCCAGCTTGTTCAGGACGATGACGTCCGCGAACTCGACCTGGTCGATCAGGAGGTCGCTCACCGTGCGCTCGTCGTCCTCGAAGGGGGCGAGGCCGCGCTCGGCGAGTTCGTCCCCGGTGTCCAGTTCCGTGAGGAAGTTCGCCGCGTCCACGACCGTCACCATCGTGTCCAGGCGGGCCACGTCACCCAGGGTGGCGCCGTCGTCCCGCGCGAACGCGAAGGTCGCGGCGACCGGGAGCGGTTCCGAAATCCCGCTGGACTCGATCAGGAGGTGATCGAAACGGCCCTCCCGCGCGAGGCGGTCCACTTCTTCCAGGAGGTCGTCCCTGAGCGTGCAGCAGATGCAGCCGTTCGTCATCTCGACGAGGCGTTCCTCCGTGCGCGAGAGCGCCGCCTCGCCGCCCCGCACCAGGGCCGCGTCGATGTTCACCTCGCTCATGTCGTTCACGATCACCGCGACCTTGAGGCCCTCGCGGTTGTTCAGGACGTGGTTGAGGAGCGTCGTCTTGCCCGCGCCGAGGAAGCCGGACAGGACGGTCACCGGGAGACGGTCGTGCTGGGTCACGGTCAGCCTTCGGGGTGGAGGAGGCCGCGCTCGTACGCCTTGACCAGGTTCTGGGGGACGAGGTGCTGGACGCCGTCGATGGTCACGGGGACCAGGGCGGGGACGGTCGCCTTCCACTGGGCGCGGCGGTGGCGGGTGTTGCTGCGGGACATCTTGCGTTTGGGGACGGCCATGGGGGCTCCTCGGGGTGGAGTGGGGCTCTGTGCCGAGGAGGTTAGCTGAAAATGGTTCCCATTAACAATTGGGGGTGGGGTGGGCGGGTGCCGAGGGCGTTGTCAGTGGTGGCGCCTACCGTTGATCCCGTGACCGACAGCCGCCCCCTCGCCGTCTTCGACCTCGACAACACCCTCGCCGACACGGCCCACCGCCAGCGCTTCCTCCAGGGCGCCCGGCGCGACTGGGCCGCCTTCTTCGCCGCCGCCCCCGACGACCCGCCGCTCCCCGAGGGCGTCGCCCTCGCCCGCTCGGCCGCCGAGGAGTGCGAGATCGTCTACCTCACCGGCCGCCCCGAACGCTGCCGCCGCGACACCCTCGCCTGGCTCGACCGCCACGGCCTGCCCGAGGGCGACGTCCACATGCGC
This sequence comes from Streptomyces niveiscabiei, assembly GCF_033794345.1. NCBI lineage: Bacteria > Bacillati > Actinomycetota > Actinomycetes > Kitasatosporales > Streptomycetaceae > Streptomyces > Streptomyces niveiscabiei. The sequence goes on from NZ_JARAYJ010000002.1 coordinate 329,692, forward strand.
CGCGACGACGACCGCCGCCCCGCCCGCCGGACCAAGCTGGAGCTCCTGCGGAAGCTTGCGCGCGGCAGAGAGGTCCGGGTCCTGGTGGACGACGACGAACTCGTCTGCGCGGACGCGCGGCAGGCCGGGTTCACGGTGGTCCTGGCGAGGTGGACGGCCCCGTCGGAGACGCTGCGGGAGGCACAGGAGGGGGAGGGGCGCACGTGACAGGAGGGCACCTCGCGGTGGCCCCGGGTCTGCCCTCGGCGCCCTTCCCGCGCGTCCCTCCGTGGGGCACAGTGGCCGGGCCACAGCTCTCGGCAGAAACGGATTCCCCATGCGGCGCACCACCGAGTCCCGACGGAACAGCGATGCCTCCCGCGAACAGGCCGAGGTGCGCGGTCCCGGTCGTGTTTCCGCGGTGGGCTCGCCGGGGGCCCTCCAGGGGGTGATCGGGAACGCCGCCGTCTCCCGCATGATCGAGCGCGGTCGGACCGAGGGCGGGCCCGACGCCGTACGCGAGGCCGCGCGGACCGCCTCGCGCGGAGGCCGGCCGCTGCCGAGGGAGATGCGGGCGTCCATGGAGAGCGCGTTCGGCACCGGGCTCGGGCATGTCCGGGTGTCCGTGGACGCGCGGGCCGCCGAGAGCATCGACGCGAAGGCGTACACCGTCGGCAACAACATCGTCGTCCAGAACGCGAGCGTCCTGCGGGACACGGAGACGATGGCCCACGAGATCCACCACACGACGCAGCGCGGCGCGCCGAGCGGGCTCAGCGATCCGGACGGGAAGTGGGAGCGGGAGGCGTCCGACGTGGGGGCGAGGGTGGCCCGGGGGCAGAGCGTCCAGCGGTGCGAGGCGGACGCCGGGGAGCACGAGGAGCACGGGGAAGCGGTACAGCGGCGGGTCGGGTTCGAGTTCGAGTCGCAGTGGCGGATGCGGGACCACAACAACCTGACGCAGGAGGACCACCAGGCGCATCAGAACGAGATCACCGAGCGGGACGCGATCTGCGGCGCGCAACTGCTGCTGACGATGTCCGACCGGCGGCAGACCGGCGTCCTGCTGGACGCGTCCGAACAGGGCATGTCCAGCGAGGAGCTGCGGGCGGCCTGGCTCACCCCGCTCCCGGGCGACCCCCTGGGCTACCGCCCCACGCCGGCCGGCCGGGCACGCCTCGACAAGGCGCGGCAGGACCATCCCGCCGTGTACGGCGCGCAGCTGAACGCCGTCGAACTGTCGCTGCTCCAGCGCAACTGGATCCGCGAGACCCCGATTCCGGGCCGCGAGGTCCCCAAGATGGGTTCCGTCGGCACGGGCACGGGGTACGCGCTCACCTCGGACGTCAGCCCCACCGGAGGCTCCGCCCTGGAGTGGGTGACCGAACCGCTCAGCACGAGGGACGAAGTCCTGCGGGTCATGGGCGAGATCACCGCCGTCTCCCAGGCGCTCGACGCCCGGCAGGGCCAGCCGTCCTTCCCGCTGGATCAAGTCGACCTCGGCGGCTTCACGGCCAACCCCGGCATCGTCGTGTTCCCCCTCAACGGCCCCCTCGTCTACGCCCCGCAGATGACCGGCGGCTTCAAGCTGGACGAGCTGCCGAGGCTCGTGGAGTACCTCCAAGTCCCGGACAAACGGCCCACGTTCACCCTGCCCGGCGCGCACGAGCAGCGGAAGACGGCCAAGCAGGACCTGCACCAGAGCAGCATCCGCACGGCCGACGGCATCCGCCAGGCCGCCGAGGCCCAGGCGAAGACACTCCCCGCGTCGGTCACCGGCGGCGAGTCCACGGACGGCCTCGTCGGCCTCGTCACGCTGATCGGCAGCTACCTCGCGTACGGCGCGGAACTGGGCGAGAAGGCGAACTCGAAGTCCATTGCGGGCGGCGTCATGTCCCGGACGTCCTTCGCCCACAACTTCACGCTGCTGCCCCTGCCGATGCGCGTCCACTACCGCGCGAACCCGGCGGAGTTCGCCGCGTTCGCCCTCACGGCGGCCGGGCTCGACCCCGCCGACGAGCAGGCGACGGTCTACTCCCGGCCCGTCGAGCACGGCGAGGCCGGGCAGCGCCAGGAGCGGCAGATCCCGCTCACCCGCCACCAGTGGCTGAAGGGCATGCCCGCCGGCAAGGACCTGCTGCGCAACTACCGCCACCTCAACCAGGCGGAGCGCGCCGACGTCAACGAGCAGGACTGGAACCACATCCACGGCTCGCTCGGCGCGCTCGGCACGGTCGACGACCGGGTCGGCAGGCCGGGGAAGCAGGAGGTCGCCCTGGTCGCGGAGTTGCGGCGGATGAAGGACGGGCTCAGCACGGCGGACCTGCTGCCGCTCACCGTCGCCGCGTTCGACCTGGTCCAGCGGCTCAACGAGGGGCGGTCGCTGGAGTACAGGAAGAGGTGACGGCCCCCGGCACGCCTCAGCTCTCCTCGTCCAGCCTGAACCCCACCTTCAGCCCCACCTGCCAGTGCGCCACCTCCCCGTTCTCGATCTGCCCCCTGACCTGCGTCACCTCGAACCAGTCGAGGTTGCGCAGGGTCCGGGACGCGCGGGCGATGCCGTTGCGGACGGCCTGGTCCACGCTCTCGGGGGAGGTGCCGACGATCTCGGTGACCCGGTATGTGTGGTTCGACATACGTCCACCGTGCCTCACGCCAGGGGATGGCGCGAGGCGTGGGCGGTCAGCGGGCGGTGGACAGGGACAGCGCGAAGCGGCCCGCCGCGTCGGTCCACCAGTGGGTGAGGTCGAGCCCGGCGGCTGCCAGCTCCGTCCTGATGCCGGCCTCCCGGAACTTCGCGGAGACCTCCGTACGCAGCTCCTCGCCCGCCGCGAAATCCACGGCCAGGTCGAGCGCGGGCACCTTGACCGTCTGCGCGGCCCTGGACCGCAGCCGCATCTCGATCCACTCGTGGTCCGCGTCCCACAGGGCGACGTGGTCGAAGGCGTCCGGGTGGAAGTCGGCGCCGAGCTCGCGGTCGACGACACTGAGGACGTTCTTGTTGAACGCGGCGGTCACCCCGGCGGAGTCGTCGTACGCCCGCACCAGCGTCGCCTCGTCCTTGACCAGGTCCGTCCCCAGGAGAAACGTATCGCCGGGGGAGAGGAGCGTACGGACGGCGGCGAGGAACGCGGTGCGTTCGGCGGGTACGAGGTTGCCGATCGTGCCGCCGAGGAAGGCGAGGAGTCTCGGGCCCGGCGTCTCGGGCAGACGCAGGCCGTTCGTGAAGTCCGCGATCAGGGCGTGGATGGTCAGGCCGGGATGCTCCACGAGGAGCGCCTCCCCGGCCTGGGTGAGCGCGCTCTCGCTCACGTCCACCGGGACGTACGTGTCCAACTCCCGCAGTTCCGCCAGGAGATGACGCGTCTTGTCGGAGGAGCCCGAGCCCAGCTCGACGAGGGTGCGGGCGCCGGACGCCCCGGCGATCTCGGGGGCGCGGGTCAGGAGGATCTCCCGTTCGGCCCGGGTCGGGTAGTACTCGGGCAACTCGGTGATCCGGTCGAAGAGTTCGCTGCCGCGCGCGTCGTAGAACCACTTCGGCGGGAGCCACTTCGGGTTCGCGGTCAGTCCACGCAGGACGTCGGCGCGCAGGGCCGCGTCGGTGGCGCCCTCGGGCAGGGTGCGGGTGAGACGGAACGGGCTCACGGACGGGGCTCCTTCGGTGGTGCGGCGAGATCCTTGAGGGGGGTGAGCAGGACCTCCGTGCGGGTCGCGGTGAGCAGAGTGGCGTCGGGGACCTCCCGCCAGGCGGCGTCGCCGTCGTACGGCTCGGACGCGACGACCACACCGCGCCCGGGATCGAGGAGGTACCAGAGACTGTCGCCCCAGGCGGTCGCCGCGATCGACGTACCGTCGGTGACAAGCAGATTGAGCCGCGAGCCGGGAGCGGCTTCGACGACCTCGGCGACGGTGAGGGCCAGCGCGTCACTTGGTGACATCTTTTCGAGCCGCGCCAGCACCAGCGCCCACACGAACGCCGAATCCGTGCGGGCCTCCAGCGACAGCAGGTCCGTCGCCGGGAGTGTCGCGGCCAGGGGGGTCATGGAGGTCGGCCAGTTTTTTACCGCCCCGTTGTGGCTGAACAGCCAGCGGCCCGAGGCGAAGGGGGCCGCCGCCGCTTCGCCGTCCGCGCCCGGGAGGGTCGCGTCGCGTACGGCGGCCAGGAGGGCCCTTGTGCGGATGACCCGGGCGAGGTCGGTGAACGTGAGGTCGGCCCAGATCGGGCCGGTGCGGCGGTAGCGGGCCGGGACCGGGTCGGTGTCGGCGTACCAACCCACCCCGAAACCATCGGCGTTGACGGTTCCCGAGCGCTGGTGCAGGGGGTGCCAGGACTGGTGGACCAGGCTGTGCGCGGGCTCGGACAGGAGGTGGCCCAGCGGCAACGGGTCGCCCACGTAGGCGAGGTGACGGCACATCAGACGGCCTCCGAGCGGGCCGTGCGGAACCCGGAGAAGATCTGGCGGCGGATCGGGTAGTCCCAGTTGCGGAACGTACCCCGGCAGGCGACCTCGTCCACGGCGAACGAACCGCCGCGCAGGACCTTGTACTCGGGCCCGTAGAACACCTCGGAGTACTCCTTGTACGGGAACGCCCGGAACCCGGGGTAGGGCAGGAAGTCGCTCGCCGTCCACTCCCAGACGTCGCCGATCAACTGCCGTACCCCGTGCGGGGATTCGCCCGCCGGGTAGCTTCCGGCGGGGGCCGGGCGCAGGTGGCGCTGGCCGAGGTTGGCGTGCTCGGCGGAGGGGGTCGCGTCGCCCCACGGGTAGCGGCGGGACGCCCCCGTCGCCGGGTCGTGGCGGGCGGCCTTCTCCCACTCCGCCTCCGTGGGCAGCCGGCGTCCGGCCCAGCGGGCGTACGCGTCGGCCTCGTACCAGCAGACGTGCACGACCGGCTCGTCCGGCGGGACCACCTCCGTGACCCCGAACCGGCGGCGCAGCCACTGGCCGCCGTCGCTGTGCCAGAACTGGGGTGCGTGGATGCCGTGTCGGCGGATGTGCGTCCAGCCGGCCGGGTGCCACCAGCGGGGCTCGTCGTAGCCGCCGTCCTCGATGAAGCGGAGGTACGCGCCGTTCGTGACGGGCGTCGTGTCGAGGTGGAAGGGGGCCAACTCGACGCGGTGCGCGGGGCGTTCGTTGTCCAGCGCCCACGGCTCGGAGTCCGTGCCCATCGTGAACTCCCCGCCGGGGACGAGGACTTCGGCCGGTCCGGTGAACGGGGCGGCCGGGCCGGGGTCCGGGGCGGTGAGGACCTGGGGGCCCTTGCGGAGCTGATGGGTGATCAGCATCGTCTCGTCGTGCTGCTGTTCGTGCTGCGCGATCATCCCGAACGCGAACCCGGCCTCGGTGAGCCGCGTGCCGTGGAAGTCCGTCTTCTCCAGCAGGTCGAGGACTCTGCCCCGGACTTCGGCCGCGTACGCCCGCGCCTCGGCGGGCGGCAGCAGCGGCAGCGTCGGCCGCTCCGAGCGGGGATGCTCGAACGCGTCGTAGAGGCTGTCGATCTCCGGCCGCATCGGGTCGCCGCCCCCGACCGCGCGCAGGAGCCACAGCTCCTCCTGGTTGCCGATGTGCGCGAGGTCCCACACGAGCGGCGACATCAGCGGGGAGTGCTGGGCGGTGAGGTCGGGGTCCTCGACGCAGGACGTGAGGAGGGTGGTGCGGGCGCGGGCCGTGGTGAGGGTGTCCAGCGCCCGCCGCCGCAGGGACTCGGGGTCGGCGGCGGACTCGGTGGGTGCGGTCATCGGTGGATCTCCTCGCCGTACAGGCTGTCGAGCAGGTCGTCCGCCGGGCAGCGGCCCGGGACGACGTAACGGTCGTGGTGGTCGGTCACCGCGGCGAGCACCGCCGGGGACGCGCCCAGGCGGGGCAGGGCCTCCAGGGCCGCCGCGAAGCACGCCTGCGCGATCTCGTGCAGTTCCGGGTCGGTGAGGGCCTCGCGGGCCGCCGTCAGCCACAGGGGGTTGTGGGGGGCCGGCCGGGACCGCGCGCGTTCCGCCAGCGGTTTCACCGCGCGGTAGGCGCGCTCGGCGGCCTCCGGGTCGTCGAACAGGGCCGTCGTCACCGCCAGCGGGACGATCCAGCCGTCCTCGCCGGGCTGCGCGTCGATCATCCGCAGCTCCAGGTGACCGCGCGGGCGGACCGGCGGGAACAGGGTCGAGATGTGGTAGTCGAGGTCCGCGCGGGTCGGGGTGCCGGTGCGGATCCACTCGCGGAAGGTGAGGTCCTCCGGCACGTCCCACGGCCCGCTGTCGCGCCGTACGCACATCACCGGCGCGTCCAGGACCAGCCGCGACCACGCGTCGCGCGGGGCGTGCGCGAGGTCGGGGCCGCCCGCGCGGCCCGTGCCGATCTCCATCCACAGCAGCTGGCGCGTCGAACGCCAGCCGGTGGGCTCCGCGCCGAGGAGGGGGGAGTTCGCGAACGCCGCGACGAGGACGGCGCCCAGGTGGTGCGCGAGCCACCAGCGCCGGCCGTGCCCCAGCGGGCCCGGTTCCTCGAACCCGGCGTCCAGGCACACCTGCACCGACGCCGAGGTGCACATCATCGCCCGGCCCGCAGGTCCCGTCCGGTCGAGGTACGCCTCCATCGCGTCGTACCGGGGCTCGCGCAGGTAGCGGCGGGGGCGGTGCCAGGGGTCGGTGCCGATGCCGGCGAGCGCCAGGCCCAGCGGGGCCAGCGCGGCGCGTACGGCGGTGAGGTCCGCCGAGACCGTGTCCACGCACTCCGTCAAGGAGGCGGCGGGGCGGGAGCTGAGCTCCAGTTGTCCGCCGGGTTCCACGGTGAGCGCGGAGTCCAGCGGGATGTCCTTCAGGGCCTCGTAGGCCGTTTCCAGTCGGGTGCGGGTCACCGGGCGGCGGGGTTCGGCCAGCTCGTGCACGAGCCACTCGACCTCCACGCCGACGGTCCTGGGCGGGCCGGTCTTGAAGCAGATGCCCCTGACCAGGGCCTCCACCTCGGCCTCCGTCACGGCTGTACGGACGTCCGTACAGTCGCCGCCGTCACTCACAGAGTCGGACATTCGGGATCCTCCTGAGGTTCCACCATGCCATCGGTTCGGCCCGGACGGGTGTCCGGCCGGGATCACTCGTCCCACCCAAAACCCTGGAAGCTGATCCCACAAGGGGGCGAAACGGGGTGTAACGGCTTTCGCTCCCGGGTTCCTCCGCACGTCCCGCCGTCGTTCACCGGGTGTTTGCGGGGCGTGAAATTCCGTTGCAGGGGGTGTCCCGGGTCGCGGACGATGGCTGCATGAGCACGACAGGGGAGGGCGTCGCGTTCATGGCGTCCACGGGGGTGTCGCCATGAGCGCGCGGCTCAGGGGCATCGCGAAGGAGACGGTCGAGATCGTCTCCGCCGGGGGCTATCGGGGGGTGTCCTTCGGGACGGCCGTCGAGGCGGCGCGTGCGGGTACGCGGATGCTGGGGCCGCAGGCCGTTGCCTGTACGCCGGTCCCGGTGGGCGACACCGTCATCGAAGTCACCGGCGAGAGCAGCCTCGAAGCGGCCCGGCGGCTCGCGGACCAGCCTGTCGCCGTCCTCAATTTCGCCTCGGCGCGGAATCCCGGCGGGGGTTTCCTCAACGGGGCCCAGGCACAGGAAGAGGCTTTGTGCCGGGCATCCGCGCTTTATGCGTGCCTGCTGGAGGCGCCCGAATTCTACGCCTTTCACCGGGCCCACCGAGATCCCTTCTACACCGACAGGGTTATTCACTCGCCGGCTGTCCCGGTATTCCGGGACGACCGGGGGCGGCTGCTCGACGACCCTTATCACGCCGGGTTCCTGACCGCCGCCGCGCCCAACGCCGGGGTCGTACGACGGACCTTGCCCGAGCGGGTCGGTGAGGTGCCGGGGGCTCTGGCGGTGCGTGCCGAGCGGGTGCTGGAGGCGGCCGTGGCGTTCGGGTACCGGCGCGTGGTGCTCGGTGCCTGGGGGTGCGGGGTGTTCCAGAACGATCCGGTCCAGGTGGCCGGGGCGTTCCGGAAATTGCTGGACGGGAGGTTTTCCGGGGTGTTCGAGAGGGTGGTTTTCGGGGTGCTGGACCGGACGCCGGGTGCGGTGGTCCGGGGGGCTTTCTCCGAGGCGTTCGCATAATCGCGCAAGGCCGCTTTCCGCCGGGCGAGGGCCGCTTTCACGACCCTTGCCCAGCGGCTATGTCCCAGGGCGATGCCCAGGGGCTAGGTCCAGCGGCTAGGTCCAGCCGTACCGCTCGTGCAGCCGCTGCCGTACGAGGTTGAAGCGGCCCCGGTCCAGCGCGCACGCCTCGCGGCGCATGCCGTCCTCGTGCAGGCGCAGCACCCTGTCGACGTCCACCCACGAGTCGCGGCCCGACTTGTCCCACGGGCCGTTGCCGATCGGGACCCACTCGCGGTCCGCGTCATGGCGTTTGCTGGAGAGCTGGACCGCGAGGAGAGTGCCCCGGGGCTCACGGGCCACGACCAGGACCGGGCGGTCCTTGCCCCGTCCGTCGTTCTCCTCGAAGGGGACCCAGGTCCAGACGATCTCGCCGGGGTCGGGGTCGCCGTCGTGCTCGGGCGCGTACTCGGTGCGGACGCGGCCGACCTCGCGGGCGTCGGCCTCGGTCGTCGCGGTGGGGCCGAAGCGGCCCGGGACGTCGTCATCGGTGAACGTACTCACGACACGCACCTTAGAGCCTGCCGCCAGCGGCTTCGCCGTCAGAGCCAGGTCGTCGCGGGCCGGATGGCGGCGGCTGCGAGGGTGAAGAGGGTGGCGTTCAGGGCGATTCGGCGGTCGCCGAGGTGCAAGTGGAGGGCGGATGCGGCCAGTTGGAGGGCGGCGAAGCCGATTGCCGCGAACAGGGCCAGCCAGGGGGCCACGCCGGTGAGCGGTGGGAGCGACAGGCCTGCCGCGCCCAGGAGTTCGAGGGCGCCGATGGTTCTTACGGCTGGCATCGGGACCGTGTCCACCCAGGCCATCATCGGCCGGAGTCGATCCCTCGTGCGGGCCGATTTGAGGGCGCCCGCGTAGAGGTGGAAGAGGGCGAGCGGGGTGGCGAGGATCCAGTATGCGATGGTCACGGGTTCAAGTGCACGGCCGGCCGGCCGCCCGCGTCCAAGACCTGTTCCGTCCCCCCGATACCGTCCGGGTATCGTCGCCGCATGGAGCTGCGTACGCTGCGCTACTTCGTCGCGGTCGCCGAAGAGCTGCACTTCGGGCGTGCGGCGGCCCGGCTGCACATGAGTCAGCCGCCGCTGAGCCGGGCGATCCGGCGCCTTGAGGCGGACGTGGGTGCCGTGCTGTTCGAGCGGTCCCCGGTCGCGCTGACCCCGGCGGGCGCTGTACTCCTGGACGAGGCACGGGAGTTGCTGGGGCGGGCCGAGCGGGCGCGGGTGCGGGTCGCGACTGCGGCCGGTGCGGGCGTCCTTGTCGTCGGGCTGCTGGGGGACAGTGCGGATGCGCGGGTGACCCGGCTGGCCCGTGTCCATCGTGAGCGGTACCCGCACGTCGAGGTGCGCGTCCGGGAGACCGACCTCGCCGATCCGACGTGCGGGCTGCACGCGGGGGGTGTCGACGTCGCGCTCACGCGAGGGCCGTTCGACGAAACGGGGCTGGTGGTAGGGGAGTTGGGCACCGACCCGGTGGGCGTACTGCTGCGGGCGGACGATCCGCTGGCCGGGCGGGAGAGCCTCACGCCGGGGGAGCTTGCCGGGCGGCGCTGGTTCCGGTTCCCCCAAGGGACCGATCCGCGCTGGCAGTTGTACTGGGGCGCCGGTGAGCCGCGCGAGGGACCTGTGGTGCGGGCCGTGCAGGAGTGCCGGCAGGCCGTGCTGTGGAACGGGACCGTCGGGATGACGCCCCTCGGGCACGAGCCGGGGGAGGGGCTGGTGGTGGTGCCGCTGAGGGGCGTGCCGCCCAGCCCGGTGGTGGTGGCGTGGCGGGCGGGGGACGGCAACCCGCTGATCAGGTCGTTCGTGCGGATCGCCGGGAGCGTTCACCGGGAATGAGGCGAACCCTGCGTGGGGCTCGCCTCAACTCCCGTACCGTGTTCACTCGTTGTCGACAGCGACCTTCTCGGCCACGGGAACGGACACGGGAACCGCCGCCGACGGTGTCACCGAACTCGCCCCCGCCGCCTCCCCGTTCGGATTCATCGACGCCAGCAGCTGCCGCGCGAGCCCCAGCCCGGTGCCACCCATCGTGAGCGCCTTCGCGAACAACTCGCCCATCCCCTCGGCCCCGTTGAGCAGCACCATGTTGTCGACGTTGCCGAACGCGGACGCCCCCGCCTGGACGATCTCCGGCCACTTCTCGGCGAGTTGCTGCGCGACGACCGCCTCCTGGTTCTCGGCGAGAGCCGCGGCGCGCGCCTTGATCGCCTCGGCCTCGGCGAGCCCCTGCGCACGGGTCGCCTCCGCTGCCGCGAGCCCCTTGGCCTGGGCGGCGGCGGCCTCGGCCTCACCGGTCGCCCGGGTCGCCGCGGCCGACGCCGCGCCCCGCGTCTTCGTCGCCTCGGCCTCGGCGCCGGCCGCCTGCTTGACCCTGGACGCCTCGGCGGCGGCGGCGAGTTCGGTCTCCTTCGCCTTGGCCTGCGCCGCGGAGATCCGCGCGTCGCGCTCGGCCTCGGCGAGGGTGCGCTTCTCGTACGCCTTCGCGTCGGCGGGCTTGCGGACGTCCGCCTGGAGCTGCTGCTCACGCCGGTGCGCCTCGAGCTCGGCGACGCGGGTCTCCTGGACGACGACCTCCTGCCGGGCACCCGCCTCGGCGAGGGGCCCCGCCTGCCGGGCCTTCGCCGCCGCGTGGTCGCGCTCGGCCTGGTACCCGGCCTGGAGGATCTCGCTGTCGCGCGTCGCCTCCGACATGCGCGCCGCCGCCTGCTGCTCCGCCTCGGTGGCGAGCCGGTTGGCCTCGGCCTGCGCGATGCGCGCGTCCCGCTGGACGGCCGCCGCGTGCGGCATCGCCAGGTTCTGGATGTACCCGGTCGGGTCCTCGATCTCGTGGATCTGCAAGGAGTCCACGATCAGCCCGAGCTTCTCCATCTCCGTCCCGCACGCCGCCCGGGTCTGCCCGGTCAGCTTCTCCCGGTCGCGGATCATGTCCTCGACCGTCAACCCGCCCACGATGGACCGCAGATGACCGGCGAACACGTTGTGCACGCGCTCCGACATCAGCCGCTGCTGGTCCAGGAAGCGGCGGGCCGCGTTGGCGATCGACACGAAGTCGTCACCCACCTTGAAGATGACGACTCCCCGCACCTTCAGCGGAATTCCCTGGTGCGTGACGCAATCCACCTGCAACTCGGTCTCGTTGAGGTCGAGCGACAGCTTGCGCACCGCCTGCACGCCGGGCAGCACCAGCGTGCCGCGCCCCGTGACGATTCGGAAGCCCATCCCCGCTTCGAGTCCCTCGGTCCGATGGTTCGAACCCGAGATGACCAGCGCCTCGTTGGGCTCCGCCACCCGCCACATCATCTTGAACAGACCGATCACGGCGAGCACGGCGACGACCGCCACACCCGCAACGACGCCGATGACCATCGGCATACGCCCCCTTGTGATGGTGCCCTTTCGGCACCGAACGAAAGGGAGTGTGCGCCTGCCCGCGCCCCAGGAGAAGAGACCGCCCGATCCTTGTCACAACCTTGACGAATACGGCTCTCACCTGGGACTTCGTACGCTCAACTGTCGTACGCGGCCGTCACGTACACGGTCCTCGGCGGCAGATGCTCCACCACCATCACCACCGTCCCCCGCTCGAACCGCTCCCCGTTGTTCGCCGGATACGCGAGGAAGTGCTCCGCCCCGCCCCGCACCCGGACGATGACCTCCCCGACGAGCCCGGGCCCGACCGCCCCCGTGACCCGCCCCATGAGCCCGACCATCGGCACGTCGTTCATCTTCACAGGTTAGGCCAGTGCTCAACCCATTGACGTGTCTCATGCACGCCCCTACCTTCTGATCGACTTCCCGAACCTTGTTCGGTCGGTCGAACCCCCAGAGTGTCAGGGAGAGCCGCCATGACCGCACAGCACCGTCCCCCCACGCCGTCCCGCCGCAGCCTGCTGCGCGCGCTCGCGATCGTCCCCGCCGCAGCCCTCGTCCTCGGCGAGGCCCCCGGCCTGCTCGGCACCGCGCTGGCCGCCGCGCCCCCCAGTGGTTCCGCGACCCGGTACACCATCGTCCCGTTCCTCAACAGCGACGACGGAAGGGTGAACGTCTACACGTCCGACGACGGCACCGACTTCCGGCTCGCGAAGTCCTCCGCGTACACGCCGCCGAGCAACCGCATCCGGGACGCGAGCGTCTTCCGGCACACCGACGGCTTCTACTACCTGACGTACACCACGCACACCTGGCAGGACGTCAGCACGACGATCGGGTTCGCGCGCAGCTCCGACCGGGTCAACTGGACGTTCCTGTACGACTACACGGTCCCGATCGCCAACCTGTCCCGGGCCTGGGCGCCGGAGTGGTTCGTCGACAGCGACGGCAGCGTCAACGTCATCGTCTCCTGCTCGCTCACCAGCGACGAGTGGATCTTCACGCCGTACCGCCTGAGAGCCACGAACTCGGCGCTGACCGCGTGGAGTTCACCGGTCGCCCTGGCCGGCATCGGCGCCAACCACATCGACACGTACATCGTGAAGACCGGCTCCACCTACCACGCGTTCACGAAGAACGAGACGACGAAGTACATCGAGTACGCCACCGCGTCCTCCCTCAACGGCCCCTACACGATCTCGAAGACCGGCGACTGGGCCGGCTGGGGCAGCTACCGCGAGGGCCCCTCGGTGATCCAGCTCGACAACGGCGCCTGGCGGATCTACTTCGACGGCTACGGCGACGGCAAGTACTACTACAGCGACAGCTACGACACCTTCGCGACCTGGTCCGCGCCGAAGGCCCTGCCCGCGATCTCCGGTACGGCCCGCCACTTCACGGTCATCAAGGAGACCGTCTCCGGCGGCCCGGCGATCACGAGGAACGCGACGCGCTCCTTCCAGTCCGCCAACTACCCCACCCGGTACTGGGAGCAGCAGTCCTCCCTGCTCAACCTCCCCGTGATCACCGGCTCCAGCGCCGCCGCCGACAAGCAGGCGGCCACCTTCACGGTCGTCGCCGGACTCGCCGACGCGAACGGCTACTCGTTCCGCGACGCCTCCGGCAAGTACCTGCGCCACTGGGACTTCCGGGGCCGGTTCGACCCGAACGACGGCACCTCCACGTTCGCCCGCGACGCCACGTTCATCGCCCGCACGGGCAGCACCTCCGGCGCCGTCCGCTTCGAGTCCTACAACTACCCCGGCTCCTACCTGCGCCACTACAGCTACCAGCTCCGCGTGGACCCGGCGGACGGCACGGACACCTTCCGCCAGGACAGCTCCTTCGTCCCGGTGACGGCCTGGGCCTGACCTGCACGTCCCCTGACCTGGGAAGCGGCGTTGGCGGGTGGGGAGGACTTCCCGCCAGTTCCCTCGTTTTCCCGGGAGTTCCCGGCCTGGTGTGCAATGAATGTGCAGCAGGCCGGGCGGGGGCGGTCGTTGAGGCCGCTCGGAGGGTCTTCGGGAGGCGTGGATTTCGGATTGATGTGTGGGTCCGGCCGCTGTGTGCCCTCGTGATCGACGGATCGCTGCTGGCCACCACCGGGTTGTTGAAGCCTCGCGCGGACGTGACCCCGGCGGGCCGGAGGGACGGTGTGGTCGGCTCACCCCCAGCCAATACGTCCAGGCAGGTGCGATGGCTGAAGGATCCGCTCAAGAAAAACCCGTATGCCGTCACCGAACCGTGGTCGCCGATCAGGGTGAACGAGGCATGATGCCCCTTCCCTCCGACGAGAGGCAGGAGCCGGTGCAACGGTGGGACGACGAAGGCTCGAACGCCTCGGACCAGCGAGGCGTGGGGCGCGTCGTCGTGTGGGACGGCACATCACACCTCGGCGGCCACGACCTGCCCCTGACCGGCCCGGCACGGCGACAGCGTCCCCTTCTACGTACTGGCGGCGTCCCTGTGGCAGGCCGTACGCCAGACGCTGGACACCCGGCAACCGTCGGACCGGGGTGGACACGGCGAGAAGCTATGCCTCCTCGGTTTCTTCCTCCTCGACCAGCACACCGCACGCCTCTACCTGACCGGTGAGGGACTGCCGGGCGTGATCGGCCTGGACGTGTCTCTGCGCGACGAGACCGGCGGCGTGGTCGTAGGTGTTCGACCTGACCCACTGGTATGTCTTGGCTGCCCTGTCGGTGACAGAGCAGGCCGACGGTTGGACTCAGGTGACAGGGACGGTCCCGGATCTGGGGTCGGCCCTGTCACCTTGTGTTCGTCCTTGGGCCGGGGTCAGTTCCAGCTGCCGGTGAGGGCGAGGGTGGTGGGGTCGGCGGGCGTGCCGGGGGGTGTGTCGGCGGGTTCCCAGGTGCCGTCGGTGTGGCGTGTCGTGTGTTTGATCCGGCCGTTGGTGATGATCGCGGTGTGGAACTCGTTGTCGACGGCGGCGGCGCTGATGCCGGTGACGGGGGTGGTGCCGAGGATGCCGCCGAGGTTGCCGAAGTCGCCCCAGACGCCGGAGGCGGCGCGGGCGATGTGCTTGATGCCGCCGGCGGGTTCGGTGAGGACGGCCTGGAGGTCGGTGCCGGTGCCGGCGAAGGCGATGCCGGAGACCTTGGCGGGGCTGCCGGGGATCCTGGTGATCTCGCCCCACTTCTCCCAGCTGCGGTCCGCGTTGCGGATGGTGTGGAACGCCTTGCCGTCGGCGGTGACGACACCGACGTGGGTGGCATTGCCGACACGGGCGGCGGTGATGTCGACGGGGGCGGCGCTCAGGGTGCCGAGGCTCGCGGTGACGTCGCCCCACTTGCTCCACCTGCCGTCGGCGTCGCGGACGGCGTGGTAGACGCGGCTGTTGGTGATGGCGGCCAGGCCCAGTTCGCTGCCGATCGAGGTGACGGCGATCTTCTTGATCCCGGCGAGGGTGCCGAGTTCGGCGGTGAGGGGGCGGAAGGCGACCCAGGTGCCGTTGGCGTTTCGGGTGGACTGGTAGATGATGCCGTCCGCGCCGAGTGCGAGGACGTGGTTGGTGCCGGAGATGGCGGCGTCGGCGGCGACCGCGATGTCCCCGATGCCGCCGGCAGCGCGTTCGACGTCGCCGAACGCGGACCAGTCCCCGTTGCTGTCGCGGACGGTGTGGAAGAGGTCCTTGTTCGCGGTCGTCACCATCTGGAGGCGCCAGGGGGTGAGCGTGGCGGCGGTGGACTGCCTGATCCAGGTGGCGAGGTCGTCGACGCGGGTGGCGGTGGCGCCGGTACGGGTCTCCGTGGAGCCGAGGCAGCCGCCCTGCCAGGACGCGGTGACCACGGCGGCGAGTTCGCGCTGTCCGTCCTGGTCGCGGACGACGGGGGCGCCGGTGTCGCCCTTGCAGATCGGGGTGCCGTCGATGTCCACACTCGTGGCGGTGGTCTGGCCGGCCGTCAGGGAGCCGGTGCGCAGGGTGTCGGGGATCCAGGTGTCCTTCGTCCGGCCGTACCCGGCGCTGGTGAACGTGTCCCCGGTGGCGGGGGCGGTCGTGGTGGCGCGCAGGGGCAGGATGCCGCGTACGGGGGCGGAGAGTTTGGCGAGGACGAGGTCGCGGTCGGTACGGGGGATGAGCTCGACGACGTCGCGGACCTGTCCGGCGGTGGTGGTGAGGTCGGTGCGGCCGATGGTCGCGGTCGTCTTCCACTTCGGCGCACCCGCCGCGACCGTGAAACCGGCCGACGGGTCGGCGGCGAAGCAACTGCTCGCGGTCAGCAGCCACTGCGCGTTGACCAGGGTGCCCGTGCAGGAGCGGAAGGTGTTACCGATGGCGAGCTTTGCGGTGAACGCGTACGCCGAGGCTGCGGGCACCGTTCCGTCCAGCGCCTGGGTCGGCGTACCGGTCAGGGCAGTTGAGGCCACCACGGCGGCTATGGCTCCGCCGAGGGCGGCGCGGGCGGGGAAACGGGGCATGAGGAAGTACTCCTACGGATGGGCGCGGTCAGGGGAAGACCGGCAAGGCGTGACAGGTACAGCAGCGGTGCCGTGGCAGGCAGCCGGGCGAGCATGGGTGTGGGGCGGCCGGCGGGACCGGCCCGCATGGGCCCGTCGGTGCTCGTCCGACAGGCCACGTTCTGCGGGTACAGCTCGATCTCAGCAGGAGCGTCCTGCCGTGTGACTCTCAGCCCTCAGGCCGGATCACGGGACTCGGCGATGAATCACGACTGCCCGTAGGGCCGTAGTTGGCGGTCAAGGTTGCGGCGTACTCGTCCGGGACGGTCCGACCCGCGAAGGTCAACGGAAGGTATGACTTCAACGCGCCCGACACCTCCAGGAAGGGCCCGAACTGCGTGCACCATTCATTGCGTGCAACTGCGTTCGGGAAACCCCGGAAAACTGCGACTTCTGGATCTCTTTCACCCCAGCACCCCCATTTTCCGGAGGGCCCGGTCACGGCGATGACGTTCGCCGAGATTGCGATCGACCCCATGATGTCGCCGTCCGGCTCGTAACCGATCGCAGCCCAATAATCGTCCGCGTCAGCCTCGACGGACAACGACATTGCCGGGTGCATCCCATACTCCGAGACGTAGAACGCATCGCAATCCGGTTCAAGAACCAGCAGGCCGATGTGCTCGTCACCGTGCCACCGGGCCATTGTGCAGAGCGCCGGCCAGAACTCCGGGGTGAGGACGGCATCGAACTCGCAGAAAAGTGAGTCTCCTGGATTTTCCCTGAAGACCCGGTTGGGCAACCGGGCGTCAAGGTCGAAGGTGGCTGCACTGCGGGAGCGAACATGCAGGTACTCGTTGAGATCGGTCACAATCGAGTTCGCCTCTGCCATCAGTCCTCACCAAGCCTGATCTTGATATCGGCCTTCTTGGACCCTGGATTGTAGTAGTCCGCCGTCCATCCCTCGTGGCTGTTGGCCTTTCCGCGCAGGAAATACCTCGCCCCGTCCTTCTCGTACATGATATTCGGTCCCTTGTCGGTGCGAACCCATCCATTGGCCTCAAGGGTTTCTCCGAACTCCACGGGACCGACGTCCGTCGACTTGTTCAGCATGCGGGCACCGGGACTGGTGATGTCCTCGTAAGCGCTCTGCTCCCGGGCTTCACGGAGGGCTCGCCCGAGGTCGTCGCTGAAGCGATCGATGCCGTTGTCGGCCATGGCGAGGCCGCCTCCGGCCGCGGCCAGGCCACCGCTGACCGCGGCGACAGCTCCGAGGCAGCCGGCGCCCACTGTCTCGGGGCACAGCAGGAGTCCGCCGCCCCCGCCGATGACGCCCTCCCCGACTCCGATGTCGGTCAGGGCGGCGCCGCCGAGACTCTCCAGGAGGTCGGCCGCGAGCTGAGGGCTGTTGTCCCAGAACGCCTGGCCGTAGTCGCCGATGGTGTTGGCGGTGTTCTTGAGCCAGTCCGGTATCCAGCTGCCGTCATCATCCTGCTGGCCCTGCTTCTGTTTCAGGCTCTCGGCCAGCTTCCGCCATGCCTCCTCCGCTTGGTGCTGTTTGGCGACTGCGGTCTGGTAGGCGTCATTCTTCGCCTGCTCTGCGGCAGTGGAGTCCTTGCCCGCGGCCGTGGCCGAAGCCCTGGCGTCCTGAGCGTCTGCCCAGGCAGAGTCGGCGGAGCCGCGGGCGGCGTCAGCGGAGTACCGGGCTTGGGTGGCCGAGGTGATGGCTGCTGCTGCGGCGTTCTCCGCGTTCAGCTGTGCTTTGCTGGCGGTGTCGGCTGACGCGGCGGCGGCCTTGGCGGACCGGTCCGCTTGGTCGGCGTAGTCGTCGGCCTGGGCGGCATACTTCTGGGCGTCCTTGGCGGACTGGTCGGCTTGTCTGGCGTAGCCGGCGGCCTGGGCTGCGGCTTTGGCGGCGGTGGCTGCGGCTTTGCCTGCGTCGGCCGCGTTCTTCTGGGCGGTGGCGGCGATTCCGGCGGCGTGGGCGATGAGCTGCTGGATCTGGGCTTCGTGGGTGGCGGCGAGCTGGTCCTGGCGCTGGGCCTTGTACTGGCCGATGGTGATGAAGGCGTGCAGCAGGTCGGCGGGGCCCTCCACGGCGACGTGTGCTGCGGCTCGCACCTCGGGGCCGGGGCTGTCGAAGAGCTGTGCGGCGCGGACGCGTTCGTCCTGGGTGCGTGCGAGAGCCTCGCCGGTGGTGAGGAACTGGCGCAGGGCGTCGGTGGTGTCGGCGTCCAGTGTCCTGCGGACGGCCTGCTCCTCGATCGGCCCGGCGCCGGTGAGTGCCTGGGCGACGAGCAGGCGCATCTGCTGCTTCATCACCTCGTACTGACCTGTCGCCAGAAACGCGCTCACCGCCGTGGCATCGCCCTGTAGGGCCTTAGCAGCCGCAGCCCGGACACCGGGAGAGCCTGCGGCTTCCGCGAGGTGTTCGACATCTCCGCGGTCGTCTTGGGTGTTGGCGTCTTTGCGGCCGGTGCGGAGGTAGGCGGCGATGTCGGTGTCACTGCCGGCCAGGGCCACGAGGGCTGCGGACTGGCTCCAAGGGCGGCCGGTCTTCGCGGTCGCGAGGGCAACGGCGCGGCCTTCGGGTGCGATCTTCGCCGGGTCGGTGCCGGGCTCGGCGGCCTGTCCGGCGAGTTTGTCCGCCTCGGTCTGGAGGTCCTCGGCTTCCTGGACGGCGGCCTGTCGGCGGGCGGTGCGCTGGTTTTCCTGGGCTTTGAGATCCTTGGCGCGAGTGATGGCCTCGTTGGTTCGCGCGGTCAGCTGTTCGGCGTTGATGCGGACGGTGATGCCGTGGATCTTCTGGGCTTTGGTGACGTCCGCGCCGGCCGCGTCGGCGGCCTGCTTCGCGGCCTTCGCGTGATCACCGGCCTGCTTCGCGGCGGTCGCGGCCTGTCCGGCGTGGGCTGCGGCGTCGTCGGCGGCCTTGGCGGCGTTCTCCGCGTGAGCGGCGGCGTCGTTCGCGGCATCCCGGGCCTCGCCTGCGGCGGAGGCCGCCTCGTTCGCCAGAGCGATAGCGGCATCCGCGGCCCGGGTCGCCTCCCGTGCGTGACGGTGGGCGGCGTCCGCGGCGTTCTGCGCCCGGTCGGAGTGGGCTCCGGCCTGGTCGGCCAGGGTGTTCGCCTGGTCGGCCGCGTCCGCGGCGTTGTCGGCGTCGCTGCCCGCGCCTTTCGCGGACGTCGCCGCGACGGCGGCCGAAGCCGCTGCGGTACGCGCCGAGTCGGCGGCCGTGGCGGCGGCGCGGGCACCCGCGGCGGCGTTCCGCGCGTCCTGGGCCGCCTTGCGTGCGGTGGCTGCCTGACTCGCATTGAGCGCTGCGTCGGTGGCGGCGTCACGGGCCCGGGAGGCTGCCTCGGCAGCGCCGGCCGCGGCCGAGGCAGCGGCGGAGGCGGCGTCGGCCGCGACATGAGCGGCGTCGGTGGCCGCGGCAGCCGCGCTGATGGCGGTCTGCGCGGCGTCGGCTGCCTGCTGGGCGGCTGATGCGGCGTGGGAGGCGGCGGCTGCCGCGTTCTGGGTGTCCTTCTGCGCGGCCCGGGTCTGCTCGGCGGCCTCCTGCGCGGCTGCCTTGGCGAGCTTGGCCGCCGTCACCGCGCGGGCGGACGCTTCCTGGGCGGCCCGGGTCTGCTGCCCGGCCAGTTTGCCCGCCTTCGCCGCCTGGTCGGCGAGCTGCGCGACCGTGGCGTGTTCCTGGTCGTGGGCGCGGGCCACGTACTGGCCGACCTGGAGGAACTCGTGGATGTCCTCCGGCGAGCCGTTCAGCGCGATCCGGGCCGCGGCCCCCACGTTCGCGCCCGCACCGGTGAGGAGCTGTGCGACCTGGACGCGTTCGTCCTGCCGGCGCCGGTCGTACTGTCCGTTGGTGAGGAAGTCCCGGATCTGGTCGGGTGAGTCGCTGTCGAGCGCGGCGCGGGCAGCCTTCTGGACTTCGGGGCCGCCCATGCCCATGATCTGTGCGACCCGTACCCGCTGGTCCTGGAAGAGCGGGGCCTTCCAGCCGTCCTTGAGGAACGCTCTGATCGTGTCCGGCGAATCGCTGTCGAGTGCGGCGCGGGCGGCGTCCTGGAGGCTGGTGCCGCCGAGGCCGGAAACCTGGGCGGTGGCTACACGATCGTCCTGGAACGAGAGATCGGCAGCCTGGGACAGGAATGTCCTGACGTCGTCGTCACCGCCGACGAGCGCGACCTCTGCGGCGGCCTTGACTCCCGGACCGCCCGTCTCCCACAGCCGGACGACCTTCGCCCGGTCGGTGTCCGGAAGGGGGGTACCGACACTGGTGTCGGCCGGTGCCGGGTCATCGGCTCGGGCAGGGCTGGGAGCGGGTCCCAGCAGGCCCAGTACGAGCGCGCCGGGCAGCAGGCCCAGACACAGCGCGCGCAACGTATGCCGCCGGCCTGTCACCACGCCTTGCGCGCGTCGTGGATATGTCACTACAAACTCTTCTCGTCTTGTCAATCGATGCAGGTGAGGGACGCGCACCGACCGGGCCAGGCGCGTGTGAGGGGCGGCTCCAGGGCACGCCAGACGTGGAGCCGCCTTCTTGAGGGGTGCTGCCGGGCGGGGGTGACGCCGGTGGCTGGCGCCGGCGACTGAGCCAGCACCACGTCAAGGTCCGTGAGGGACACCAGATTCACCAACCGGCTGCACACCGTCTGCGACCGCGGCTGCGGTCAGCGGCCATTGCGCGGCGACCAGGGTGGCAGAACAGGCGCGCCGGCCACTGATGTCGAGCCGTGCGGTCGCGGCCTCAGCGGTATCGGCAGCCTGCGGGCCCGAAACGCGGACGAGCGCCGGACGTGAGATTCCTCGAAGAGCCCTGCGGGAACAAGAGGGGACAGAGGGCCACGACGAGAGGCACGGCCTCAGCCGGTGACACTCAGTTCCAACAGCACAGTCTGTGGGCCGCCGACGACTCCCTCACCAACGTTCTGAGACTTGTTCTTCGCCACGGTCACCTTCTGAACGGGTGCCTTGGGGTCGTCCTGCGGCCTCAGAGCGGCGACGATGGGGTGGTCGGCGGTCTCCAGCGCGAAAACACGCGGAAGGTTGAGTTCGAGGTAACCGCTCTTCCCGGTCGTGTTGAAGCAGTAGCTGTCCCGGGAGTCCGCGCCCGGACCCTGGACAGTCATGACCTTGATCTGCTGAGCGGTGTCGTCACAGGCCGCGAAGACGATGTGCCCATCGCCCCGGATCAGCTTGATACCCGCCTCACGCTGGATCCGCTCCGCGTCCGGATAAGCGAAATCCTCCACTGCCGACGGCGGCGTGACCGCCGTGCCCGTCGTCGTCCCCCCTGACGGCTGAGGGTCAGCACTCGCCAGCACAGGAACTCCCGCCAGGGCCATAACAGCAGCGACCCCCGCCACAGGAAGCGACCTGCGTATCCCAGCCATCACCCGAACATCCCTCCAGGCATGGGTGGCAGCACACATACAGCCCCCCATGTACAGACATAAAGCAAAATTAAGTGGTCGACCGTGACAGTAAAACCATATCTGTGCACAAGCAACTTGAACGTGATCGCGGGAACTTCATGGAACGCACACGAGGGGAGTCCCGTAAGGGCAGGAAAATACCCAATAAAAACAGGCAAAGCGGCCACATTGGCGCCCTGGTCGTCGCCCCGGCGACTTCAGTGGCGCGGTCTGACGTCATATCACGTTAAGAAAATTTACCCATGTCTTAACGTAAAATAGCGAAGACTGAGGCCGAGGGAACGAACGCACTCGGTGCTTGTGGTTTCTTCTCCTGGACCGTTCAGCACAGTGAGCAGGCTTGCGGGACGGCGGACGGCCTCTGCTTCACCTGGTGGGACGTCGCCGTGGTCCCGCTCTCTCTGACCACGGCGTTCGTCGCCCCCCTGGCCGTCGTCTACAAGTGGTTGGACATCAGGCCCCGTTCTGTGGTGGTCCCCCCGACGGTCCTTCTGGCAGAGGTTCCTCTCAACGCTGCTCAAAGCTATGGGTGACGCCCTGTTCGCCCAGCCGTGAGGCAGGGGGGCGTTGGGGCACAACGGGGCGGTCGGCGAGTGAGAGGTATGCGGTTGGCGGGGATGCCGACGGGGGTGGGGTCGAGGACGGCGAGGGGGCGCTGGCGTCCTGGGAGTGCCATCCGGCGGTGGTGATGGCGGCTTCGTCGGCGAAGAAGTCCCCGGAGTCGTGGATGCGTACCCAGACGCCGCGGAACTTCCTTCTGCCGAGTTCGTCGGTCATGGCCTGTTCCCAGTCGGGGAGGTCGTCGAGGACGAAGCGGAGGTTGGCCTGGTGTTTGGCGCGGACCGGTGCCCAGGTGTAGGTAGTGAGCAGGCGCGCGGGGCGGACGGGAGCAGGCGCAGGGGGGTGCCCTGTCGGGTGAGACGACATGAAAGTCCTCTCAGGGAAAGGGTGTTGAGGGGAGGTGTTCAGATCTCGCCGAGGTCGATCTCCTTGCCGGGCGGGGTTTCGGGGACGCGGTCGGCGAAGGCGCCGTCCTGGCCGTCGTCGCGGGTGTTGGTCTCGGCGTAGGCGGCGAGTTCGGCGGGGTTGGTGGTGACGAGATGGTGCTCGGTGGGGGAGGCGACGGCTTCGAAGGCGACGCGGTGGGTGTCGGAGGCCAGGAGCCTTGGCCGCGGTCGGCGGTCAGGAGGTCACCGGTGTCCTGGGTGGCCACGATCAGCCCGGCCCGGCGTTTGCGGAACGCCTTCGCCATCCGGAAGAGGTACTCGGCTCCGGCCGCCGACTTCATCAGCAGCCATGCCTCGTCCACCGTCGTCAGCCGGGGGCGGCGAGAGGTGGGGTGGGAGATCTGGTTCCAGATGGTGTCCAGGGTGAGCGGGGTGCCGGCGGGTTTGAGTTCGTCGGTGAGGTCGCGCAGGGAGAAGACGACGAGGTGGCCTTCGGGTCGGGTGGTCGTGGGCCCGGCGAGGAGGGTGGAGAACGCGCCGGCGGCGAACGGCCGTAGCCGGGCTGCGAGGTTGGCCGCGGTGCGGTTCTTCGAGTGGCGCAGGACGGTGGTGAGGAGCGGGGCCGGGCGGGTTCAGGTGCGCGGGTCGGAGGTGATGCCCGCCTGCTGGTACGTCGCGGTGATGGCCTCGCCCAGGACGGCCCGCTCGTCCGGCGTCAACGATGTGTCCAGGAGGACGGCGACGACGGTGTGCTCCTTCGTACCGGTGACGGCCTGGGGCCGAGCCGGGCGGGCGCTGGGCTGTGGTGCCGGGTGGGGACTCCTGTTGGGGGAGTCCCCGCAGGGTGTCAGGTGAGGTTCTTCTCCATCGCGGCGACGTACCGCTTGACGGGATGGTCGCGCAGGGCGTCGCCGGTGGGGGCGAGGAGGTCGGCGGTGGCGCCTCGGAGGCGGTCGGCGAGGAGGCCGAGCGGGGGCATGGTGGAGCGGACGCGGCCGGTGGAGTCGATGTGGTGCAGGGTGTCGACGTGGGTGTAGGCGGGCTCGGGCGGAAGCTGCGGGACGATGTCGTTGTTGTTGACGTAGCGGTGCAGCCGCTCCCGGAAGCCCTTGTTGCAGGACGCGGCCAGGAGCCGGTCGCAGGTGCGGGGCTGGCCGTAGGTGTAGATGCCGTCGGCGCGGAGGCGGGGCGCCTCCAGGTACATGCGGCAGCCGGCCAGCATCGCGAGGGCACCGCCGAGACTGTGGCCGGTGAACCACACGCTCTGGCCGTTGTCCCGGAAGGCGGCGACGGCTTCCTCGACGGCGGGGAAGACCGACTCCAGGGCCTGGCCGAAGCCGTAGTGGACGTAGCCGGTGGCGGCCGGGCCCGGCCAGGGCGGGGTGGTGGCGTCCGAGAGCCAGTCCCGGATCTGCGCGGGCTCCGTCCCCCGGAACGCCGTGATGATCATCTGGTCGCTGGCGATCGTGTACGCCTGGGTGTCCTCCAGCGGGAAGGGAGGGGTGAAGCGGGTGCGGTGATGGCGTACTCGCCCGAAGCCCCACTCCCGCGCGGTGGCCGCCACCGTCGCCTCGTCCTGGTAAGCCAGCGCGGCGGCCTCGGCCATGGCGTACGCGAGGCGGGGGCTGTGCTCTGTGGCGGTGTGGTCGATCGTCGTCGGTACGGACACGGCATTCCTCTCCGGGGCGCTGCGGGGGGCGTTGCGCGACGACGCTAGCCACCGGCCTCGGCCCCTTCCGCGGGGACGGCACGGGACGTCCACGCGGGAACGTTTCCTCCTCACCCGCGCGGCCCACCCGCGTCCGGTCGTCGTACATCTGCGCTACGGGCGATTCCGTAACCGGTCAGGTGTTCGCCGCGTCTCACCCGGGTGGCGGGTTTGGGGTGATCGCGTCTGCTCCGGCCGGGTGAATGTCCGGTGATGTGCGTCACCTCGCGCCACGGTCCGTCTGCGCACGTCGTGACGCCCGCGCGTCTTCCGTGCCCGGGAGAGGCGGGGTGGCCGCCCTGATTGTGGATGGGCTTTCGGGGTGAGTCAGGGTGTCATGGCAATCGACCTGAGACAGACAGCCATCAATCCCGACATCAAGGAGATCCCTCCCACCCGCAACACCCAGGCCGACCTCCGGGCCGTCCTGAAGGACCTCCAGGGCAACATCCTCAAGAGCCACGGACGCGACCACAGCCGCCACCTGTTCATCACCTTCAGGACCACCACGAAGGAAGAACGGGACAAGGCCCGCAAGTGGCTGGCCGCACTGGCCGTCACCTCGGCCTTCACCCAGCGCGAGGAGGCGCGGGCCTACCGGGAGACGCTGACGACGATCGGCGAGAACGGCGCCTTCACGCCCGCCGAACAGCGCCGGCTGATCCTGGACTCCAGCGCGGTCTTCGTCGGCGTGCTGGTCTCCGCCGCCGGCTACCGGGACCTGGCCCTGGGCAAGGACGCCATGCCCGACGACCCGGCCTTCCGCGACGGCGCCGAGAAGCGCGCGGACCTCCTCAACGACCCGAAGAAGGACCAGTGGGAGCCGGGGTTCCGCAACACCCTGCACGCCCTGGTCATCGCCGCCGACGACGACGCCGAGGCACGCCTCGGCCCCCTCATGAAGAAGCTGAGGGGCCAGCTCAAGGACCTCGCGCTCCACCTCCACGAGGAGACCGGCGCCGCCATGCGGCTGGACGCGGCCGGCAAGTGGAACAAGGACGCCCCCGTCCGCGAGCACTTCGGCTTCGTCGACGGCATCAGCCAGCCCCTGTTCTTCGCCGACGACATCGACCGGGCCCGGGCCCGCCAGGGCGGCATCGACCGGTACGACCCCAGCGCCCCCCTCGACCAGGTCCTCCTCAAGGACCCCGGGGGCGACAGGTCCACCGGCTACGGCTCGTACTTCGTGTACCGCAAGCTGGAGCAGAACGTGGCCGGCTTCCGCGCGGGCGAACGGGAGCTGGCCAAGGAACTCGCCGAGCACGACGGCCACCGGAAGCCGGCCCCGCCCACGGTCGTGGCCGGGTACACCGCGCTGGCCGGCGCGTACATGGTGGGCCGGTTCCAGGACGGCACCCCGGTGCTGGAACGCGACGAGGCGGGCCTGGGCGCCCAGCCGAACAACTTCACCTTCGACGGCGACGTCGACGGCGTCCGCTGCCCCTTCCAGGCGCACGTCCGCAAGACCAACCCGCGCGGCGACAAACAACGCCAGTTCGGGGTGCCCCTCACCCAGGAGCGCAGCAACCGGATCGTCCGCCGGGGCATCAGCTACGGCAAGGTGACCCTGGACCCGAAGCCGGCGGACGGCAAGGTGGGCCTGCTGTTCCTGTGCGCGCAGAGCAGCATCGCCGACCAGTTCGAGTTCATCCAGGCGGCCTGGGCGAACTACCAGGACTTCCTCACCCCGCACAGCGGCCTCGACCCGGTGATCGGCACCCTGCCCCAGAAGACGACGCCGCCCCCCACGGCCGTCGCGCAGCCCTGGCCCAAGAAGTACGGCTCGCACAACCAGCTGGACTTCTCGCACAACCCCCCGGCGCCGATGAGCCACACCTTCCCCCTGGCCGTCGGCCGGTGGGTGACCATGCGCGGCGGCGAGTACTTCTTCGTCCCGAGCCTCAGCGCGCTCAAGGCGTTCGGCAAGGTCACGGAGGTGTGACGGTGGCCGAGTTCCGTACCGCCGTCGACGAACTGGCCCGGAAGCTGAGCGGCTACCTCTGCGAGCCCGGCAGCGCCGAGTACACCAAGGCCGTCGCCATCGACAACGGCCGCACCCGCACGCCCCCCGCCCTGGTCGTCCGCGCCAACTCCTACCCCGACGTCACACGCGCCATCCGGTTCGCCCAGCGCACCGGGCTGCCCCTGACGGTGCGCGGCGGCGGCCACAGCGCCGCCGGGTACTGCCTGAACCGGGGCGGGATCGTCCTGGACCTCGGGCTGATGAAGGCCATGACCCTGGACCGGGAACACGAACGCCTGACCGTCCAGATGGGCGCCCTCTGGAGCGACGTGTACGGCTACGTCGACCGTGCGGCGGCCCCGCTGATCCCGGTCGGCGGCGGCTGTCTCACCGTGGGGCTGCCCGGGTTCCTCCAGGGCGGCGGCTACAGCTTCGTCTCCCGCTCCTACGGCCTCGGCAGCGACAACGTCACCATGATCAGACTGGTCGACGCCGCCGGCGCGCTGCGCACCCTGACCGCCGACGCGCCCCGAAAGGAGGACCGGGAGCTGTTCTGGGCCTGCCGGGGCGGCGGCGGGGGCAACTTCGGCGTCGCCGTCGAGATGACCCTGCGACTGCACGAGCCGCCCGCGCCCACCGTGCTCGGCGGTTCCCTCCACTACCCGCTGGAGCGGGCCGAGGAGGTCATCGCCGCCTACGACACCTGGGCCAGGGACCTCCCGGGGGCGATGGCCGCGTACGGCTACGTCGGCCACGAACCCGACCCGGCCGAACCCACCCGGAAGATCCCGGTCTTCCGGATCACCCCCGTCCACAACGGGGCGTACGCCGAGGGCGCGGCACTCCTCCAGCCGATGCTGAAGCTGAACCCCATCGACGTACGGCTGTACTCGATGCCGCTGCCGAAGCTGGAGATGACCATCGGCCGCTCCACCCTGGTCGGCGACCGGCTGGCCTACATCCGCTCGGGGATGATCGGCGAGAGCGGCTGGACCCCGGGCATGATCAAGGCCGTCCGCGAGGCGATGACCGCCGCGCCGTCGAAGGACAGCTTCGTCGTGTGGACCCACGGCCGGGGCAAGGTGAACGACCCGGCCCTCGCCGGCGAGGGCCCCTATCCGCACCGCGACAAGCGCTACGTCTTCGAGCTCAAGACGATCTGGGACGACCCGGCCGACACCCGGGCCAACGTCGAGTGGGCCGTCGACCTCGGCGAGTCGCTGAAGCAGGACTTCCACGGCGCCTACGTCAACTACATCGACCCGCTCCAGGAGCAGTGGGCCACGGCCTACTACGGCACCGAGAACCTGGCCGAGCTGCGGCGGATCAAGAAGGCCGCCGACCCCGACGGGTTCTTCAGGTTCCAGCAGTCGGTCGACTCCTCCTTCGAGCCGGACCTGTCCCGCCCGCTCGATCTGAGCCCCCTCAACCGCACCCTCGTCTGACCCCTCCACCTCCCGCACAGGAGCGCCCGCATGGTCAACGGCACGCCACCACCACCCCGTACCCCCAAGAACATCTTCACCGACATCTCCGTGGAACTCACCGGCTTCGACCGGGCGGAGCTGGGCGGCACCGGCATGGTCGACACGTACTACGCCACGCTGCTGCGCATGATCGGCGAGCGCGAGGCCGGGCAGCTGTTCCGGTACGCGGAAGACGCGCTCGCCGAGGACCGCCGCAAGCAGGCGAAGGACGGCCCCGCCTTCAGGAAGGCGGTGGTCGAGAGCCCCCGCTTCGGACCGGTCGCCGTCAGCCTGATCAAGCTCTGGTACCTCGGCCGCTGGTACCCGCTCTCCGCCGCCTACCGCGACCGGTTCGGGTCCACGGCGGACGACGTCGAGCACGTCGTCTCCAGCCAGGGCCACCGCGAGGGCCTGGTCTGGACCGCCGCCGGAACCCACCCGATGGGCGCCAAGCCCCCGGGCTTCGGCTCCTGGGCCGAACCGCCGGCCCTGCTCCCCTGACCCCGCCCCCTCGCCCGATCCCCTCGACCGTGAGGTAGAGCCATGAGCAATCCCCCTCCGCCCGACTACGACCTGGTCATCGTCGGCGGCGGCATCTCCGGGGCCGTCGTCGCCAAGACCGTGATCGACGAGGCCAACAAGAACAAGAACAAGAACAAGAAGAAGTTCCCCAGGATCCTGATCCTGGAGGCGGGCCGGGCCACGGCACTGAGCGCCGACAAGTACGACACCTACGTGGAGGCGTACCACGAGGCGCTCGTCAAGGTCCCCAACGCCCCCTACCCCGCGAGCAGTTCGGCCCCCCAGCCGGACGTGCTGGACATCAGGCCGGTCCAGGACGCCCAGGGGAACACGGTCACCAGCGACCAGGGGTACTTCGTCCAGAAGGGCCCGCTGCCCTTCGGCAGCGACTACGCCCGCTCGCTCGGCGGCACCACCCTGCACTGGCTGGGCACCTGCCTGCGGATGCTGCCCAACGACTTCAGGATGCGGACCGTCTACAAGCGGGCCGTCGACTGGCCGCTGACCTACGACCAGCTCAAGCCGTACTACGAGCGCGCCGAGTGGGACATCATCGGCGTCGCGGCGGACGTGGACCACCAGTACTACCCGGGCATCAAGGACAAGCCGAGGGAGTACTTCAAGAGCGAGAACCCCAAGTTCACCAACGGGCTCTACCGCTTCCCCATGGAGGAGATCCCCTCCAGCTACCTCGACCGGTACATCGAGAAGACCATCGGCAAGCTGACGGTCGAGCTGCCCAGCGCGGCGCAACCGACGTACAAGTTCCCGGTGCGGATCAGCAACACCCCGGTCGCCCGGAACTCGACCCCGACCGACCCCGACTACAGGATCGTCGGCGCCGCCGGGAACGCCGAACGCGGGCAGCGCTGCGAGGGCAACTCCAGCTGCATCCCGATCTGCCCCGTCCAGGCCAAGTACAACGCCCTCAAGACCCTGTACGAGCTGATCGTCAGATACCCCTGGGAGCTGAAGAAGAACGAGAAGGACGGCACCAGGGCCAGGGTCGACATCCGCAGCCAGTCCGTCGCCATGGAGGTGACGCACGCCACGGGGAACGTCACCGGCATCAGGTACAAGAGGTACTACGACGACGGCCGCCCCCCGACCGAGCACACCGTGACCGCCCGCACCTACGTCCTGGCCGCCAACGCCATCGAGAACGCCACCCTGCTGCTCGCCTCCAAGGCCGCCAACCGCAGCAGACAGGTCGGCCGGAACCTGATGGACCATCCCCTGCTGCTCACCTGGGGCCTCCTCAAGGAGTCCGTCGGCGCCTACCGGGGCCCCGGCTCCACCTCCGGCATCCCCGCCTTCCGCGACGGCGCCTTCCGCGACGAACGCACCGCCTTCCGCGTCGAGATCGGCAACTGGGGCTGGAACTTCCCGGAGAACGCCCCCTACGACACCGTCCTCGACCTCGTCGGCGGCGGCGAGAAGCCGCAGCTCTACGGCAAGAACCTGCGCAGGAGGATCGGCGAGATCGTGCCCCGCCAGTTCCGGATCGCCTGGGAACTGGAGCAGGACCCCGAGGAACGCAACCGCGTCACCATCGACGACGCCTACCGGGACGCGCTCGGCAAACACCGCCCGGTCATCCACTACGACCTCTCCGAGTACGTCAGGGCGTCGCTGCCCTGGGCGGCGGAGGCGAACCGGCAGCTGTTCACCGCGCTCGGCATCGCGAACAAGGTCAGGCGACCCGAGTACGAGTCCGGCGACTACAGCCACTACGACACCAGCAACCCCATGACGGTGGAGTACGGCGGCGTGACCTACTGGGTCGCCGGCGCGGGCCACGTCGTCGGCACCCACCGGATGGGCAAGGACCCGAAGACCTCGGTCGTGGACGACTACCAGCGCAGCCACGACCTGCCCAACCTGTACATCGTCGGCTGCGGCAGCATGCCGACGCTGGGCACCTCCAACCCGACCCTCACCATGACCGCCCTGGCGCTGCGCACGGGTGACAAGATCGCCAAGGAGCTGTTCGCGTGAGCACGCCGCCGCCGAGGAAACCGGACCCGATCAAGGACCTGCCGGAGCTCAAGGCCGCCCTGCAACTGGCCGTCGGCCTGGAACTGAGCACCATCCCCGTCTACCTCACCGCCCTCTACTCCATCAAGGACGGCACCAACACCGAAGCGGCGCAGACGATCCGCAGCGTGGTCATGGAGGAGATGCTCCACATGACGCTCGCCGCCAACGTCCTCAACGCCCTCGGGGAGAAGCCGAGCACGAAGCCGGTCACCTTCCGTACGTGGCAGAACCTGAAGCCCGTCCCCGAGTACCCGGCCAGGAACCCCGTCGTCTCCGGCATCGGGGAACTCGCCCTGGCCCCCTTCAGCCCCGGGGCCGTGGCGAGCTTCGTCAGGATCGAGGACCCCTTCCACGGCGCGCGGTCGCTGACGGACGTCGAACGCGTCGAGGACAAGTACGCCACCATCGGCGAGTTCTACGCGGCGATCAGCACCGCGCTGGAGGCCACGTCGAAGGTCTGCAAGGAATCGGACTTCAAGAACCGCAACCAGGTGGCGGCCACCCACTACTACGGCGGCGCGGGCCGGGCCATCCAGGTCACCAGCCGCAGCAGCGCGCTGGACGCGATCAAGATGATCGTGGACGAGGGCGAGGGGATGCCGGAGCCGTACCTGCGGCAACAGGCGAAGAAGGTCACCGACAGCGACAGGCTCAACAACGGCTGGCAGATGTACTCCCACTACGCCCGCTTCCGGGAGCTCCAGACCGGCCGCCGCTTCCGCAGCGACCAGAAGGCCAAGGACACCCCGAAGGGCTCCCTCGTGCCGATCGACTACGACGCGGTCCACCCGGCGTTCTACGTCAAGTACGACGCGGCGGGCACGCCGGGCAGCCCCGAGGGCGTCGCGCTCAACCGGTTCGACCTGGCGTACACGCGGGTCGTCGACGACCTGTACCTCGCCTTCGCGGGCGGGAAACGCAAGGTCGAGGACAAGCTCGCGCCCAAGGGTGAGCGCGAGGTCGATCCGCTGCTCCTCGCCGTGCACGGGATGCGGACGCTGAAGGACAGGGCCGTCGCCCTGATGCGCACCCCGGACCCGGCGAGGCCGGAGCGCAGGCTGTGCCCGCGCTTCCATTACGCGGCGACCCCAGGAGAGCGCAAGAAGCTGGAGAAACTGACCGAGGAGATGGCGGGAGGCGTCGGATGATCTCCATCGTCACGAAGTGGTGGCACGTCGAGGGCAGGCGGGACGAGGCCGTCGCGGCGCTCAAGGACCTGGTGGAACAGGTGAAGAAGGGGGAACCCGACACGTACATGTACTGCCTGCACACCGCCGTCGTGGACGGCTCCCTGCCGCCGCCCACCAGGAACGAGGTGATCTTCCTCGGCGCCTGGAAGGACCGTAAGGCCTTCGACGACCACCGCGACGGAAAGCTCTTCCAGGACTGGCTGGCGAAGCACCTCCACCTCTTCGTGCGGAACGGCGGAAAGCTGTACGTCAGCGCCGAGTTCGCCGACCGCTTCACCGGCTTCGTGCGGGGCGAGGCCATCGGCACGGCCTGACCGGCGACGCCCGGGCGCCCGCCCCTGGAGGGAGCGGATGCCCGGGCGCCGTCAGGTCACCGCGCGGCGGTCAGGCCCGGGTCTCCGGGTCCAGGGCCGGCGGCCTGGTGCAGTCGATGACCCGGTCCAGCCAGGCCGGGCCCTTCAGGTAGATGTTGCTGATCCACGCCTTGTAGTCCGGCAGGTAGGACCACACGTCGTTGGTGACGCCTTCGGCGGTGACCGACTGGGCGTGCTTCTGGCAGCCGATCCTGACCTGGGTGGGGCCGCTGAAGGTGTTCTTCACGTCCGAGGTGGTGTTGGGGTGGGAGTGGGTGTTCACCCCGGTGCCCCACGTGCTGAACATGCCGTCGGCGCCCGCGCTGGTGCCGCCGCCCGAACCGGTGTCGGGGTCCAGGGCCGGGGGCCTGGTGCAGTCCATCACGCCGTCCAGCCAGGCCGGGCCCTTGAGGTAGATGTTGCTGATCCAGGCGCCGTAGTCGGGCAGGTAGGACCACACGTCGTTGGTGATGCCCTCGGCGGTGACCGACTGGGCGTGCTTCTGGCAGCCGATCTTCACCTGGGTGGGGCCGCTGAAGGTGTTCTTCACGTCCGACGTGGTGCTGGGGTGGGCGTGCGTGTTGACGTCGGTGCCCCAGGTGCTGTTGGAGCCGGGCGAGGTGCCCCCGCCGCAGTCCGGCACGCCGTCCAGCCAGGCCGCGCCCTTGACGAAGATGTTGCTCACCCAGCCGCCCACGTCGGGCAGGTGCGACCAGGCGTCGTTGGTGATGCCCTCCGCCGTCACCGGCTCCGCGTGCTTCTGGCAGTCGATGTGGATCGCGGTGGGCGCGGAGAAGGTGGTGACCAGCGAGCC
Organism: Streptomyces niveiscabiei; assembly: GCF_033794345.1. NCBI lineage: Bacteria > Bacillati > Actinomycetota > Actinomycetes > Kitasatosporales > Streptomycetaceae > Streptomyces > Streptomyces niveiscabiei. Next base: position 362,021 of record NZ_JARAYJ010000002.1, read on the forward strand.
CGAACGCGACGGCGTGGAGCGGACGTTGACGCTGGTGCCCCAGGTGGAGTGCTCCCCGGAGCCGGTGGAGCCGCCGCAGTCGGGAACCCCGTCCAGCCAGTAGCCGCCCTTGACGTAGATGTTGCTGATCCAGCCGCCCAGGTCGGGCAGGTGCGACCAGACGTCGTTGGTGATGCCCTCGGCGGTGACCGACTCGGCGTGCTTCTGGCAGTCGATGTTCACGGCCGTCGGCCCCGGGAAGGTGGTGACCACCGAGGCCGAACGGGCCGGGGCGGAGCGCACGTTGATGCCGGTGCCCCACGTCACGTGGTTGCCCGAGCCCATGCCGCCCATGAACCGCAGTCCGCCCGCGTAGTCGGTCATGTCATGGCTGTTGAGGTCCGAGACCATCACGTGGGTGTCGGACTCGCGCGCCTCGACGATCTTCCCCGCGCCCAGGTAGATCGCCACGTGGTGCACCGACCGCCGGCCGAAGAAGACGAGGTCGCCGGGGCTGAGCGCCGAGGTGTCGGTGCCCAGGCGCTGTCCGGGCAGGCTGAAGATGCCGGCGGCCGTGGTGTTGCCCATGACGTCGTACCCGGTCGCCTGCGCCCAGGCCCACCGCACGAGCCCCGAGCAGTCGAAGCCCTTGCGGTACGGGTCGTTCTTGCTGCGCACGGGGTCCGACTGGTCGACGAAGCCGTACGAGGCGCCGGGCGAGCCGCCGTGGCCGCCGCCCCAGCTGTACCAGGTGCCGGCGGCGACCTGTGAACAGGCGGCGTCGATCGCCCGGTTCGCGGCCGGGGAGACCGCCGTGCCGTGCGCCGCGCACCCCCAGGTGTTCTGCCCGTCCGGCGGGCCGTACTGCCACGGCCAGTAGATGTGCCCCATCTCGCAGGGGATGTAGGCGCCCCGCGACAGGTCGACGGGGTAGCGGCACTGCGAGTCGAGGTGGTCGAGGAAGCCGTCCGGGTAGGCCCACTGGTGCCACTCGCCGTGGGTGATCCCGTAGGACAGGTTCTTGGCGTACTGGTCCCAGATGATGTTCCCGACCGGGGACGTGTAGGTGAGCCACTCGCTGAGGCTCCACGGCCCGTCCGCCCGGACGTGCAGCAGGAGCGCGCTGTCCGTGCGCTCGATCGAGAACACGATGGTGCGGCCCGCGCCCTCGGAGTGGCCCGGGAGCGACACCAGCCGGAACCCGGTGGTGTACACGTCGGTTACCTGCACCGGGTTCGAGGTGCCGAGGTAGGTGAGCATGCAGGTGGCGCCGGGTTTGAGCGGGCCCTTGCAGTCGGTGTCGAAGGCGAAGTACTGGGCGAACCGCCACTCGGCCATCGCGGCGACCTGCCAGGCCGCGGGTTCGGCCGAGCCCTTGTCGACGGAGGCCAGGGTGTAGGTGAGCTCGTGGGCGTCGTCCGCGCGGGCGGGTCCGGCGCCGGTGAACAGCAGGGTGCCGATCGTCAGGATCAGACCGGCGGCGACGGCGAGTGCGCGCTGCCATATGAGGTGCGGGTGTCCCGGCCCCCGTGTGACCTGTGAGGTCATATCACTTCCTTGGTCAAGAGGATGCACGCCTCCGGTGGCTGAAAGCCGACCCCCGGTCGGCCGGAAACGTGCGCACGGGATCATAACGTTGTCGGCCCACGGTCAAAGTAGACCGTGGGCGAACTTTTCCGGAGGACGGAGGATCATCCCTAGTTGACCCGGTGCTCGCGCCCCTCCCAGTACGGCGCCCGCAGCCGGAACTTCTGGATCTTGCCCGTCGCCGTGCGCGGGATCGACGCGCGGAACTCGACGCTCGTGGGCGCCTTGAACCCGGCGAGGTGCTCCTTGCAGTACGCGATGATCTCCGCCTCGCTCGCCTCGGCACCCTCCGTGAGGACCACCAGGGCCTTGACGGTCTCGCCCCACTTCGAGTCGTCCGGCACCCCGATCACGGCGACCTCGGCGACCGCCGGGTGACCGAAGATGGTGTCCTCGACCTCGATCGACGAGACGTTCTCGCCGCCGGTGATGATGACGTCCTTCTTGCGGTCGGAGATCGTCAGATGGCCGTCGGCCTCGTCGAGGGTGCCGCCGTCGCCGGTGTGGAACCAGCCGCCGGCGAGCGCGTCGGCGCTCTCCTCGGGCTTGTCCCAGTAGCCGTCCAGGACGACGTTCGAGCGGGCCAGCACCTCGCCGGAGTCCGACACCCGGAGCCTGACGCCGAGGGCCGGGACCCCGGCGCGGGAGAGTTTGCGGGCGCGGTCACGGGCGGGCAGGGCCATGTCCTCGGGGCGGGTGCGGTTGAACGTCAGCAGGGGCGAGGTCTCGGTCAGGCCGTAGATCTGCGTGAACTCCCAGCCCAGCTCCTCCTCCACGCGCTGGATCAGCCGGCTCGGCGGAGGCGCGCCCGCGCACACGAGCCGGACGCGGTCCCGGCCCGGGATCTCGCCCTCCCAGCCCGCCGCCGCGTTCAGCACCGTGCCCCACACCGCCGGCGCCCCGCACATCAGCGTCACCCCGTGCTCGGCGACCCGGCGCAGGATCTCCGCCCCGTCGACCTTGCGCAGCACGACCTGCTTCGCGCCGAGCCCCGCCATCACGTACGGCATCCCCCAGCCGTTGCAGTGGAACATCGGCAGGGTGTGCAGGTAGACGTCCCGCTCCCAGGCGCGCGTGTGCAGGCCGAACGTCAGGCCGTTGACCCAGATGTTGCGGTGCGTGAGCTGAACCCCCTTGGGGCGCGCGGTCGTTCCCGACGTGTAGTTGATCGTCGCGGTGGCGTCCTCGTCCGGCTCCGCCCACGGACGCGGCTCGACCCCGAACCGCATCAGCGCCGAGTCCGTCTCCTCGCCGAGGACGAAGCGGTGCGGTACGGGGATGCCGGCGACCGCGTCCGCCAGGTCGGCGTCGAACAGCAGCACCGAGGCGCCGCTCTGCTCGACGACGTACGCGATCTCCTCGCGCTTCAGGCGGAAGTTGACGGGTACGCAGATCCGTCCGCTCATCGGCACGGCGAACAGCAGCTCCAGCAGCCGCGCGGAGTTGTGGCTCACCACCGCCACGCGCTCGCCCTCACCCACGCCGAGCCGGTCGAACCCGGCCTGCCACGCGCGCACGCGCTCCGCGAGCCCGCCGTACGTGGTGCCGGCGACCGGCGCCGCCGGCTGGTCCGGCTCGTCGATCACCCCCGGACTCGCGGCGAAGCCCAGCTCCGCGCGGTCCAGGAAGTCCGCGATCGTCATCGGAACGCGCATCGCTGGTCCTCACTCCCCATCGGTGGCCGATGTCCATAACGCTCCCCGCTCGGGGCGGGGCCGACGCTTGTCCTGCGGAGGCTCAACAGGGGAGGGGGTGAGGAGGTGACGCGGGGAAGGCGGACGAGTGGTCGTCGATGGCGGGTTCGACGCTGTCGCCGGGCGGCTCCACACGGCCCCGGAGCGGGCCCGGCGGGGCGGTCCGGGCAGGTCCCGAGCGTTCTTGTGGCCTCAGAGACACGCATGGTTACATGGGGTTCATGCTGTCCACAGACCGGTTACTGGCGTTCTCGGCCATGTCCTTCCTGTTGATCGTGATACCCGGGCCGAGCGTGCTGTTCGTGATCGGGCGGGCGCTGGCGCAAGGGCGCCGGGCCGCGCTGACCACGGTCGCGGGTAATACGATCGGCGCCTATCTGCTCGTCATCGCCGTAGCGCTCGGGGTCGGCTCCCTGGTCGAGCGCTCGGTCGTCGTCTTCACCACCCTGAAACTCCTCGGCGCGGGCTACCTCGTGTACCTCGGCGTCAAGGCGTTCCGCCAGCGCGGCGCGCTCCAGGACTCCTTCACGGGCGACGGGCCCACCTACGGCGGCATGCGGACGCTGTGGGAGGGCTTCGCGGTCGGGGTGGCCAACCCCAAGACCATCGTGTTCTTCGCCGCCGTCCTGCCGCAGTTCGTCGACCGGGACCAGGGGCACGTGGCCCTCCAGATGCTGCTGCTCGGTCTCGTCTTCAACATCATCGCCGTGGCGTCCGACTCCGTGTGGGGTCTCGCCGCCGCCACCGCGCGGCAGTGGTTCGCCCGCTCGCCGAAGAGACTCTCCCTCGTCGGAGGGCTCGGCGGTCTCTCGATGATCGCCCTCGGCGTCACCGTCGCCGCGACGGGCCGGGGCGACTAGCCCGACCCTCTTCATGTTCCCGCTCGCACGCCACCCGGGGTGGCGTGCTGGAGCGGTGTTTTCGCATGTCCGCACAGATTTTTCTTTCCGGACGCTTTGCTTCCTCACAGCCCCCGTCCGGAACGTCCCAAGATTATTTCCGGTACCGGGTCCGCGACTTCGGAGACTATTGGGGACTCCCTTGACAGGAGCAAATCGGTGCGGGACCGTGACGGAGGATCAAGTCGGGGCCTGCGGCATTGATAATGCGGCAGAAGTGGCGAGACGGTCCCGGCTGGACGCGTAGCCGACTTGAGGGGTGACGGGGAATGTCATTAGAGAACCGTTCTGCCTACTCGCTCAACGAAATGCAAGCGCCTGGGTCGACAGGCGAAAGCCGGTCCGGGTCACCCCGAATACGTACGAGAGTGAGTGTTCCGCTCGAAGTCGCCGGCGGGGAGTTCGCGGCGACCGAAGTCATCACCTTCGACGGCCTGGACGACGGCCGCGAACACCTCGGCATCGTGTTCGGCGACGCCCTGGAACAGCCCGTTCCGATCGTCCGGCTGCACTCCGAGTGCCTGACCGGCGATGTGCTCGGATCGACCCGCTGCGACTGCGGCCCGCAGCTGCGGGAGGCGATGACGCTGATGCACAAACGCGGCGGCATCCTGCTCTACCTCCGTCAGGAGGGGCGGGACATCGGGCTCTACAACAAGCTCGACGCCTATGCGTTGCAGGACACCGGAATGGACACGTTCGAGGCGAACAGAGCGCTGAACTTTCTCGACGACCAGCGCACCTATACATCGGCGGCGCAGATGCTGGTGACCCTGGGCCTCAAAGAGGTGGAGATCCTCTCGAACAATCCGGAAAAGATCCGCCAGCTGCGCGAGAACGGAGTTCTGGTCCAAGGTCAGCGACTCACGGGTGTCCATGTCACCGAATCGAATCGCGAGTACCTGAAAGCGAAAGTCGTACACGCCGGCCATTCCATCGACATCGACTGACGAGGAGTCTGGATCGTGATCGAGCACAGGAGTCCGATAAGCGGGATCGCCGCTTACGCGGACAAGTACATCGCCAGCGCCGGCTACGACAACCAGGTCATTCTCTGGGACCAGAGCACGGAACGCCCGGTGAACCGCGTCCTGCACGACCACCTCGCCAACCAGTGCGCCTTCAGCCCCGACGGGACGCTGCTGGTGACCTCGTCCAGCGACTACACCGCCCGCCTGTGGTCCGTCCCCGACCTGCGGCTGCTCGCGGTCCTCAACGACCAGGCCGACGACGTCGAGATGTCCGCGTTCCACCCCTCCCGGGAACTCATCGCCACCGCCTCCCGCGACCACCGGCTGCGCGTCTACGACTTCAGCGGCACCCTCGTGCACTCCTGCGCCGGCCACACCGCCGACGTCATCTCCGTCGACTGGTCGGCGGACGGCTCCGAGCTGGTCACCTCCAGCGACGACGGCACCGTCAAGCGCTGGTCCTCCAGCACCGGGGAGCTGCTGGAGGACATCGACCTCGGCGGCGTCGAGACCGACACGATCGTCATCGACCGCGACGGCACCATCTACGCCGGCAACGACGAGGGCCAGATCATCGTCATCCGCGGCGAGCGGCGCACCACGGTCCAGGGCCACGACGCCGGCATCAAGCGCCTCGTCCTCGGCGCGGACCGCGACCTGCTGGTGAGCCTCAGCTACGACCGCAGACTGCTGCTGTGGCAGACCTCCGACGGCGAGCTGCGCCGGGTCGGCGAGTCCGCCATCCCCGACGACGTCTGGCCCCGCTCCTGCGCCTTCGCGGCCGGCACCACCCTCGTCTTCGGCACCTTCGGAGCCTCCTACCGCTCCTTCGACTACGCCACCGGCACCTGGAGCACCGCCGAGGTCGCCCCCACCCCGGGCGTCAACGCGGTCGTCGCCCACGCGGGCGGCGTCTACACCGTCGGCGACGCCGGCATCGTCGTCCGCGACGGCGCCGAACAGGCCCGCATGGGCAGCCTCTGCAACTTCCTGACCCCGGTCGGCCAGGAGCTGACGGTCACCGGCGGCCAGCTCGGCAAGGTGATGGACGCCGCCACCGGCCGCGTCCTGCGCCAGCACCGCTCGCCCCTCAACTGCGGCGTCCGCTTCGAGGTCGACGGCGTTGCCCACGTCCTGATCGGCGCGTACACGGGAGAGGGCCTGGTGTTCCGGCTCGACCCCGACGGCGAACTGCGCCACGTCACCGACGTCGCGCTGCACGAGAACGCCGTCAAGGGCGTCGCCGCCTCCGGCGACCTGCTCTTCTCCGTGTGCGCCGACACCGGCGTGGCCTGGCACGACGCCCGCACGCTGAAGCTCGTGCACCGCATCGAGGGCGCGCACGACCGGATCGCCAACGGCTGCGTGGGCCTCAGCGGCGGACACTTCGCCAGCGTCGGACGCGACCTCAAACTCCGGCTGTGGGCACCGGACTTCACCTCCGAGGTGATCCCCACGGCGCACCCCAACTCCATCAAGTGCATCGCCGCCGACCCCTCCGGACGGCTGATCGCGACGGGCTCGTACCACGGCCACGTCCTGGTCTACGACCGGGAACGCGCGACGTGGGTCGTCGAGGACAGGCCGACGACGTCCGGGATCTCCTCGCTCGCCTACGACGAGGACCGCGGGCTGTTCCTGGCCGGCTCCTACGACAGCAAGGTCTACGAGATACCGGGAGCGTCCGCGTGACCGCTAGGCCCTTGCCGATCGTCAAGGACCCCAACCGGCTGGACGACCGGGGAGCGATGGGACTGCCCGGCTCGCTCGTGGAGCGCCTCCCGCACGACGTGTTCGCGGGCCACCCGGACCTGTTCGGGAAGTCACCCGGCGACCTCGTCGCCATCTGCTCCGACGCGGACCAGAAGTTCGCCCGCCGCTACGCCGCCGGATCGCTGCTGGCCCTGACGGGCGACCCCCGCATCCGGCCCGACGACCCCGAGACCGTCCCCGTCCCGGCGGCGCGGTGCGCGATCGGCATCCCGCCCGAGCGCGTCGGCGAGGTGGTGCGCCAGTGGGCCGACGTCGGCGTCCTGGACTCCTGGATCCGCAAGGAGGCCCCCCGCCACCACGTCGACATCGAGGCGTTCCGGATCATGCGGTACCCGGTCACCAACCTGGAGTACCGGATGTTCCTCGACGACACCGGACTCGACGCCCTCCCGACCTCCTGGGAGCTCGGCAGCTACCCCGTCCACCGGGCCAACCACCCGGTGTGGACGGTGCGCCCGGAACACGCCGACGCCTACGCGGCCTGGCTCGCCGGCCGCACCGGCCGCGCGTTCCGGCTGCCGACCGAGGCCGAGTGGGAGTACGCGGCCGGCGGCGGCGACATCGAGCGGGAGTTCCCCTGGGGGCCCGACTTCCGCAGCGACCACGCCAACACCGTCGAGGAAGGCCCGCTGACCACCACCCCGGTCGGCATCTACCCGGCGGGCCGCAGCGTGTTCGGCGCCGACGACATGGCCGGGAACGTGGAGGAGTTCGTCGCGGACGACTACACGCCCTACCCCGGCGGCGACGAGGTCGCCGACGACCTCACGACCGGGGGCAGCTACCGGGTCGCGCGCGGCGGCAGCTTCACCCGCTTCGGCGACCTGGCCCGCTGCGCACGGCGCCACGGCTGGTTCGACCGCAGGATCTACGCGATCGGCTTCCGGCTGGTCGAGGAGACCAGCGGCGGGACCGCCGGGGAGCGCGCCGGGAAGGGGGCGTCGTGACGCTCGCGAGCGGCCACACCATGGCCGTCAACCTGGACGTGATCGGCGACCGGCAGGCCATGCGGCTGCCCCCGCAGTTCACCGGACGCTGCGACCCCGACCTGCTCGCCGAGCACGCGACCGGACTGCTCGGGGAGTACCCGGGCGCCCTCGCCCGGATCGCGGAGGACCCCGCGACACCCTTCGAGCGCCGGTACATGGCCGCCACCCTCTGCGGCCTCGTCGGCGACCCGCGGGTCCGGGCCGACGACCCGGCCATGGCGGACATCCCCGCCGCCCGGGTGCGCGTCGGCCTCGACGAGGCGCGCATCCCCGCGATCCTCGACCGCTGGCCCGACGCCGGCCTCAAGGAGACCTACCTCCGCAAGGAGTGCCCGGCCCACGACGTGGAGATCGGCGCGTTCCGCATCATGCGCTACCCGGTCACCAACCTGGAGTACCGGCGCTTCCTGGAGGACACCGGAGCCCGCTGGCTGCCCACCTCCTGGCAGTTCGGCTGCTACCCCGACCAGCTCGGCAACCACCCCGTGTGGACCGTCCCGCCGCAGGCCGCCGACGCCTACGCGGAGTGGCTCTCCGACCGCACCGGCCGCCCCTTCCGGCTGCCGACCGAGGCCGAGTGGGAGTACGCGGCGACCGGTGGCGACAGCCGCGAGTACCCGTGGGGCGACACCTTCGACGAGCACGCCGCGAACACCTCCGAGGCGGGCCCCCTGACCGCCACCCCCGTGGGCATCTACCCGGCGGGCGCCTCCCCCTTCGGCGTCCTCGACCTGGCCGGGAACGTCGAGGAGTACACCGCGGACGACTACGGCCCCTACCCGGGCGGTGAGTTCATCGCCGACGACCTCGTCCCCTACCCGGGCGGCACCCGCTCCGGCGACGCGCGGCTGCGCTCCTTCAGCACGTACCGGATCGTCCGCGGCGGCAGCTTCACCCGGGGCGGCGACCTGGCCCGCTGCCGGCGCCGGCACGGCCTGTACGACCGGTCCCACTACGCCGTCGGGTTCCGGCTCGCGGAATCTCCCTAGGGCGGACGGGACATGCACAGGACGCCCCGGGTCGCGGTCATCCACTACAGCAGGAACGGCACCGTCCACGCGCTCGCGCGGGCGGCAGCCGCCGGAGCGGAGGCGGACGGCGCACACGTACGCCTCCTGAGGGTGGAGGGAGAAGAAGGCGGCGCGACCCACGAGGACCTGCGCTGGGCGGACGGAGTCGTGTTCGCGACCCCGACCTACTTCGGGAACATCGCCTCCCCCCTCAAACGGTTCATCGAGGCGGCCTCCCCCCTGTGGCGCGAAGGCGTCCTCGCCGACCGGGTGGTCACCGGGCTCACCAGCTCCAACAGCCCGCACGGCGGACGCGAGACGACACTGCTCGCCCTCTACCAGAGCATGTACCACTGGGGCGCGCTGATCCTGCCGGCCGGACCAGCGGAAGGGGCGTTCACGGCGGTGGGCGGCAACCCGTACGGCGTCGCCGCGCCCGCCGACCCGGACGGCCTGGTCGACGCCGCGCACCAGCGGGCGGCGCGCGCCCTCGGGGGCCGGCTCAGCCGGACCTGCGCCCGCATGACCGGACCGGCGTGCCCGCAGAACAGCAGGGTCGCCGTCGTCTGCGACCCCGCCGAACCCGGCACCCGCGCGCTGGCCGCCGCCATCGCGGAGGGCGCCGGGAAGGCGGGCGCCGAGGTACGGCTGCTCGACGTCGGCGACGCCGCGCCCGCCGACGTGGAGTGGGCCGACGCCCTCGCCCTCGGCGGGCCCGCGTTCCTCGGCGGCGTCTCCCCGCCCCTGCTGCGCTTCCTCGCCGACTGCGAGCCGCTGCGCACCTCGGGGCGGCTCGACGGCAAAGCGGCGACCGGGTTCGTCACCGCCCACCGTCCGCACAGCGGCAGCGAATCCGCGCTGCTCGCCCTCTACAACGCCATGCACCACTGGGGAGCGGTCATCGTGCCACCCGGCTACACGGACCCGTCGATCACCATCGCGGGCGGCAACCCGTACGGGATCTGCCACACGACGGCCCACGGCCCCCTGCCCGGCCCCGAGACCCTGACCGCGGCGGCCTTCCAGGGCGACCGGCTGGCCCGCATCACCACACAGCTACGGGGCCCCAGGCACCCGGACCCCGTGGCCCGGCGCCCACCCGCGCGGCCACGGGCCGTCCGCTGACCCCCCAAGGCCCGTCCGGTACCCCGCTCGCGGGAGAGGAACAGTGATGACATCTGCGACGGCACACGAGCCCGGCACCACCACGATCCGCCACCTCGGCCGGCTCCTGCGCGAGCAGGACGAACGCCGCCCCGAGGCCCCGGCGATACTCTCCCCCGGCCTGCCCGCCCTGACCTACCGCGCGCTGCGCCGCCAGGCCGACCGCACCGCCCGGGCCCTGTCCGAGGCGGGCATCGCCCGCACCGACCGCGTCGCCATCGCGCTGCCGGGCGGCCCCGCCGCGGCGAGCGCCCTCGTCGGCGTGGCCTGCGCGGCCACCGCCGCCCCCCTCGACCCCGCGGGCCGGGCCCGGGAGTTCGACGCCCTGTTCACCGACATGGACGTGACGGCGGTCCTCGTCCAGCGCGGCACCGACACCCACGCGGCGGCCGTCGCGCGGGCCCAGGGCCGCCTCGTCGTCGAACTGATGCCGGTGCCCGGGGGAGCGGCCGGCGAGTTCGGCCTCGTCCCCGACACCGCCTCCCGCGCGGCGGCCGGGGACACGGACGGCGACCCCGCCGACACCGCGTTCCTCATGCACACCTCCGGCACCACCGGACGCCCCAAACTCGTCCCGCAGAGCCACGACCTCGTCTGCGCCTCCGCCCGCAACATCGCCGCCAGCCTCCACCTCGACGAGCACGACCGCTGCCTCAACGTCCTGCCGCTCTTCCACGGCCACGGACTCATGAGCCCCCTGCTCGCCACCCTGTGGGCCGGCGCGAGCGTCGTCTGCCCGCCCGCCTTCGACGCCGACGCCTTCCCCGGCTGGCTCAGCACCTACGAACCGACCTGGTACACAGCCGTACCGGCCATCCACCAGGCCGTCGCGGGCGTCCTCACCGGCGGACCCACCACCCTGCGGTTCGTGCGCTCGGCGTCCGCCCCGCTCCCGCCCCGCCTGCGCGAGTCGCTGGAGGAGGCCACCGGAGCCGTCGTCATCGACTCCTACGGCATGACCGAGGCCTGCTCGATCATCACCAGCAACCCGCTGCCGCCCCGCGAACGCCGGGCCGGGTCCGTCGGCGTCTCCATCGGCAACGAACTCGCCGTACGGGGCGAGGGCGGCAAGTTCCTCGCCCCCGGCGAGGAGGGCGAGATCGTGCTGCGCGGCGAGACCGTCATCAGCCGCTACGACGACAACCCCGAGGCCGACGCGAAAGCCTTCACCGACGGCTGGTTCGGGACCGGCGACAGCGGCTACCTCGACGAGGACGGCTACCTGTTCCTCACCGGCCGCCTCAAGGAGATCATCAACCGCGGCGGCACCAAGGTCTCGCCCGTCGAGGTCGACGAGGCCCTGCTCGCCCACCCCGGCATCGCCGAGGCCGCCGCCTTCCCCCTCCCGCACGCCACCCTGGGCGAGGAGGTCGCGGCGGCCGTCGTCCTCACGCCCGGGGCGCACCCCACCGACGAGGAACTGCACGACTTCCTCGCCGCCCGCCTCGCGGAGCCGAAGATCCCCCGGCGGCTCTTCCGCGTCGCCGAGATCCCCCGCACGTCGACCGGCAAGATCCAGCGCTCCGGACTCGCCGCCCAGCTGGAGAAGCCCGACGCGGCCCGCCGGGCGGCGCCAGGCACCGCCCTGGAGAGCGCCGTCGCCGGCATCTGGGGCGAACTGCTCGGCCTCGACCAGGTCGGCACCCGCGACCACTTCTTCGACCTGGGCGGCAACTCCCTGCTCATCCGGCAGGTCCAGGCCAGGATCCGGGAGACCACCGGCCGGGACGTGCCCGTCGTGGAACTGTTCGCCCACCCCACCGTCGCGGCGCTCGCCGCGTACCTCGCCACCGCCGACGGGACGGACGAACCGGACGAGGGCCGGGGACGCGCGGAAGGAAACCGACGGCTGGCGCAGCAGCGCGGCCGGCGCCGACAGCGGACGGAAGACGAGATATGACAACGGGCCTGGAGATAGCCGTCGTCGGGATGGCCTGCCGCTATCCCGGAGCCGCGAACCCGCGGGAGTTCTGGACGAACCTGCGCGACGGCGTCGATTGCATCACCCGCTTCGACGAGGACGAACTCCGCGCGGCGGGCGTCCCCCCGCACCTGCTGCGCGACCCCGACTACGTACGGGCGAGAGGAGTCGTCGAGGGCCACGACCTCTTCGACGCGGAGTTCTTCACCATCCCACCGCGCGAGGCCGAGCTGATGGACCCGCAGCACCGGCTCTTCCTCGAATGCGCCTGGGAGGCCCTGGAGGACAGCGGATACGCCGGCCCCCGCCGCCCCACCGCCACCGGCGTCTACGCGGGCGCCTACGAGAACACCTACCGCCGCCACGTCCTCGCCGACCCCGCGACCACCGAGTCCGCGGGCTGGCTGCTGACCCACCTCAGCGGCGAGCGGGACTACCTGGCCACCCGGACCGCCTACAAGCTGGACCTGCGCGGCCCCGCGCTGACCGTCCAGACCGCCTGCTCGACCTCCCTGGTCGCCGTCCACCTCGCCGGACAGGCGCTGCTGAGCGGGGACTGCGACCTCGCGCTCGCCGGCGGCAGCACGGTCCGGGCCCGGCAGACCGAGGGCTACCTGTTCGAACCCGAGGGCATCCTCTCGCCCGACGGCCACACCCGCGCCTTCGACGCCGCCGCCCAGGGCACCGTCTCCTCCAGCGGCGTCGGGGTCGTCGTCCTCAAGCGCCTCGACGACGCGCTGCGCGACCGGGACACCGTGTACGCCGTGATCAGGGGCACCGCCGTCAACAACGACGGGGCCGCCAAGGTCGGGTTCAGCGCCCCCAGCGTCACCGGACAGGCCCGCGCGATCCGCGCCGCCCACCTGATGGCCGAGGTCGACCCCGCCGCGATCGGCTACGTCGAGGCCCACGGCAGCGGCACCTCGCTGGGCGACCCGATCGAGATCGAGGGGCTCACCCGGGCGTTCCGCGCTGCCCCGGGTTCGCGCCCCGTCGGCTCCGTCAAGACGAACATCGGGCACACCCACGCCGCCTCCGGCGTCGCCGGCCTCATCAAGACGACCCTGGCCCTGCGCCACCAGCAGATCCCGCCGAGCCTCGATTACCGGCAGCCCAACCCGGACATCGACTTCGCGCGCTCCCCCTTCCACGTCGTCACCGAACTCACCGAGTGGAAGACGGACGGCGGCCCCCGGCTCGCCGGGGTCAGCTCCTTCGGCACCGGCGGCACCAACGCCCACGCCGTCCTGGAGGAGGCCCCCGCCCGCCCCGAGGCGCCCTCCCGCAGGCCCTGGCGGCTGCTGCCGCTGTCCGCCCACACGCGGACCGCCCTGGAGACGGCCACCGACCGCCTCGCCGCACACCTGCGCGACCCCGGCGCCCAGTCGCCGGCCGACATCGCCTACACCCTCCAGGTCGGGCGGGCGCGCTTCGCCCACCGCCAGGTCCTGGTCTGCGCGGACTCCGAGATCGCGGACACCGCCGACGCCGCCGAGGCCCTGGAGAGCCGGGCACCGCGCCGGCTCCTGCGGCAGACGGCCGGCCCGGCCGGGGAGCGGCCCGTCGCGTTCATGTTCTCCGGCCTCGGCGACCAGTACCCGGGCATGGGGCGGGAGCTGTACGCGTCGGAGCCGGTCTTCCGCGCCGAGATCGACCGGTGCGCGGAACTCTTCCGCCCGCACCTCGGCATCGACCTGCGCACCCTTCTGTACCCCGACCCCGCGCCCGGAGCCGCCCCCGCGACCGGCGGCATGGACCTGCGCGCCATGCTCGGCCGGGGCGCGGCCCCCGCCGCCGAACTCGACCGCACCCTGTACGCCCAGCCCGCCACCTTCATGGTGGAGTGGGCGCTGGCCCGGCTGTGGACGGACTGGGGCATCCGCCCGCAGGCCATGCTCGGCTACAGCATCGGCGAGTACGTCGCGGCCTGCGTCGCCGGCGTCCTGAGCCTTGAGGACGCCTGCCTCCTGGTCGCCGCCCGCGCCCGCCTGATCGAGGAGATGCCGGGCGGCGCGATGCTCGCCGTGGCCCTGCCCGAGCACGAGGCGGCCCCCCTCGACGACCGGCTCTCCGTGGCCGCCGTCAACGGCCCCGCCCTGACCGTGCTCGCCGGGGACACGGACGCGGTCGCCGCACTGGAGGAGCGCCTCACCCGCGACGGCGTCGCCGCCCGCCGCCTCCAGACCACGCACGCCTTCCACTCGCACATGATGGAACCGGGCCGCGCCCCGCTCACGGACCTGACCCGCACCGTGACCCTGAATCCGCCCACGATCCCCTACCTGTCCAACGTCACCGGCACCTGGATCACCGACGAGCAGGCCACCGACCCCGCCTACTGGGCGCGCCACATGTGCGAGACCGTCCGCTTCGCCGGCGCCGTCGAGGAACTGTGGCGCACCCCCGGCCGCGTCCTCCTGGAGGTCGGACCCGGGCAGGCGTACAGCAGCCTCGCCCTGCAACTGCTGCCCGAGGCCCCCGAGAACACAGCCGGCGACCGCATGTCCCTGTCCTCGCTGCCCGCCGCCCACGACAGCACCCCCGCCGCCCGGTTCCTGCTCACCTCGCTGGGCCGCCTCTGGCTGGCCGGCGTGGAGCCCGACTGGGACCGCGTCAACGCGGGCGAGACACCGGGCCGCGTCCCCCTGCCCACGTACCCCTTCGAACGCCGCCGGTACTGGGTCGACGACACCACCGCCCCGCGCCCGGCACCGACGACGGCCCCGGCCAAGGCCCCGTCGATGGCCAGGAAGGAGGACCTCGCCGGCTGGTTCTCCGTACCCTCCTGGGCCTCCACCGCGCCCCTCGACCCCGTGCACGACGAGGAACTCGCGGCGGAACCCCACAGCTGGCTGCTGTTCCTCGACGACCACGGCACCGGACAGCGGCTCGCCGGCCGGCTGGCCCGGGCCGGGCACGAGGTCGTCACGGTGGTCCGGGGTGAGCGCTTCCAGCGGCTCGGCGAGGGGCGGTTCGCGCTGGCGCCCGGCCGCCGGGAGGACTACGACGCGCTGCTGGGCGCGCTCGCCGCCCCGCCGCGGACGGTCGTCCACCTGTGGACCGTGACCGGCGACGACCCGGTGGCCTTCCGTGAACTCCAGGAGCGCGGCTTCGACAGCCTGCTGTTCCTCGTCCAGGCCCGGGGCGCCCGGGGCGACGACGGCCCCCTGCACCTGGCCGTCGTCTCGGACGGCCTGCGCCAGGTCACCGACGGCGAGGCGGTCACCCCCGCCAAGGCGACGGTCACCGGACCCGTCACCGTGGCCCCGCAGGAACACCCCGGCCTCACCGCGCAGAGCATCGACATCGCGCGCCACGCCCCGGACGCGGACCGCCTCCTCACCGAACTCGTACGGCGGCCCGACGACCCCGTCGTCGCCCACCGGGGCCGGGGCCGCTGGACACCGCGCTGGGAACCCGTACGGCTGGAAGAGCCCGCGCGGCCCCCCGCCCGCATCCGGGAGCGGGGCGTCTACCTGATCACCGGCGGGCTCGGCGGCATCGGCCTGACCCTCGCCGAGCACCTCGCGCGCACCGCACGGGCCCGCCTGGTCCTGGTCGGGCGCTCGCCCCTGCCCGCACGGGAGGAGTGGGCGCAGCTGCTCGCCGGGAGCGACGAGACCGCCGCGCGCGTCCGCAAGGTCGTGGCCCTGGAGGAACTCGGCGCCGAGGTGCTGCTCCTGGCGGCTGAGGTCACCGACGAGGAGCGGATGCGGGCCGCCGTCACCGAGGCCACCGCCCGGTTCGGCGCCCTCCACGGCGTGATCCACGCCGCCGGGGTCCCCGGGGGCGGCGTCATGCAGCTCAAGACCCCGCAGGCGGCCGGCGCGGTACTGGCGCCCAAGGTGCGCGGAGCCCTCGTCCTGGACGCGGTCCTCGGCGCGACACCGCTCGACTTCCTGCTGCTGTGCTCCTCCACAATCGCCTTCAGCGGGGGCCTCGGCCAGGTCGACTACTGCGCCGCGAACGCCTTCCTCGACGCCTACGCCCAGCACCGCTCCGCCGCGGGCGGCCCGTACACCGTGTCGGTGAACTGGGACGCCTGGCAGGAGGTCGGCATGGCGGCCAGGGTCGTCGGCCGCACCCCGGACCCGCGCCCCCTCGCCAACCCCCTCCTGCACACCTGCCTCGTGGACACGCCCGGCCTCGCGATCTACGCGGCACGGTTCAGCACCCCCCGGGACTGGCTCGTCGACGAGCACCGCATGCTCGGCATCTCTGTGATCCCCGGCACCGCCTACCTGGAGATGGTGCGCGCGGCCGTCGCCGACCGGGGTCTGAGCGGCGCGGTCCGCTTCGAGGACGTCCTGTTCCTGGCGCCGGTCGTCCTCGGCGAGGGCCGGGAGCGCGAGGTCCGCGTGGTCCTCGACAAGGCGGCCGACGGCTACCGGTTCTCGGTCGTCAGCGCGGACGGCGAGCACTGGAGCGAGCACGTCACCGGCCGTGTCCTGCCCCTGCCGGACCAGGACCCCGCGTACCCCGCCGCCACGGCCCAAGAGCTGGTGGAGCGGCACGGCCTGCGCGACGCGGGCGAGGTGAGCCACGACGGGCCGATGACCTTCGGGCCGCGCTCGCAGTGCGTGGAGGCCGTCTGGACCGGCGAGGGCGTGGCCCTGGCCCGGCTGG
Organism: Streptomyces niveiscabiei; assembly: GCF_033794345.1. Classification (NCBI taxonomy): domain Bacteria; kingdom Bacillati; phylum Actinomycetota; class Actinomycetes; order Kitasatosporales; family Streptomycetaceae; genus Streptomyces; species Streptomyces niveiscabiei. Next base: position 378,634 of record NZ_JARAYJ010000002.1, read on the forward strand.
CGGTCCCGGAACGCTACGGCGAGGAGGTCGCCGCGCTCGGCCTGCACCCCTTCCTCCTGGACATCGCCACCGGGTTCGCCAGCCTCTACCTCGAACGCGACTACCTGATGCCGCTGCGCTACCGGGCCATCGACGTCCTCGGCCCGCTCCCCGCGCGCATCCACAGCCTCCTCACCTACCGGGGCGACCCCGCCCGCACCTCGCGCGAGACCCTCTCCTTCGACGTGACCCTCTTCGACGAGGACGGCCGGATCCTGCTGCGGGCCGAGGAGTTCGTCATGAAGACGGCCCGCGCCCTCGACACGAAACTGCCCGCCCTGCGCGACGGCCGCTCCGACGAGGTCGGCGCCTACGCCTACCCGGAGCTCCGCGGGGACGACGAGAACGCCTTCCTCGCCCACCTGGAGACCGGCATCAGGCCCGCCGAGGGCGCCTCGGCCTTCGAACGCCTGCTGGCCCGCGAACTGTCGCCCCAGGTGGCCGTCGCGACCAAGGACCTCGCGGCGATCGTCGGACACGTCGGCGCCCTCGGCACCGATACCGACGAGCCGGACGAGGCACGCACCCCCGCCGCGGCCCACCCCAGGCCCGCGCTCGCCACCGCGTACGTCGCCCCCCGCGACCCGCTGGAGCAGGCGCTCGCCGAGCTGTGGCAGGACCAGATCGGCGTCGCCGAGGTCGGCGTGCACGACAACTTCTACGAACTCGGGGGCCATTCACTGCTCGGCATCAAACTCCTGGCGCGGCTGCGGGACACCCTGCACGTCCAGGTCGCCTTGCAGTCCCTCTTCGACAACCTCACCGTCGCCGAACTCGCCGCGGTCGTCGCGGCGCAGCTTCCGGACAGGGCGGCACAGCAGCAGGACCGACACAACGGGAGGCAGGCGTGAGCCGGGTCGGTGTGGTGGGCGCGGGTGTCATGGGCGGCGGAGTCGCCCAGAACCTGGCGACCGCCGGGCACGAAGTGGTTCTGATCGACGTCAGCAAGGAGGTACTGGACCGCTCCGCCGAGCGGATCCGCAACGACCTGCGCTTCAGCAGGCTGCTCGGCACGGCGGCCGGGACGGTCGTGGACGCCGCCCGCGCACAGGAGGCGATCACCTTCACCACCGACTACGAGGCCCTCGGCGACGCCGACTTCGTGGTCGAGAACGTCACCGAGCGCTGGGACGTCAAGGCGCGGGTGTATCCGGTGCTCGACGAGGTGTGCCCGCAGCACACGGTGTTCGCCGCCAACACCTCCGCCATCCCCATCACCCGCATCGGCTCGCTGACCCGGCGCCCCGCGCAGGTCCTGGGCATCCACTTCATGAACCCGGTGCCGCAGAAACCCGTCGTCGAGCTGATCCCCGGCCACCACACCTCGAAGGAGTCGGTCGGCACCGCCCAGCAGCTCCTGGCGAGCATGGGCAAGACGGGGATCGTGGTGAACGACTCACCGGGCTTCGTGTCGAACCGGGTCCTGATGCTCACCATCAACGAGGCCGCGTTCCTCGTGCACGAGAACGTGGCCACGCCGGAGGACGTCGACAAGGTCTTCACCTCCTGCTTCGGCCACCCCATGGGCCCGCTGGCGACGGCGGACCTGATCGGGATCGACACGATCCTCTACAGCATCGAAGTCCTCCACGAGAGCTTCGGTGACAGCAAGTACCGACCGTGCCCCTTGCTCAAGAAGATGACCGACGCCGGACTCCACGGCCGTAAGTCCGGGCAGGGGTTCTTCTCCTACGCCTTGGAGGTCTGACATGACGGCAGCGGTGGGACCGGAGATAGCGAAGTTCCTGGCCGGCAGTTTCCCCAACCTGGAGATCGGCGACGACGACGACCTCTTCGCGGGAGGCATCGCCAACTCGCTGTTCACCATCCAGCTCATCATGTTCGTCGAGAAGCGCTTCGGGGTGCAGATCCCCAACGAGGACCTCGAACTGGACAACTTCCGGACCGTCACGGCCATGACCAAACTGGTCGAGCGGCTGACCCAGGCGCGCTCGGATGTCTGACCGCCCCCACGGCAGGGAGGAGTTCCGGGCCGCCGTCGACGCCGAGATAGCGCCCCGCGCGGCCGGGTTCGACCGGGACCAGGCCATACCCGGCGACGTCCTGGCCCGCATGGGCGAACTCGGCTGGTGGGGGGCGATCCTGCCCGCCGAGGTGGGCGGCTCGGGCCTGGACATGGTGACCCTGGGGGAACTGCACGAGGAGGTCGGCCGGGGCTGCTCCTCGGTCCGCAGCCTCCTCACCGTCCACTCCATGGTGGCGTACGCGGTCTCCCGCTGGGGCAGCGACGAACAGCGCACCCGCTGGCTGCCCCGCCTCGCGCGCGGCGAGACCATCGGCGCGTTCTGCCTGACCGAACGGGAGGCCGGCAGCGACGTCGCGAACATCGCGGCCACCGCCGTACGCCAGGACGACGGCGGCTTCGTCCTCGACGGCGCCAAACGCTGGACGACCGGCGGGCAGATCGCGCACCTCCTGCTCGTGTTCGCCCGCACCGGACGCGGCATCTCGGCCTTCCTCGTCGAACGCGACACCCCCGGCGTCGAGGTCCGGCCCGTCCACGGCATGCTCGGCACCCGGGGCAGCATGCTCGCCGAGATCGACTTCCGGGACTGCCGGCTCGGCCCCGAAGCCCTCCTGGGCCCCGACGGCTTCGCGCTCGCCACCGTCGTCACCGGCGTCCTCGACATCGGCCGCTACAGCGTCGCCTGCGGCAGCGTCGGCATCGTCCAGGCCTGCCTGGAGGCCGGGGCCCGGTTCACCGCCGAACGCGGCGGACGCACCCAGCCGCTCGCCGAGCACCAGCTGATCCGGCAGATGCTGACGCAGATGGTCACCGACGTCAGCGCGGCCCGGCTGCTGTGCCGGCAGGCCGGGGAGCTCAAGGACCGGCAGGACCCGCAGACCATCATGGCCACCTGGATCGCCAAGTACTTCGCCTCGACCGCCGCCGCCCGCGCCGCGAGCGACGCCGTACAGATCCACGGGGCCGCCGGCTGCGCCCCGGACCATCCCGCGCAGCGCTACTACCGCGACGCCAAGGTCATGGAAATCATCGAGGGCAGCACCCAGATCCAGCAGATCAAGATCGCTGAGGAGGCGTACAGGTGGACAGCCAGGTAAGCGCACCGGCCGTCCCCGGAGGACGGCGCGACACCCCCCGGGACAAGCCGCGCCGGGGCCGGATCAAGTGCGTGGTGTGGGACTTGGACGAGACGCTCTGGGACGGCGTCCTGCTGGAGGACGGCGACGTCGCCGTGCGGCCGGCGGTCGTGGAGCTGATCAGGGAACTCGACGCGCGCGGCATCCTCCAGTCGGTGGCGAGCAAGAACGACCACGGCGCGGCGCTGGAGCGGCTGGAGGCCTTCGGGCTCGCCGAGTACTTCCTCCATCCCCGGATCGGCTGGGGGCCCAAGTCCGACTCCGTCGCCGACATCGCCGCGGCCCTCAACATCGGCGTCGACTCCCTCGCGTTCGTCGACGACCAGGAGTTCGAACTGGAGGAGGTCGCCTTCCGCCACCCGCAGGTGCTGTGCGTCGCGGCGGCCGAGATAGCGGAGGCGGTCACCGGCTGGGAGGAGTTCCGGCCCCGGTTCATCACCGACGAGTCCCGCAACCGCCGCTCGATGTACCGCAGCGCCATCGAACGCGACCAGGCGGAGGAGGAGGCGAAGACCACCGGCGAGGACTTCCTCGCCACCCTCGGCATGGTCTTCACCATCAGCGACGCCGCCGAGGAGGACCTGCGGCGGGCCGAGGAACTCACCGTACGCACCAACCAGTTGAACTCCACCGGCAAGACCTACTCCTACGACGAACTCAAGGAGCTGTGCGCGTCCCCCGACCACCGCCTGCTCGTCGCCGACCTGGAGGACCGCTTCGGGCAGTACGGGAAGATCGGCCTCGCCCTGGTCGAGACGAGCGGACCGGTCTGGAAGCTGAAGCTGCTGCTGATGTCCTGCCGGGTGATGTCGCGCGGCGTCGGCGCGGTCCTCCTCAACCACGTCATGACCCTCGCCCGCGACCACGGCGCGGCGCTCCAGGCGGAGTTCGTCGAGACCGGACGCAACCGCATGATGTTCGTGACCTACCGGTTCGCGGGCTTCAGGGAGGTCGGGAAGAACGGGGACGCGCTGCTGCTGGAAGCGGACCTGAGCCGGGTCCAGCCGGCCCCCGACCACCTGGTGGTCACACCGCCGGGGGCCTGACGGCCGGCCGCCTGTCGACGTCCCAGCCCCATCCCCTGCTCCATCCCCTGCTTTGTTCCACGGGAAGAACGGATCGAGAACCAGATGGCAACCTTCGTCCTGGTCCACGGCGCCTGGAGCGGTGCCCACGACTTCCGCAAGGTCCGTGGCCCGCTGCGCGCCGCGGGCCACGAGGTCTTCACCCCCAGCCTGACCGGCGTCGGCGAACGGGTCCACCTCGCCAGCCCCCAGACCGGCCTGACCACGCACGTCGCCGACGTGGTCAACTGCGTCCGCTACGAGGACCTCGACGAGATCGTCCTCCTCGGCTTCTCCTACGGCGGCTGCGTCATCACCGGCGCCCTCGAATACATCGCCGACCGCGTGAGCCACCTCGTCTACCTCGACGCCTTCGTGCCCGACGACGGCGAGGCCGCCGGCCTGCCCGGCGGGGCGAGCGCCCCGCGCATCACGGAACTCGGCGGCTCCTGGCTGCTCCCGGCGCCCGTCCGCGAGTTCGACGACCCCGAGACCGGCGCCTGGATCACCGCACGGCGCACCCCGCAGCCCCTCGGCACGTTCACCGAACCGGTACGGCTGACGCGCCCGCTGGAGGACTATCCGTTCACCCGGACCTTCATCAAGGCCACCGGGGAGCCCCGCCCCGAGCCCCCGGGCCCCTTCTGGACCGCCGCCGACCGGGTCTCGAAGTCCCCGGCCTGGCGCTACCGCGAGATCGCCACCAACCACATGATCCCCAGCAACAGGCCCGAGGAGCTGGCGGAACTGCTGCTCGAACTCGTCTGAGACCGGCTGAGGAGACCAAGATGACCACCAAGCCGTGGGTATGTGAGACGTGCGGGAACCACGCCTACACCGAGGGGGACACGCCTCCCGGCGAGTGCGTGATCTGCGAGGACGACCGCCAGTGGGTCCCCGCGGGCGGCCAGCGCTGGACCACCCTCGACGCGATGGCGGCCGGCGGCTACCGCTCGGTGGTGCGCGAGGTGGAGCCCGGCCTCCTGGGGGTCGGCGCCGAGCCGATGATCGGCATCGGCCAGCGCGGGCTGGTCCTGCGCACCGACGCGGGCAACGTCATGTGGGACCCCTCGCCGTACCTCGACGAGGCCGCCGTCGACGCCGTCCGGCAGGCCGGCGGGCTCAGCGTCGTCACCGCGAGCCACCCGCACTTCTACGGCGCGATCGTCGAGTGGGCCCGGATCTTCGGCGCGCGGATCCTGCTGCCCGAGGTGGACATCCACTGGCTCGGGCGCCCCGCCTCGGCCGAGGACCTCGTGCACACCTGGTCGGACGAGGTCCCGCTGGCCGACGGCGTGACCCTGATCCAGTGCGGCGGCCACTTCCCCGGCAGCGCCGTCCTGCACTGGGCGCAGGGCGCCGACGGCCTCGGGGTCCTGCTGACCGGGGACACCATCAACATCTCCCCGGGCGAGGACCGGGTGGCGTTCCTCTACAGCGCCCCCAACCGCCTCCCGCTGCCCGAACGCGGCGTGCACGGCGTCGTCGAGGCCGTCCAGCCGTACTCCTACGACCGCATGTACGCCCACTGGTGGGCCCCGGCGATCCGCCGGGACGCCCAGCGGATCCTCAAGGAGTCGACCGACCACTACCTGAAGTTCGTCCGGGGCGACGCGCCTGAGTGGCTCACCGAGGGCCACCACCACGGCCACGCGCACTGACACCGGCCGCGCCCCTCCCCGGGGCGCGGCCACTGCGCGCTAGGCGAGGGCGGCCAGCCGCCGCACCGCCTCCGTCAGCACCTCGGTCCTCTTGCAGAACGCGAACCGCACCAGGCCCCGGGCCTCCGCGCCGGGGTCCCGGTAGAACACCTGGTTGGGGATGGCCGCCACCCCGCACAGCCGGGGCAGCTCCCGGCAGAACTCCAGCCCGTCCGCGTCGCTGAGCCCCCTGATGCTCGTGGTGATGAAGTAGGTGCCGTCCGGCCGATGGACCGTGAACCCGGCGGACCGCAGGCCCTCGGCGAGCAGATCGCGCTTGGCCCGCAGCTCCCGCCGCAGCCCGTCGAAGTAGTCGTCGGGGAGCCGCAGCGCCTGCGCCGTCGCGTACTGGAACGGCCCGCTGGACACATAGGTGAGGAACTGCTTCGCGGTGAGGACCGCCGAGACCAGCGCGGCGGGCCCGCTGACCCAGCCGACCTTCCAGCCGGTGAACGAGAAGGTCTTGCCGCCCGAGCTGATCGTGAGGGTGCGCTCCCGCATGCCCGGGAACGTGGACACCGGGACGTGCTCCACGCCGTACACGAGGTGTTCGTACACCTCGTCGGAGATCACCAGCAGATCCCGTTCCACCGCGAGTTCGGCGACAGCGGCCAGCTCCTCGCGGGTGAGGACCGTGCCGGTCGGGTTGTGCGGGGAGTTGAGGAGCAGGATGCGGGTGCGCGGGGTGACGGCGGCCCGCAGCGCGTCCAGGTCGGGGCGGAAGGACGGCGGGCGCAGGGGGACCGGGACGTGGACGCCGCCCGCCATCGCGATACACGCCGCGTAGGTGTCGTAGGTGGGCTCGAAGGTGATCACCTCGTCGCCGGGCTCCAGCAGGGAGAGCAGGGACGCGGCGATCGCCTCCGTGGCTCCGGCCGTGACGAGGACCTCGGAGCCGGGGTCCAGGGTGATGCCGTGGAACCGCTTCTGGTGGTGGGCGACGGCCTCGCGCAGCTCGGGGACGCCCCGGCCCGGCGGGTACTGGTTGCCGCGGCCGGCCAGGACGGCGTCGGCGGCGGCGCGGGCGATCTCGGCGGGGCCGTCGGTGTCGGGGAAACCCTGGCCCAGGTTGATCGAACCGGTCTCGGCGGCGAGTGCGGACATCTCGGCGAAGATCGACGTACCGGCCTGGGCCAAGCGGCTGTTCACATGGGAGATCGGCATGAACCCATCGTGCCCTTCTGCGGGGTGGTCGGGGGAGGTGTTCACCGGCGGTACGTCACGTACAGCCTGCCGCGGTGGAAGGCCGCGCCGCCGGCGTCCAGGGCGGGGAAGCCGCCGGCGTGGGCGGGCGCGGGGGGCTCGGCCCAGCCGCCGTCGGCGAGGGCGGCGAGGCGCAGCCGGCCGTCGGTGTCGCGCGCGAGGAGGTGCGGGCCGAGGCCGGGGTGGTCGACGAGGGTCGGGCTGCGCTCGGTCAGCAGGCCGGGCGCGGGGGCGTGGGCCTGCCAGCGGGCCGGGTCCGACGGGGCGCCGCTGGAACGGACGTGGACCTGGTCGTCGAGGCCGCGGTGGGCGATCCACAGGGCGTCGCCCGTGGAGACGAGCGCGGGGGCGCTGTCGCTCGCCGAGTCGGTGAAGCAGTGCGTGAAGGCGCTGCGGAAGTCCGTGCCGAGCCGGTCGAGGTGCATCCGCTTGCCGTGGTCGCGGCGGGCGACCCAGAGGTGCCCGCCGTGCGAGGCGATGTCGGGCGACACGGGGCTGTCCCAGCCCGCCACCCGCGCTTCCCGGGTCCACGCCGAGCCGTCGAAGCGGCTCCACAGGATCTCGCCGTCCGGCGTGGTGTGGAAGGAGTACAGCAGGCCCCCGTGCACGGTGAGCGCCGCGCGCTGACGGCTGCTCGAACCGCCGACCGGCACGGGCGCGCTCCAGGCGCCGCCGCGCAGCCGGCTCCACATCAGCCGCTGGTCGCCGGGGCGGGCGAAGACGACGTGGAGGTCGCCGCCGTAGGAGACCAGGGACGGCGCGGTGACGCTGCGCAGGGCGAGGGGGACGGGCACGCTCCACGGGGACGGCCGCCCGCTCCGGTAGGTGGCGTACTCCAGGGAGCCGGAGGGGAAAGAGGGCCGCTCACCGCCGTACCGGAGCCGCGGTGCGGTGCCGTCGCTCTCGGGCAGTTCCAGGGCGGGCCGGTGGAAGAGGACGGCGGTGCCGGCGCGGCCGAGGGTGAGGCGCAGGGGGGTCGTCCTCGGCGGGTGGTCCAGGTGAGTCCTGAGGAAGGCGTACAGGTTCATGACCTCCCAGGCCACGCCGACGAAGACCTGTCCGGGGGGCTCGGTGTCCAGGTCGGCGACGGCTGTGTCGCAGGCGCGGGCGAGGGCGTCCAGGGCGCGGGCGAGGTCGTCGCGGGGTTGTGTCCCGGCGTGGATCGTGAAGGAGACGCGGCCCTGGGCGGGGCCGTCGAAGAGGAGCCTGGGGGCGGGGGCGTGATCGAGGTGCCACGTCGCGCGGAACGGCGCCTCGTCCGCCCCACCGGAGGGGGAGACCCCGGTGACGCCGACGACGCCGAAGCCCGACTCCCGTACCCCGGCGGCGAACTCCGCCGGCCACACGGGCGCGCCCTCCGCCAGGGCCTCGGCGTCGAGGAACGCCACGTTCGGGCGGGTGACCGCCTCCTCGGCCACCTCCCGCGCGCGGGCGCGCAGATCCGCGAAGCCGTGTCCGGACGACACCGGGCGTTCCGTGACGGTCTCGCGGCGCCCCCAGTCGCGTATCTCCTCCTCCGGCAGGACGGTCCGCAGGACGTCCAGCAGCAGGCTCTCCAGATCCGTCGGCTCCTGCCCGGCCCGTAACCGGTCGGCGCCGTGCAGCGCCGCGCGGATCAGGTACCCCCTGGTGTTCGACATGCCGCTCCCTTCGGTCTCGGTCCGTCCCCGAAGCCCTCCCCACCCTCGGCGGGAACAAGACCCGCTCCTCCTGGTCCGTCACCTTCACGAACGCCTGTATTCGCACAAGCGAATGTATGGGGTCGGCCTCGATGTGACTTCCGGGCTGCTTGTTCGGGGTCGGGAGTGGCATGGCAATTGCTTATTTTTGCAATTGGTTAGATGCTGCACTCGATTCCACCGGGCGCTCGATCAGGGGCACTTGCGGCCGATCGCCCTCCCGCGTCCATGCCCCGGACGCCGGAAGAGGGCCCGGCGGACGCCGAGGCGCCCCCTGGACGGCACATCCCCGCACCCTCGGCGGCAAATTTCTCGGTCGCTCCAGTGAATGGAGTGACGATCAGCTCCGTACTCCTGGGCGTGTGACGTCCCGACGAGGCAGGAGGCAGAGTGCGGGTTTCTCGCAACGCGATGGGGACGCTGTTCGTGGGCGGCGCGCTGAGCCTGACGCTCGCCGCCCTCGTCTACCCGGCGTTACTGGGGGTCAGAACGGTCTCCGAGGCGGCGTCCAGAGTCATCGCCGACACCCAGTGGGGTCCCCTGACCGAGGGCGACCGGGACTTCGTGGTCAAGGTGCGCGCGGCCGGCCTGTGGGAGCACCCCGTCGCGCGGATGGGCGTGGAGAAGGGCACCGACCGACGGGTCGTCACCGCCGGACGGACCCTGGCCGACGGCCACGCCGCCCTCGACGTCACCGTCCGCAAGATCGCCCCGCTGCTGGACATCACGCTGCCGAACCTGGCGAGCCCCCAGCAGACCGGCTTCGTCAACCGGCTGGCCACCGACAGCAAGGGCGAACAGTTCGACCGGGACTTCGCGAACCTCCTGCGCCAGAGCGACGGCTCGTTCTTCACCACCGTCGCGCAGATCCGCTCCACGACGAAGAACGCGCTGGTGCGCGCGCTCGCCGAGCAGGCCGACCACATCCTCCTGAACCACATCGCGACCCTCGAACAGACCGGCCTCGTCGACATCGACCAGGTCCTCGCCCAGCAGACCACCGCACCCGACCTGCCCGACTCCGACCTGACCCCGCCCCCCGGCGTCGCCGGCCAGCAGCTGTCCGTCCTCACCCCGCCCCCGGACGCGACCACCAGCCCGGTCGACATCGACCGGATCGCGGGCAGCGAGGACGGGGTGACGTCGGCGCCGGGCAGGGCGAAGAAGTGACGGCGCGGGGGTGCCTCCCGGGTACGACCTCCGGGGTACGACCAGGGGTGTACGTCCCGCCCGCGTACACCCGGCGATGCACGCGCCGGACCCGACTGCGACCTGACGACCCGGCCCCGCCTCCCTGAGTAGCCTGACCCTGTGTCCGGCATCGTTCCCGTACGGCAGATCCAGCGGTTCCTCACCCGGCGACCGCACCCCCTGGTCCTCCTCGACGTCGCGCTGGCCGCCCTGCTCTGCGTCGGCCTGCTGTGGGCCGACGCCCGCAGCGGCGCCCACCCCGCGTCCGACGCCGAGCACGTGCTGCGGACCCTCGGCATCGTCTTCGCCGCGCTCGCCGTCGCCGCCCGCAGGCGCTGGCCCCGGTCGTCGTTCGCGGTGGCGTCGGTGTGCGCCTTCGTGGTCGCCGCGCTGAGCGGCGCGCCGCAGGTGTCGGTCTTCGTCGCCCTCACCGCGTACACCACGGCGGTGACGGCGGAGTACGCGTTCTGGTGGGTCCACCCCGGGGTCTCCGGGCTGCTGATGGCCGCCGGTGTCGCCATCGGGCGTGTCGCCTCGGGCTGGCTGGCCATCCTCGCCGCGAACGTCGCGATCATCTGCGTCGGCTGGTTCGCGGGCCTCGCCGCCCGGGAGCACCGCAACCGGCTCATCGCCACGGCCGAGCGGGAGGCCGAACGCGAACGCGAGCACGCCGCCCGCATCCGGCAGGCCGCCATCGACGAACGCCTCGTCATCGCCCGCGAACTGCACGACATCGTCGCGCACTCGATGAGCCTCATCGCGCTGCGCGCCGGGGTCGCGCGCATGGTCATGGACAGCGACCCGGCCCAGGTCGCGGAGACCCTCGGCATCGTCGAGACCACCACCCGCCAGGCCCTGCACGAGATGCGGCTGCTCGTCGAGGTGCTGCGCCACGAGCACGCCGTCGACCCCGCGCTCACCCCCACCCCGGGGCTGGCCGACACGGCCGCGCTGGCCCACCAGATAAGGAGTGCCGGCGTCGACGTCGACCTCGCCATCGGCGGCACCGCACGCCCGCTGCCCGCCGCCGTGGACCTGTCGGCGTACCGCATCGCCCAGGAGGCCCTCACCAACGTCGTCCGCCACGCCGGGCCGACCCGGGCGACCCTGCGCATCGAGTACCGCCCCGAGGACGTGGTCATCGAGGTCACCGACAGCGGTCCCGCCGAGCCGCGCCGCCGGGGCGACCCCGTCCCGCGCACCTCCTCGGCCGGGGCCGGGCACGGGCTGATCGGCATGCGCGAGCGGGCGGCCCTCTTCGACGGCTACCTGCGCGCCGGCCCGCACGGCAGCGGTTTCCGGGTCCAGGCGCTGCTGCGCACCGGGGAATCCGCCGCCTCATAGCCACTTCACAGCCCCCTCATAACCCTGTGACCTGCGCCGACAATAGCGAAGATCAGCTCTAGTCTGGACCGGTCAAGATTTGTTTGAGGTTCACTCAAGCCCGCCGTTGAAGTATGGCCGTCGGAAAGGGCGGTGGCTGGCGGACTCCAAAGGAGTGCTTGTGGACCGGGCCGTGGTAATCACCGGTATCGACGTGATTGCGCCAGGAGGGCTGGGAAGGAAAGAGTTCTGGAATCTCCTCACCGCGGGTCGCACGGCGACCAGAGGAATTTCCTTCTTCGATCCCAGCCCTTTTCGTTCGAGAGTGGCCGGAGAATGTGATTTCAATCCAGCGGCAATGGGCCTGCTGCCCCGCGAGATCCGGCGTATGGACCGCGCGACCCAGCTCGCCGTGACGTGCGCCCGCGAGGCCCTCGTCGACAGCGGCCTGGACGTCGAGGCCCTCGACCCGGCCCGCGTCGGCGTGAGCCTGGGCAGCGCGGTCGGGGCGACGACGAGCATCGAGCGCGAGTACCTCGTGCTGTCGGACAGCGGCCGGGAGTGGCTCATGGACGAGGGGCACCTCTCCCCTCACATGTACGACTACATGGTGCCGAGCGCCGCCGCCGCCGAGGTGGCCTGGCGGACCGGCGCCGAGGGGCCGGTCGCGATGGTCGCGACGGGCTGCACCGCGGGTCTTGACGCGGTCGGGCGGGCCCACGAGGCGATCATGGACGGCACCGCCGACGTGATGTTCGCCGGCGCCACCGACGCCCCGGTCTCCCCGATCGTCGTCGCCTGCTTCGACGCGATCAAGGCGACCACCCCGCGCAACGACGACCCCGCCCACGCCTCGCGCCCCTTCGACGCGACGCGCAACGGGTTCGTCCTCGCGGAGGGCGCCGCGGTCATGGTGCTGGAGGAGCGCGAGCACGCCCGGGCGCGCGGCGCGCACATCTACGCCGAGGTCGCGAGCCACGCCACCCGCTGCAACGCGTACCACATGACGGGCCTCAGGCCGGACGGCCGCGAGATGGCGGAGGCGATCCGCCACGCGCTGGCGGACGCCCGGTGCGCGCCCGAGTCCGTCGACTACGTCAACGCGCACGGTTCGGGCACCCGGCAGAACGACCGCCACGAGACCGCCGCGTTCAAGGACGCGCTCGGGGCGCACGCCTACGCGGTGCCGGTCAGCTCGATCAAGTCCATGATCGGCCACTCGCTCGGCGCGATCGGCTCGATCGAACTCGCCGCGTGCGCCCTGGCCATCGAGAACAACGTGGTCCCGCCGACGGCCAACCTGCACGAGCGCGACCCCGAGTGCGACCTGGACTACGTGCCGAACGAGGCGCGCGAACTCCCGGTGGACACCGTCCTGTCGGTCGGCAGCGGCTTCGGGGGCTTCCAGAGCGCCGTGCTGCTGCGCGCCCCGGAGCGTGCGGCATGAACATGCCCCCGGTGGTGACCGGGATCGGCACCATGGTGGGCGACGGGGCGGGCGTCGAGGAGCACTGGCGGTCCGTGCTCGAAGGCCGCTCCTGGATCCAGCCGATCCAGCGGTACGACGCCTCCCGCTACAGCGCCCGGCTGGCCGGGCAGATCACCGGCTTCGACGCCGCCGAGCGGCTGCCGAGCCGGCTCATCCCGCAGACCGACCGGGTGACGCAGCTGGCGCTCGTGGCCGGCGACGAGGCCCTCGCCGACGCGCAGGCCGCCGACCGCGGCTACGACCCGTTCGACATGGGCGTCGTCACCTCCAACGCGTCCGCCGGCTGGGAGTTCACCCACCACGAATTCCGGAAACTGTGGACGCAGGGGCCGCAGAAGGTCAGCGTGTACGAGTCGTTCGCCTGGTTCTACGCCGCCAACACCGGCCAGCTCTCCATCCGCAACGGCATGCGCGCCGCCGGCGGGGTGCTGGTCGCCGACCAGGCGGGCGGGCTCGACGCGATCGGGCAGGCCCGGCGCAACCTGCGCCGGGGAGCGGGGCTCATGGTCGCGGGCGGCCTCGACTCCGCCTTCGACCCCTGGGGCTGGCTCTCGCACCTCGCGAGCGGCGAGGTCAGCACCGCCGAGGACGCGACCCGCGCCTACCTCCCCTTCGACGCCGCCGCCGGCGGCTACGTGCCCGGCGAGGGCGGCGCCATGCTGGTGCTCGAACACGCCGACGCGGAGCGCCCGCCCCCGCACCGCTACGGCGTGGTCGCCGGATACGCGGCGACGTTCGACCCGCCGCCCGGCAGCGGGCGCCCCGCCAACCTCGCCCGCGCGATACGGCTCGCCCTCGCCGACGCCGGGGTGACACCCGGCCAGGTGGACGTGGTCTTCGCGGACGGCGCCGGCATCCCGGAGCGCGACCGCAGCGAGGCGGCGAGCATCGCGGAGGTCTTCGGGCCCAGGAAGGTCCCGGTGACGGTGCCCAAGGCGGGCGTCGGCCGGCTCCTCGCGGGCGCGGGCCCGCTGGACGTCGTCACCGCGCTGCTGAGCCTGCGCGACGGCGTGATTCCGCCGACCCCGCATTCCCGCACGATTCCCGACGAGTACGCCATCGACATGGTCACGGAACCCCGTCAGGCGAAAGTCGGTACCGCCCTCGTGACGGCCCGGGGCCGGGGTGGATTCAATTCGGCCGTCGTCATCACGCGGTAACGCGTTCGCAACGTACTGAGCAATTGGCGTGACAGCCCGGAAAGGGGCCGACATGAGCCAGGGAACAGACGTCAGCTACATGAAGGAACTCCACAGCGAATCCCCGCTGAGCACCATGATCGAACTGCACAGCGGTGTCCGGATCACTTACATGCTGCAAGCCGTGGCCGAACTCGGAATAGCCGACGAACTCAGCGCGGGCCCGTTGGCCGTGGAGGAACTCGCGAAAAGGACCGACTGCGACGCGGACGCCCTCTACCGGGTGCTGCGGGCGCTGGCCGGCAAGGGCGTCTTCACCGAGGTGTCCCGCCGCACCTTCGGCCTCACCACGCTGGCGGACGTCCTGCGCTCGGACCACCCCAACTCCCTGCGCGACGCCTTCCAGATGCACGCCCAGAGCTTCATGCACGACGCCTACGTCGGGATCGGGCACACGATCCGCACCGGTGAGCCCGCCTTCGAGCACGCGAACGGCATGCCGCTCTTCGCGTACGTGGCACGCCACCCCGAGCTCCGGGAGCTGTTCGGCAGGTCGATGGGCAAGGCCAACCGGCAGATCCAGCTCGCCGCCGTGGAGACCTGCGACCTGACCGGCGTGAAGACCCTCGTCGCCGTCGGCGGCGCCCAGGGCCACGTCCTCGCCGAGATCCTCACCCGCCACCCCGGGATGCGCGGCGTGTACGTCGACGGCCCCCGCATGGCGCCGGCCGCTGAAGCCGTCCTGCGCGGGGCCGGGGTGCTCGACTCCGTCGAGTTCGCCGTCGGGGACTACCTGGAGTCGGTGCCCCCGGGCGGCGACGTCTACCTCGTGTCCCACGTGTTCCAGCAACTGAGCGACGCCGACACGGTCAAGGTGCTGAAGAACATCCGCCAGGTGATGGCGGACGACAGCCGGGTCCTGATCGTCAACGCGGTGATCCCCGAGGGCGACGTACCGCACCCGACGAAGATCCTCGACAGCACCATGCTCGTCCTGGGCCGCAACCGGGACCGTACCGAGGCGGAGTTCGGGGACGTCCTGCGGCAGGCGGGGCTGCGGCCGACCGCCACGATCGGGCGGGCGCTCCCGTCCAGCGTGGTCGTCGCCGAACCGGCCTGACCCCGCCGTGCACCTGTCCGGGAAACCGCACGCCCCAGAAGCCGTACAGCCGAGAAGCCACGTGTCCCAGAAGCAACGACTGGAGGGAACGACCATGCCCGATCAGGCAGCGGGTGCCCCGGCCGACAGCGGTCGCAAAGAAGCTCTGCTGAGCACGATGTGGGACTTCCACAGCGGGCTGCGCATGGGGTTCATGCTCTCCGCCATCGCGGAGATCGGCATCGCCGACCACCTCGTGGAAGGCCCGCTCCCCGTCGACGAACTGGCCGAACGCACCGGGAACGACCCCGACGGCCTCTACCGCGTCCTGCGGGCCATGGCGAGCAAGGGAGTCTTCACCGAGACCTCCCGCCGCGTCTTCGCCCTCACACCGCTCGCGGAGATCCTGCGCTCCGACACCCCGCACTCCCTGCGCGACGTGTTCCGCCTCCAGGGCAAGCACTTCATGCGCAACGCCTACGCGGAGATCGGCTACTCCATCCGCACCGGCCGCCCCGCCTTCGACCACGTCAACGGCGAGGAACTCTTCACCTACCTCGCCCGGCACCCGGAGATGAACGAACTGTTCAGCGGCGCCATGGGCAACGCGGCCGGCCAGACCCAGAAGTCCGCCGTCGCGACGTACGACCTCACCGGCGTGCGCAGGCTCGTCGACGTCGGCGGCGCCCACGGCCACCTCCTCGCCTCGATCCTCAGCCGGTACCCCGACATGGAGGGCGTGGTCTTCGACCAGCCGCACGTGGTGCCCGGCGCGGAACGCGTCCTGGACGAGGCCGGAGTCCTCGACCGCGCCGAACTCGTCGGCGGCAGCTACCTCGAAGCGGTGCCCCCGGCCGGCGACACCTACGTCATCTCCCACGTCCTGCACCAGCTGTCCGACGCCGAGGCGATCACCGTCCTCACCAACATCCGCCGCGTCATGGACCCGGCCGGCCAGGTCCTGGTCATCGACCCGGTCATCCCCGAGGGCGACGCCCCGCACCCCGGCAAGTTCATGGACATCACCATGATGGCGCTCAGCCAGGGCCGCGACCGCACCGAGGCCGAGTTCGCCGAGGTCTTCGAGAAGGCCGGCCTGCGGCTGACCGGCACGGTCGGCCTGGACGCGCCCTCCAGCGTGGTCGTCGCCACCCCGGCGCCGTGACGCGATGTGACGAGACGAGACGAGACGAACGAGGAGACCATGAATACCCCGATGAGCTACGACGATCTGCGGGCGATCCTCGTCGAGGCCGCCGGCTCGGCCGAGGGGGTGGACCTGACCAGCCAGGACATCCTCGACAGCGACCTCTACGACGTCGGCTACGACTCGCTCGCGCTGATCGAGGTGGGCGCGCGCATCCAGCAGCGCTACGGCATCGACATCCCCGACGAGGAGGTCACCGAGCTGCGTACCTTCCGCACCATCCTGGACCGGGTGAACTCCTCGATCTCCACCGCGACGTGAGAACGGCGACCTGAGAACGGCGACCTGAGAACGGCGACCTGAGACCAGGGCGAACCGGACTGGAGGCACCGATGACCACGCCCGAGATCCACGCGCGCCACGAGACCGAGACCGACACCCCGCCGTCGACCGTGTACGACCTGATCACCGACGTGTCCCTGTGGCCGGTGGTCTTCCGCCCCACCGTCCACACCGAGGTCCTGGACCGCTCGGCCCGGGGCGACCGGTTCCAGATCTGGGCGACCGTGTCCGGCGGCGAGGTGAACACGTGGCGCTCCCGCCGCGACTTCGACGCCGCCGGACACCGCGTCACCTTCCGGCAGGACCACGAGAACCCCCTGTTCGGCCTCATGGGAGGCGGCTGGACCTGCCTCCCGCTGGACGGCGGCCGGACCAGGGTCGTCCTCGAACACCGCTTCGTCCCACCCCCGGACCAGGCCGACGCACGCGAGCGGATCGCCCGGGCGCTCGACACCAACGGCGCCGCCGAACTGGAGGCCCTGCGCACCGTGTCGGCCCTCCCCGGAGGCATCGGCGCCTGGCTGGTGACGTTCACCGAGACCATCGGCCTCACCGGCACGGCGGACGCCGCCCGCGCCTTCGTATGGGACGCCGACCGGTGGCCCGAGCGCCTGCCGCACGTCGCCGCCCTCGACCTCGTCGAACAGCCCGGCGGCGCCCAGGACATGACGATGAGCACCCGCGCCCCCGACGGCACGGTCCACACCACCCGCTCCCTGCGGCTGCTGCTGCCCGACGGATCGATCGTCTACAAGCAGACCCGGCCACCCCGCGTCCTCCTCGGACACAGCGGACGCTGGGCCTTCGACACCGGCCCGGCGGGCAGCACGATCACCTCCACCCACACCTGCCTGCTCGACCCGGCCGGAGTGGCCGAGGTGTACGGCCCCGGCGTCACCGCCCCGCAGGCGGCACAGCGCGTCCGCGCCGCGCTGTCGGCCAACAGCCGCGTCACGATGGAGCACGCGGACCGGTACTCCGCGTCGGTCGGTGCCCCGTGAGCACCGAGGTCCGCGCACCCCTCGGCCGCCTGCGCGAACTGGCGGACGGCGTCCACGCGTTCCTCCAGCCGCCCGGCGGCTGGTGCCTCAGCAACGCCGGAGTGATCACCGGACCCGACGGACTGGTCCTGATCGACACGGCCGCCACCAGGACGCGCGCCGAGGCGCTGCGGGCGGCGGCCGAGGGGCTCGGCCGGGGCCCGGTGCGGACCGTGGTCAACACCCACAGCCACGGCGACCACGTCTTCGGCAACTGCGTCTTCGCGCCGCCCGCCGAGATCGTCGCCCACGAACTGACCGGCCCGGAGATGCGGGCCACCGGCATGGCGCTGCAAGGGCTGTGGCCGGACGTCGACTGGGGCGAGCTGACCCTCAGACCGCCCACCATCACCTTCGCGCACAGCCTGACCCTGATGGTCGGTGACCGGCCGGTCGAACTGCACCACGTCGGCCCCGCGCACAGCACCAACGACGTCGTCGTCTGGCTGCCCGACGCGCGCGTGCTGTTCGCCGGCGACGTGGCCCTGCCCGGCTGCACCCCGTTCTGCCTGATGGGCTCCGTACGGGGCTCCCTCGCCGCGCTGGAGCGGCTGCGCGGCTTCGGGGCCGAGACCGTGGTCGGCGGGCACGGCGAGGTCAGCGGCCCCGAGGTCCTCGACCGGACGGAGGACTACCTGCGCTGGATCCTCGACCTCGCCGCCGAGGGGATCGCCGAGGGGCTCACGCCCTTGCGGACCGCCCGCCTGCGCGGCACCGGCGACTTCGGCGGGCTGATCGACCCCGAGCGGCTGGTCGGGAACCTGCACCGGGCGTTCCTGGAGCTCCGGCGGCCGGACCTGGCGCTCGGTACGGAACTGGACGTACCGGCCGTGTTCGAGGAGATGGTCCGGTTCAACGACGGCCGCCTGCCGACCTGCCTGGCCTAGCCAGGGCGACCCCCGAGGAGGACGGATGACGATGCCGACCGAGGGATCAACGGTGTCCCCGGAGACCTTCTACGAGCTGAGGAGGTTCTACCTGGACCAGCTCGACGCCCGCGACCGGGGCCTGACCGAGGAGTGGCTCGCGGTCTTCGACGACGACGCGACGATCACCACGAAAGTCCTCGGCGACGGCCGGACCGTGCCGAAGTCGCAGTTCGAGCCCGAGGTCTGGAAGCTGGACGCCTCGTTCCACGAGAAGGGCATCCAGCGCCGCCACTGCGTCCAGGGATTCACCTTCACCCACCGCGGCGACCTGGTCGTCTCCCGGTTCTACGGCCTCTTCCTGGTCGTCGACGCCGAGCGCGGCGCCTGCCTCCAGTCGGCCGCCATGATCTCCGACGTCCTGCGCAGGCACGAGGACACCTGGCGCGTCATGTCCCGGGAGATCGAGCGCGACGACCTCGGCCGCCTGGACACCGCACAACAGAGCGTTCCCCTGGGTTGAGAGAAGGAGCCATGGCAAACACCGTCAACACCAACAACACCGGCAAGGGCCACGCACCGGCCGAATTGTGTTCCCGTATCGACCAGTTCTACGCGATCCAGATGCAGGCGCTGGACGACGGCGACATCGCCGCGTGGGTGGAGACCTTCACAGAGGACGGCGTCTTCGCGTCCAATGGTTTACCGGACCCGATCGAGGGGAGGAGCGGCCTCGCGGCCCTGGGCAACGACGCCGTGGCCCGCCTCGACAAGAGGGGAGCCATCCGAAGGCACTTCGTGTTCAACGTCATCGTCGAACCACTCCCGGAGGGAGTCGTGCGGACGACGTGCTACGTACCGGTCTTCGACACCGTCGACGGCGTCACCACCCTGACCACCAGCACCGTCATGCGCGACGAACTGGTCGGCTCCGCCGGCGGCCTGCGCGTCCGGCACCGCACCGTCACCCGCGACGACCTCCTCGCGGCACCGGGACGGGGGAGCGGCGCATGACGTCCCTGCGAAGCAGCCCGGGCGGGACCGTGCTGGGCCCCGAGGACGCCGGCTACGACGCGGCCCGCAGCGGCGTCCAGCGCACCTACCTGCACCGGCCGTCCGTGATCGTGCGGGCCGGCCGCCCGGCCGACGTCCAGCTCGCGGTCCGCCGCGCCGCCCGGCACGGACTCCCGGTCGCCGTCCAGGCCACCGGCCACGGCCTCAACGTCCCCACCGACGGCGGTGTCCTCATCGACACGACGCCGATGGCCGAGGTCCGCGTCGACCCCGTCTCGCGCACCGCCTGGGCGGCGGCCGGTACCCGCTGGGAGCAGGTGATCGACGCCGCCGCCGGACACGGACTCGCGCCGCTCAGCGGCTCCTCGCCCGACGTCGGCGTCGTCGGCTACACGCTCAGCGGCGGCCTCGGCCTGCTGAGCCGCAGCTTCGGCTACGCCGCCGACCACGTACGCCGCGTGGAGCTGGTCACCGCCGACGGCGAGCTGCGGACCCTGACCCCCGGCGACGACCTGTTCTGGGCGGTGCGGGGCGGCGGCGGCAACTTCGGTGTCGTGACCGGGCTGGAGTTCGCGCTCTTCCCGGTCGACCGGTTCTTCGGCGGCGGCCTGTACTTCGACGCGCCCTACATACCGGCCGTCCTCAAGACGTACCGGGAGTGGACCGAGACGGTGCCGGACGCCATGTGCTCCAGCATCGGCCTCATCCCGATGCCGGACGTGCCCGGTGTGCCGCCGCCCCTGCGCGGCCGGCACCTCGCCCACGTCCGCATCGCCCACCTCGGCACCGTCGAGAGCGGAGAACACCTGGTCGCGCCCCTGCGGGCGCTGGGGCCGCGGCTCGTGGACACCCTCGGCGAGATGCCCTTCACCGCCTCCGGGACGATCCACAACGAGCCGAAGCAGCCGCGGAACTTCTACTGCGCCAACGCGATGCTGAGCGAGTTCGCCCCGTCGGTCCCGGACGCCGTCCTCGACCTGGTCGGCCCCGGCGCCGGGGCCTTCGCGGTGGTGCAGTTCAACCACCTGGGCGCGGCGCTGTCCCGGCCGCCCGAGACGGACAACGCGGTGGGCCACCGCGGCGCCTCGCACGTGCTGCGCGTGGTGACCCTCCCGCGGGGGCCCGGCCACGACCCCGCCCACGACGTGGCCCGCGGCGTGACCCGGACCACGGCGCCCTGGACGCTCGGCCGCTCACCCAACTTCGTCCAGGGCGACGAGCGGGCCCCCGAGCAGACCCGCGAATGCTACGAAGCGTCCGCTTTCCAGCGGCTGGCCGCGCTCAAAGCCGTACACGACCCGGCGAATTTATTTCGATGCAACGTCAACATCCCGCCCGCCGCCCCGGGCGGGGATAAGTTGGTACCACGGCGTCGACCGCACGGCACAGATGATCAGGGCGATGAGATCTTCACGCACAGCTGACTGAAAACAGGGGGTTGCCAAGACCCGCGCCGGGGGTTCAGTGTTTGCGGTCATCGTTTTACCGCCCTCCTGTCTGAATGGTTCAATTTCCGAACAAGATCGGGAGAACACGGGTGGACATTCGCATACTCGGGTCGTTGTCGTTAGCGGAGAACGGCCGCGACGCGACGCCTTCGGCACGCAAACCGAAACAGCTCATCTCGCTCCTGCTGCTGAACGAGGACCGCGTCGTGTCGACGGAATCGCTCATCAGCGAGATCTGGGACACCCGGCCGCCGAGGAGCGTGCAGACCACACTGCAAACCTATGTGGTGCAGGTGCGCAAACTCCTCTCCGAGGCACTCCAGATTCCCGTCGGAAAGGTCGCCAGAAATGTGCTCCTCACCCGGAACGGCGGATACACGCTGATTCTGCGCGACGCGAATTTCGACCTGTACCGCTTCAGGTCGCTGGAACAGGCCGGAATGGACGCCCTGGAGGAAGGGGACGACGCGAGCGCGGTCCGCATCTTCGACCAGGCCCTGGGCCTGTGGCGGGGCAACGTGCTCGCCGACGTCGAGGCCGGGCGGATGCTGGAGCCCGAGGTCGCCCGCCTCGAACAGTCCCGCCTGACGGTCATGGAGTGCCGCCTGGAGATCGAGCTGCGGCGCGGACGCCACCGCCAGTCCCTCGGCGAACTGGCCTCCCTGACCGCCCGCTACGACGACAACGAGAACCTCCACGCCCTGTACATGCTGGCCCTGTACCGGTCCGGCTACCGGGGCAAGGCCCTGGAGAAGTACCGCAGCTTCCACAAGTGGATGCGGGACGAACTGGGCCTGGAACCCTCCCCTCGCCTGCAACGGCTTCACCACGCCGTCCTGGACGGGGACCCCGCCCTCGACGAAGCCGCCGCACGCGAGGACCTCAGCGCCGTCCTGTCGTCCGGCCGCGGCAGATGACGTGCCGCGCCACCGGCCACCACCCAGCGCCGCCCTGGTCCGGGCCCGGGCCAGGGCGGCTGCCGGCTAGTAGTTGCCCAGCCCCCCGCACACGTTCATCGCCTGGGCCGTCACCACGGACGCCTCGTCGCTGACCAGGTAGCCGACCATCGCGGCGACCTCCTCCGGGTCGACGTAACGCCCCATCGGGATCTTCGTGTTGAACTTCGCGAGCACCTCGTCCTCGGAGATGTCCCAGATACCCGCGTAGATCTCGCGCACCCGCTGCGCCATCGGGGTCTCCACATAGCCGGGGCAGACCGCGTTGACGGTGATCCCGGTCTTCGCGAGCTCCAGGCCGAGCGCCTTGGTGAAGCCGACGACCCCGTGTTTCGACGCCGTGTACGGGGCGCCCAGGACGACCCCCTGCTTCCCCCCGGTCGAGGCGATGTTGACGATGCGCCCGCGCGCCAGACCCAGCATCCCGCCGGTCGTCAGAACGCGCTTGGTCATCAAAAACACGCTGTTCAGGTTGGTGTTCACCACATCGAGCCACAGCTCGTCCGGAATGCCCGCCGTCTCGCCGCCGCCGCTGCGGCCGGCGTTGTTGACCAGGACGGAGATCGGCCCGAAACATTTCGCCGCCGTCGCCACCAACTGCTCGATCTGCGCGACATCGGTCACGTCGCACACCGCCCCGTCGGCCTCGTGGCCGTCTTTCCGCAGCCTTTCCACCGTGTCCTTGACCGCGGCGCCGTCACGGCTACAGATGAACACTTTGTGGCCGGTGCGGGCCAGACGATTCGCCGTGGCCAGTCCGATCCCGCTCGTGGCACCCGTGACAAGAGCTGCCCGGGCGATTTCCTGTGCCATCCCTACCTCCAAGGAGATCGCGAGAGGTCGTGCCGGGTTGTGGCACCATCGTCCGCCGTATCCCTTGAATCGATGTCGAGACCTCCTTGAGCTTTCGAGCGGGCGCCCGCCATTCGTTCAAAGATTTCTCGACCGATTCTTGAGACTCGGATACCTATCTTGGAGCTCGCGCAGGCCGGAGAACAGCAGGCCGGAAAAACAAAGGTTGCGAACGGAGTAGGCGATGACGATCCAGGAAAAGGACATCACCGATCACGGTGCGATCATCGGCGTGCGGGAACTCGCGCTCAGCGCCGCGGGAGCGGCAGCACTGCGCGCCGCCGTACGCGTCGGAGTCGCCGAGGAACTCGGCGACCGGCCCAGGACACCGGGGGAACTGGCCGCCGTCCTCGGCGTCGACACCGAGATGCTCGGCCGGCTGCTGCGGGCCCTCGCCCAGCACGGCGTCTTCACCGAGACCGACAACGGGTACGCGCACACCCCGACCTCCCGGCTGCTCAGGGAGAACGACCCCAACAGCCTCAAGTACTACGTCCTGTGGGTCACCGAACCCTGGACCTGGGAACTGTGGCCCCACCTCGAAGAGGCCGTCCGCAACGGCCGCGGCGGCTTCGAGGAGCGGTACGGCACCGACTTCTTCTCCTACCTGCACGCCACCTGGCCCGAGTCCGCCGCCGTCTTCAACAAGGCGCAGACCGAGCTGAGCCGGCTCGCCACCCACGCCGTCGCCGCCGCGCTCGACCTGCGCGGAGTCGGCACACTCGTCGACGTCGCCGGCGGCCACGGATACACCCTGGCCACCCTGCTGGAGAAGAACACGGACCTCAGCGGGGTGCTCTTCGACCTGCCGCCCGTCGTCGCCGAGGCCGACAGCCGGCTGCGCCCCGGAGGGGAACTCGCCGCCCGGGCCCGGATCGTCGGCGGGAGCTGCCTGGAGGGCATACCGGTGGAGGCCGACGCCTACCTCTTCAAGAACATCCTCGAATGGGCCGACGAGAAATCGGTCACCGCCCTGCGCAACGCCGCCCGGGCGGGCCGCCCCGACAGCAGGTTCTTCATCATCACCAACATGATCGACGGCAGTCCCGAGATCAAGTTCACGACAGGAACGGACCTCCTGTTCCTGCTGAACTCCGACGGCAGGAAACACACGACCGACACCATCACCGCCGTCGTCCGCAAGGCGGACCTGCGCGTGGTGGACATGCGGCCCGTGAACTCGTACCTGCACCTCCTGGAGGCGGCACCCTCGACATGAGCGGCATCCTCGAAACGAGCCCGGCCACGGCCCACCCCGACTGGGTGAGGTGCGACGGCTGCGGGACCCTGGTCTACGGCAACCGCTGGCGGCGCGCTCTGCGCTGCTGCCCCGAGTGCGGCCACCACGGCGCGCTCACCGCGTGGGAGCGCCTGCGCCTCCTGCTCGACCCCGGCACCCTCGAACTCCTGCCCTTCCGCGTCACACCGGCCGACCCGCTCGGCTTCACCGACAGCAAGCCCTACCCCCGCCGCCTCGCCGAGGCCAGAGCCAGGACCGGGCTCGACGAGGCCGTGCTCGGCGCCGCGGGCTCCATCGACGGCGCCCCGGTGGTCGTCGCCTGCATGGACTTCCGGTTCCTCGGCGGCAGCCTCGGCTCCGTCGTCGGCGAGATCATCACCCGGATCGGCGACACCGCCCTCGCCCGCCGTACGCCGCTGCTGCTGGTCACCGCCTCCGGGGGCGCCCGCATGCAGGAGGGCGCGCTGTCGCTGATGCAGATGGCCAAGACCAGCGCGATGCTCGCCCGCCTCGACGAGGCCGGCATCCTCACCGTCTCGCTGATCACCGACCCGACGTTCGGCGGGGTCGCCGCCTCGTTCGCCACCCTGTGCGACGTCACCATCGCCGAACCCCGCGCCCGCCTGGGCTTCGCCGGGCGCCGCGTCGTCGAACAGACCATCAAGGAAACCCTCCCGCCGAACTTCCAGACCGCGGAGTTCCTGTACGAGCGCGGCTTCATCGACGTCATCTGCCCCCGCGACCGGCACCGTACGGAACTGGGCAAGCTGCTGCGTACGGCCCTCCCAGGGCGCCGCACCCCCGCGGGCGACCGCGACACCGCCGACGAGGTCGTCGTACGGGACCCGGCGCGGCTCGGCCACGACGACCCGCACGGCGTGGTCCGGCGGGCCCGGCGGATCAGCCGGCCCACCACCCTCGACTACGCCGCCCTCCTCCTGGACGACTTCCGCGAGCTGGCGGGCGACCGGGTCTCCGGGGAGTGCCCCGCCGTCGTCGGCGGTCTCGGACGCCTCGACGGGCGGCTGGTCGTGCTGATCGGCCACCAGAAAGGACACGACCCGGCCGAGCTGGCCCGCCGCAACTACGGCATGCCGAGCCCCGCCGGGTACCGCAAGGCCGCCCGCCTCATGCGGCTCGCCGCCAAGCTCGGGCTCCCCGTCATCACCCTCATCGACACGCCCGGCGCGTTCCCCGGCAAGCAGGCCGAGGAACAGGGGCAGGCCATCGCGATCGCCGAGAACCTCAAGCTCATGGCCGAACTGCCGGTCCCGGTGGTCGCCGTGGTCACCGGGGAGGGCGGCAGCGGCGGCGCGCTCGCCCTCGCCGTCGCCAACCGCGTCCTGATGTGGCAGGACGCGATCTACTCCGTCATCAGCCCCGAAGGCTGCTCGGCGATCCTCTGGCAGGACCCCTCCCAGGCGGCCCGCGCCGCCGAGTCCCTCAAACTGCGCTCCCGGGACCTCCTCGAACTCGGCGTCGTCGACGGAGTCCTCCTCGAACCGGCCGGCGGCGTCGACACCGACCCCGCGGCAGCGGCCCACCGCCTCGGGCTCGCGATCACCTCGACCCTCGACGACCTCGCAGGCCTCCAGGGCGACAAACTCCGCACCGACCGCCACGCCCGCTTCGCCCGGTACGGCGCGGAGTACGTCACCTCGGAACCGACCGGAGACCTCCTACCGGAAGGAGCAACACCGTGACCGCCCTGCGAACGGCCGCCGAGGACTTGGAGACCGAGGGCGCGGACGGCGGGGGCGCCGACGCGGTCGGGGGTGGTGCTGCCGCTGAGCGCAGTGCCGCTGCCGAGCGCCGGGCCCCCGCTGGGGGAGATGGCGCTGCCAGGGAAGATGCCGTCGCCGGGGGAGAAGCCGCCGCCGGAGGCGAGGGTGCCGCCGGGGGTGGTGTTGCCGCTGAGCGCAGTGCCGCTGCCGAGCGCCGGGCCCTTGCCGGGGGAGATGCCGCTGCCGGGGGAGACGGCGCTGCCAGGGGAGATGCCCCCGCCGGGAGAGAAGCCACCACCGGGGGAGCTGGCGTTGCCGGAGGCGAGGGTGCCACCAGGGGTGGTGCTGCCGCAGGACGCCATCCCGCTGCCGAGCGCCATGCCCCTGCCGGAGGCGATGCTCCAGCCGGGGTAGATGCCCCCGGCGCGGGAGATGCCCCCGGCGGGAGAGATGCGGCCGTGGGGAGAGGCGCCCCCGCTGGAGCCGAGGGCGTTGCCGGTGAGCAGGGTGGTGACCTGCTGGAGCGGGTGCGGGACGCTGCCGCTGATCTGCTCGCCGGGTTGCCCGGGACCCCGGCACGGCTGCGGGTCCGGGCCGGGGGCGTCGAACTGGAGTTGGACTGGGCGACCGCGCCTGCGACGCCCGCGCCGGGCCTGGCACCGGCGTTCGCGCCGGCTCTCGTACCCGCCCTGAACCCGGCTGTGAATCCCGGCCTGAACCCGGCCCTGAATCCCGGTCTGAACCCGGCCGTGAACCCAGCCCTGAACCCGGCCGGGAACGGTGGTCTTCCGGTCGTCGGCGTGGGTGCCCCCGCAGCCAGCGCCGGTGTGAGTGCCCCCGTGCCCGCAGCCGGCGCGAGCCTCACCGCGTCCGTCGACGGCGTGAGCGCCCCCGCCCCCCTCGCGACCCTCACTGCCTCCACCGTAGGCACCTTCTTCCGCAGCCCCGAACCCGGTGCGGAGCCCTTCGTGGAGGTCGGGGATCGGGTCGGGGCGGGGCAGCAGGTGGCGATCGTCGAGGTGATGAAGCTGATGATCCCGGTCGAGGCGGACCGGGACGCGGTGATCGCGGAGGTGCTCGCCGGCGATGGGGAGTCCGTCGAGTACGGCCAGCCCCTGTTCGCGCTGGGCCCGGTGGGCTGAGGATGTTCGACACGATCCTCATCGCCAACCGGGGCGAGATCGCGCTGCGGGAGATCCGGGCCTGCAAGGAGCTCGGCATCCGCAGCGTGCTCGCGCACTCCACCCGCGACACGGACAGTCTGCCCGCGCGGCTCGCGGACGAGACGGTCTGCATCGGGCCGCCCCCGGCGAAACAGAGCTATCTGAACGCCGCCGTGATCCTCCAGGCCGCGCTCAACACCGGCGCGCAGGCCGTCCACCCCGGCTACGGCTTCCTCTCCGAGGACGCCGACTTCGCCGAGGCGTGCCGGTCGGCCGGGGTCGTCCTGATCGGCCCGCCGCCGGAGGTGATGGCCGAGCTGGGCAGCAAGGTGAGCGCCCGCAGGCTCATGTCCCGCAGCGGACTCCCGCTGCTGCCCGGCGCCACCGAACCCCTCGACCTCGCCGCCGCCCGCGACCTCGCCGGGCGCATCGGCTACCCGCTGCTGATCAAGGCGGCGGCGGGGGGCGGCGGACGCGGCATGGGCGTGGCGTGGGACGCGGGCGACCTGGCGGAGGTGTTCCGTACGACGCAGGCCACCGCCGCCACCCTGTTCGGCGACGCCCGGGTCTACGCGGAGCGCTACCTGCGCCGCGCCCGCCACGTCGAGGTGCAGATCCTCGCCGACCGGCACGGCAACGTCGTCCACCTCGGGGAGCGGGACTGCTCCATGCAGCGCCGGCACCAGAAGCTCATCGAGGAGTCGCCGGCCCCGGCGCTCCCGGCGGACTTCGTCGCCCGGATCCGCGAGGCCGCGGTCACGGGCGCGCGGGCCGCCGGGTACGAGGGGGCGGGGACCTTCGAGTTCCTGGTCGAAGGCACCGAGGACTTCTACTTCATGGAGGTCAACTGCCGTATCCAGGTGGAGCATCCGGTGACGGAGATGGTCACCGGCATCGACCTGGTCGCCGAGCAGATCCGGATCGCGGCGGGCGAACCCCTGCGGCTGCGCCAGCGGGACGTCGTCCTGAACGGCGCGGCGATCGAGTGCCGCATCAACGCCGAGGACCCGCGCCGCGGCTTCGCCCCCGCGCCCGGCACCATCACCGAACTGAGCCTGCCCGCGGGCCCGTTCGTCCGCGTCGACACCCACGTCCACCCCGGCTGCAAGATCGCGCCGGAGTACGACTCGATGATCGCGAAGATCATCGCCTGGGCCCCCGACCGGGACACCGCCATCGCCCGTATGCGCCGGGCGCTCGGCGAGACCGTCGTACGCGGCGACGGCCTGCACACCACCGCCGGCTTCCTCGACGAGCTGATCGACTCGCCCGCGTTCCGTACGGCGGCGCACACCACGAACCACATCGACACGCTCACCAGCTAGAAGCCTGTGTCACATCCCCGAACGGTCCCTGGACCGGTGGGAGAGGGCGACGCGGACCGCCGCGAGTCCGGCGAACGCGAGCCCGGTGACCGCCATCGCCAGGACGAGGCCGTCCGCCAGCGGTTCCACGAGCCGGCGGACGGCCTCGTCCGCGACGGCCGGGCGCGCCGGCCCGGCCCACTGCGCGACGGCGATCACCAGCCGCGCCGCGCCGGTCGCGAACGTGACCGCCGCGAGGGCGACGGCCAGCGCACGGACCCGGCGCCGGGCGAGGAGCAAGCCCGCGAGCCCCGAGGCGACGGCGGCGGGGACCAGCACGCCGGACACCGTGTCGGTCACCCCCACGGCCTGGGCGGCCCGGTGCAGCGCGGGCTTGCGGATCAGCGTGAACGACAGGTCCAGCTCGGGAGGCAGCACCGACGTCAGCAGCCGGGGCAGCCCCGCCTGCTCCACCGCGACATGGACGGTGATGTCGAGACCGTGGGGCGACAGGCCGAGCAGCGAGTCGTCCCGCAGGACCTCGACCAGCCGCGCGTGGCTCGTGCGCAGCGCCGACGTCCACGCCCAGCGGAAGGCGGGGCTCTCCACGAGGGCCGGGGCCGCGTCGGCCACCATGCCGCGCACCTGCGCCTCGCCGAACGGCAGGGACAGGCCGACCGCGTCGAACAGCTGCCGCTCCGCCTGCTCCCCGATCAGCTTCCCGGCCGCCGGGTCGGCGGGCACCGGCGCCAGCGCCGCCACGAACCCCGAGGTGGACAGGAGGGTGTCCTCGGCCCACCCCGTCGTCTGCCCCAGCACGACCGAACCCGCCGCGCCCGCGATGCACAGACCTGCGGCGCAGGCCCGCAACCGGAGACGCAGCGGGGAGGGCATCGGTGTCAGGAGCCGCGCTTCTTGTCGGTCAGGACCGTCAGTACCGGGCCCTGGTCGTCGGCCGGGCCACGGACCTGCCCGCCGCCGGCCGGGCCGTCGGCCGGCCCCTCGACGGAGACGTGCGGCAGGATCCGGTCGAGCCACGCGGGCAGGTACCAGTTCCACTTCCCGCACAGCTGCATGGCCGCCGGCACGAGGATCGTCCGCACCACCAGCGCGTCCAGCAGGATGGCCGCCGCCACCCCGAGCCCGAACTCGGCGATGATCCGCATCCCGGCGAACACGAAGGCCGTGAACACACAGATCATGATGATCGCGACGGCCGTGATGATCTGCCCCGTGGCGGCCTGCCCGCGCCGCACCGCGAGGTTGTTGTCGCCGGTGTGCAGCCACTCCTCGTGGATCCGGCTGACCAGGAACACCTCGTAGTCCATCGAGAGACCGAACAGGACGGCCAGCATCATCGGTGGCAGGAACGACTCCACCGGCCCCGCGGGCCCCGCGCCCAGCGCGGACGAACCCCAGCCCCACTGGAAGACCGCGACGGCGACCCCGAACCCGGCACCCGCCGACAGCAGGTTCATGACCGCCGCCGTGAGCGGGATGAGGATGCTGCGGAACGCCAGCATCAGCAGCAGACAGCCCAGCAGGACGACGATGGTCACGAACAGCGGCATCTTCCCGGCCAGCGCCGCCGCGAAGTCCTTGTGCACGGCGGTCAGCCCGCCCACGTACACGTCGAGCCCGTTCTTCTCGTACGCCGGGATCACGCGGTCGCGCAGCGTGTCGATGAGTTTCGAGGTCTGTTCCGACTGCGGGGAGTCCGTCGGGATGACCTGCATGACCCGCACCGTCGCGCCGGGCTCGGCGGGCGGGGTCCGCACGGACACGACGCCCTCGACGGTCCCGATCTTCTGCCCCAGCTGCGTGAAGTCGTCGGCGGCCTGCGTGGACGGGACCTTCGCCACGAGTTGCAGCGGGCCGTTGTGCCCGGGGCCGAACCCGTCGGCGAGCAGGTCGTACGCCTGCCGTGTGGTCGTGCTCGTCGAGTTGTTCCCGGCGTCGGAGGAGCCGAGCCGCATCGAGAAGAACGGGATCACCAGCACCAGCATCGCCACCGTCGCGGCGATCGTCAGCGGCACCGGACGCTTCTGCACGAACCCGGCCCAGCGCTCCCACCGGTTGGAGACCTGCGCCTCGACCGGCCCCTCGCGCCGCAGCCGCTCGCGCTGGCGGCGGCTGAGCACCCGCATCTTGAACAGCCCGAACAGCGCGGGCAGCAGCGTCACCGCGACCGCGACCGCGAACACCACCATGATCGCCGCCGACAGTCCGATCCCGGACAGGATGCTGAAGCCCAGCATGAGCAGGCCGAGCATCGCGACCGCGACCGTGCCGCCCGCGAAGATGACCGCCCGGCCCGAGGTGTTCAGGGCCGTCGCCGTCGCCTCCTCCGGACTGAGCCCCGCCCGCACGCCGGTGCGGTAGCGGGCGACGATGAACAGCGCGTAGTCGATGCCGACGCCCAGGCCGATGAACGCGGCGATGATCGGCGCGGTGCTCGGCACGCTCATCACCCGGGTGAGCAGGTCGATCGAGAAGATCGCGCTGCCCAGCGCGAGGACCGCCGCGAGCAGCGGGATCGCCATCGCCACGAACGACCCGAACGCGAACAGCATGACGATCGCCGCCGCCAGCAGCCCGATCAGCTCACTGGCCGACGTCGACGGCTTGTCCAGCTGCCCGATCGCCGCCCCGCCGAACTCCACCCGCAGGGTGTCGCTGCGCAGCTCCGAACCCAGGTCCACGACCTTCTGGATGTTGTCCTTGTCCAGGCTCTGGCTCTGCTTGGTGAAGGTGACCGTCGCGTAGGCGGTCCGGCCGTCGCGGCTGACCTGCGCCGCGCCCTGCGGGCCGAACGGGCTGGTCACCGCGCCGACCTCGGGCACCTCGGCGACCTCGGCGAGCATCCGGTCCACCTCGGCCTCGACGGCCGGATCGGTTACCTTGCCGCTCTTCGCGTGCAGCACGATCGTGCTCGCGTCGCCCGAGGTGCGCTTGAACTGGCTCTCCAGCAGTTCCACGGCCTTGGTCGACTCGGTGCCGGGCAGCGTGTACTCCTCCGAGAAGGAGGCACCGCCCGCGGCACGCATGCCGCCCACCAGGATCGCGAGGAGCAGCAGCCACCCGCCGATGACGATCAACCGGTGCCTGAAGCACCACCGCGCGATGCCGCTCATCGATGTCCGCCCGGGAGCTCGATCCGATGGTTGTCGAAATGGAGCACAACTCTGCTTTCGTGACGTAGGTCGGGCCCGGCGCGCCTGTGCGCCGCACGGTCGCCGATCCCTGTCCGGCAGACCTTCCCGCAGCTCACAGCCTGCCCGTGGGCGGGTCCCGGTGTCGTCGGGTCCCGGTTCGATCCCGGTGTCCGGCCAGGGGGGTACGGACTGCCGGTGTACATCGCTGGATGTACACGCGGGTACGACCCTGAGCCGACGGCCGCCCACCGCCGGGCGCCAGTCGTCCGGTTCGGCGGGCAGGGCGCGTACGGCCTTGTACGGTGGGTTCCCGTGATGCCTTTCCCGACGTCCGTATCCGGAGGCCGGCTATGACGATCCGGGTGGTCGTGGCCGACGACCACACCCTCGTACGGGCCGGTTTCAGCGTGCTCGTGAACGCCTCGGCGGACATGGAGGTCGTCGCCGAGACCAGCACCGGCCGCGACACCGTGGCCGCCGGCCGGGCGCACCTGCCCGACATCGTCCTGATGGACGTCCGGATGCCCGACATGGACGGCATCGAGGCGACCCGGCAGCTCCTGGACGACCCGGCGACCGAGTCCATCCGGGTCGTCATCCTCACGACCTTCGACCTCGACGAGTACGTGTTCGCCGCCCTCAAGGCCGGTGCCAGCGGGTTCCTCCTCAAGGACACGCCGCCGGAGAAGCTCCTCGCGGGCATCCGTACGGTCGCCGCGGGCGAGGCCCTCCTCGCGCCGAGCGTGACCCGGCGCCTCATCCGCGACTTCGTCAACCGGCCCGCCCTCGGCGCGGGCATCTCACCGGCCCTCCTCGAACCGCTCACCGAACGCGAGCTGGAGGTCCTCGCGCACGTCGCCGCCGGACACTCCAACGCGGACATCAGCGGCCGGCTCCACATCAGCGTCGCCACCGTGAAGACCCACGTCAGCCGCCTCTTCAGCAAGCTCG
This sequence comes from Streptomyces niveiscabiei, assembly GCF_033794345.1. Taxonomy (NCBI): domain Bacteria; kingdom Bacillati; phylum Actinomycetota; class Actinomycetes; order Kitasatosporales; family Streptomycetaceae; genus Streptomyces; species Streptomyces niveiscabiei. The sequence goes on from NZ_JARAYJ010000002.1 coordinate 410,885, forward strand.
ACGCCCACGACCGGGCCCAACTCGTCGTGATCGCCTACGAGACGGGCCTGGTCGAACAGGTCCGGCGCCAGCAGACGGGCGGAGGTCACAGGCCGTAGCGGCCCCTCGTTCACGGCCCCTCGTTCACAGCCCCTTGAAGAAGTGTGACGTCGCCACGAGCACCGTGTGCTCGTCCGCCCCGATCGTCCCCTGCGCGCGCAGCCGCTCGTATGCCGCGAACACGGTCACGCTGCTGCGCTCCCACACGTGGCCCCGCCCGCACAGCCGGGCGTACCACGCGTCGGCCGTGTCGGAGGAGACGACGACCGCCGAGCCGCCCGACAGGGTCACCGCCCGGTGTGCCTGGACCGTCGTCGTGTGCCCGGCGATGGAGGACAGCCGGCCGCTGTCGCCGGGGAAGTGGCCGCCGACGGGTGCCCCGGCGAGGACGGCGGCGAGCCGGGGGAAGGGCTCCACGAGGTGCAGGCGGGGCGGCGGCGTCCCCGGCAGTTCGGCGAAGCCCCGGTGGATGCCCCAGGCGAGGTCGCCCCGGCTGGTGGGGACGACGACGTGCCGGACCTCCTCGGCCGCCTGAGCGGCGATCTCCCAGGCGATCCGCTTGTATCCCTCGATGCCGACGGGGTGGCAGCCGACGAAGGGTTCGGCGATGTTGGAGACGGCCAGCGTGTCCGGCCGCGCGGCCGACTCCCGGATCAGGGCGACGCGTTCGGCGTCCGTGTCGAACAGGCGCAGGTCGGCCCCGAGGTCGGCGATCCGCTCGCGCACCGGCTCCGGGAGCCGCGTGTACCCGGCGACCGTGCACCGCAGCCCGGCGGCTGCGGCGTACGCGGCCAGCGCGAGCCCGGCGTTGCCCGAGGAGCTGATGGCGACGCGCTCGTACCCGGACGCGGCGGCGTGCGCGACGGCCATCGCCGCGAACCGGTCCTTGTGCGAGCCGGTCGGGTTCGCGGCCTCGTTCTTGACGGACGCGCCCGCCAGCCACGGCAGCCGCAGCAGCGGGGTGTCGCCCTCGCCCAGTCCGGGCACCGTGTCGTACGGCAGCCGCTCGGTCGGGGGCGTCGTCTCCTCGTACACGCAGAACAGGTTGGCGTTGCGGCCTGCCGTGTCGCAGTCGGGGCAGCCCCGGGGGTGGTCCGCGAGGGGGAAGCGGGCCGCGCACTGCACGCACTCCAGGTGGGACAGGGTCACGAGGGCCTCCGGGGGCGCAGGGTCAGGACACGGGCCGTACGGTCCGGCGGCCCTTCCAGCGGGACCGGGTAGAGCCGCCCCGCCGCGTGCAGCGGGGTCTGGTCCTCGTAGTGCGGTGAGCGCGGATGCCCCGAACTGCCGTGCCGCAGCACGTCCCACAGCCGGGGCCCGTCCGGCCGCAGCTCGGCGACGAACCGCCAGGGCGCCCCCTCCACCACCGTCCCCTCCCGGTCGGGCGTCATCAGCCCCACCGAGTGCCCGCTCCCCCCGACTGGTGTGGTGACCCCACCGAACAGCACGGGGACGGCCTTGGCCAGCGCGTGCCGGTCCCGGACGCGGTGGACGCGGTCGTGGCGCCAGCGCGCGGGCTCCGGCCCCTGCTCCTCGGCGATCCACGCGGCGGCCTCGGCCAGCGCGCGGCCCACGGTCGCCGGGAGCGGGGTGTCGTCGCCCAGCCGCGTCCGCGCCTCGGGGGAGGTGATGAGGTGGTCGACCTGGAGGGTGACGTCCGGCATCGCGGCGGCCAGGTCCGCGCCGAGCCGGTCGTACACCCAGTGGTCGGTGAGCTTCTGGAGGAGGCGGAAGAAGACCAGCGGCGCGGCCTCGCCGGGGTGCGCGTGGCCGTCCCAGTCCGTGAGGAGGCGGTGGCAGGCCGCCGGGAGCGGCTCGGCGGGGGGCGCCTCGGCGAGGGCCGCGAGCAGGGTGGGCAGGATACGGCGGGCCCGGCCGTCGCGGGTGTCGTTCTGCCAGGCGGCGCAGGTCTCCGGGGTGATCCGGGGCGCCGTGGTGATCAGCTCCTCGATGCGCTGCGCCCGGTAGGGGGCGACCCAGTCGGCGCCGACGTCCCGGGGGTCGTCGTCGGGGAGCATCCGGTGGTTCGCGGAGACGACGTGGCCCCGCTCGGGGTCGGTCTCCTCGGGGAGGTCGTCGAAGTCCAGGAAGCCCTTCCAGGACACGGCCACCCGGTCGTGCTCGCCGGGGGTACGCCCGCTGCCGGGGAGGCGTGCGGGGACGCGGCCCGCCGTCTTCAGGGAGACCGTGCCGTCCTGGCAGGCCCAGACGACGTTCAGGACCGGCACGCCGAAGGCCCGCAGGGCGTCGCGGAACTCGCCGGGGGCCGTCGCGCGCCACATCGACTGGCAGGCGGCGATCTCCACGGACGGTTCGAAGCCGCTCCAGTACAGGCCGTAGCGGGTGTCGGTGCCGGGCGGGTCCAGTTCGACGTACCCGTCTCCGCCCGCCGACCTGACGGTGACCGGGGCGCCGCCCCGGACCGTGACCGTGCTGTCCTCCCGCCAGCGGGGCGGCTCGGGGGGCAGGGTGCACAGGTCCTGCGTGTCGACGGTCGCGTTGGTGATGCCCCAGGCGAGGCGGCGGTTGGCGCCGGCGATGAGGCCGGGGACACCGGGGACGGTCACGCCGTAGCCGTGTTCGTCGTCCCGGCCGCCGTCCCGGCCCGTGAGCGCCAGGCCCGTCTGGTACCAGGTGCTCGGCTGGGTGAACGGGATGTGCGGGTCGTTCGCGAGGATCGGGTGGCCCGAGGCGGTGAGGGCGCCGGAGACGGCCCAGGCGTTCGAGCCGATGGGGTGCTCGCCGTCGAGGAGCCCGTCGAGCCAGCGCCGGGAGGCGGGCGGCAGGGCGGCGGTGGCCGGGGGAGGGGCGTACGCGCGGGGTGCCGTGTGGCGCGTGGTGCCGCTGCGGACCGTCACCGCCCCGTCCGCCGGATACCGGGGCTCCCCGAACGCGGCCACGTACTCGGGGTGTTCGGCGGCGAGCCGGGCCCGGAACGTCTCGTTCTTGATGTTGACCGCGAGGTCGAAGCCCAGGTGCTTGACGATGAGGACGGAGTCCAGCGGCGTCCACGGCTCGGGCCGGTAGCGCAGGAGGGCGAACTCGACGGGGAGGCCGCCGCGCCGCCGCATACGGTGGACGGCCGTGTTCACGCCGGCGCTGAACGCGTCGAGGGCGGCCCGGTGACGGGGGTCCAGGAGCCGTTCGGAGCGGCGGGCGACCCGGGTGAGCGCGAGCTTGCGGACCCGCACGTCCTCCTGGAGCGTCACCGCCCCGAACAGCTCGGACAGCCGCCCCCGAGCCCTGCGGCGCAGCACGTCCATCTGCCAGAGCCGGTCCTGGGCCTGCGCGAACCCGGCGGCGAAGTACAGGTCGGCCTCGTCACGGGCGCGTATCCACGGCACCCCGCGCAGGTCGCGCCGGATCTCCGCGCCCCGCGCCAGCCCGGGCAGGCTCAGCGTCCCCTCGTCGACATGCGCCCAGCGACTGGGCAGGGCCGCCGCCGTCAGCGCGCGGCCGATCAGGCGTTCACGCCGGTTCACGCGTCTCCTCCTGCTGGGCCGGCGCCGCGATGCCGGGGACGCGGCGGCCGACGAGTACGTAGATGGCGACGCTGACCAGCGCCAGGGAACCCACCCCGAGGAACATGGCCGTCCCGCCGAAGCCGGTCAGCAGCAGCCCGCCCGCCGAGGGGCCGACGAACCCGCCGAACTGGGCGAAGGTCTGGGCGCCGAAGTAGCTGCCCCGGCTGGTCTCGGGCGCGATCCGGTCGATGATCGCGAACTCGGCGGGCACGATGAACGTCTCGCCGACCGAGAAGACCACCATCGCCACCACGAACTGCCAGGTCTCCCGCGAGGCGGCGAATCCGGCCATCCCCGCGAACAGCAGCAGCCCGCCGAGGATGATCGACGTCACCGGGTCCCGCTTGCCCGAGAACCGCGAGGCGATCATCTGGAAGCCGACGACGGTCACGGCGTTGGTGGTCAGCAGGTAGCCGAGGATCGTCGTCCCGTCGTGGAAGCCGATCGCGAGGTGCTGGGCGAGCAGCGCCGAGATCTTCCCGTGCACGGACTCCAGGAGCAGCCCGGCGACGATGAACCACAGCAGGCGCCGGTCGGTGGCCACGACGCGCGCGCTGTCGCGCAGCCCGCGCAGCACCGACCCGAACCGCTCGCCCTGCCCGCCGGTGTCCTTCGCCGCCCGCGCGCCCGGGTTGAACAGCAGCGTCAGCCCGAGCAGCGCGAGGTAGCCGGTGTACACGGCCGCCGAGATCAGGAACGCGGTCCGCCCGCCGGACAGGCCCGCGAAACCGCCGACCAGCGGCCCCACGGCGAAGCCGACGTTCAGCGCGAGGTACTGGTACGAGAACCACTTGACCCGTTTCTCGTCCGGCAGCACGTCGCTGAGCATCGCCTTGCCGACCGGCCCGAACGACGCCGCGCTCATCGACAGCGCCGCGTTGCACGCGAACACGGCCAGGATGTGGTGGCTGACGTAGAAGCCGAGGAACGACGCGACGACGCCGAGCAGGGAGAGCAGCAGCAGCCGGGGCCGGCCCAGGATGTCGGAGAGGGAGCCGCCGACGAACCCGGCGAGCACCGAGAAGAACACCGACGAACCGACGATCAGACCGACCGTCGAGGGATCGAGGCCCAGCTCCCGGCGCAGGAACACCGCGAGGAACGGGACGGTGAACGAGTTCGCCAGGCTCATGATCCCCGAACCGACGATCAGCAGCCTCGCGATGAACGGGGGCGAGGCGGTGGTGCGCGTCATCGTGGACGGTGTCCCTTCACGGCGTCGTGGGGGGTCTGGAACCGGTGCATCAGCTCGGACAGCGTCCCGGTTGCCGGTTTGCGCAACAACCCCTCGTGATCAGTTGCAATCTTCTCGCAACTAATCTCCATGTTCAAAAGAGGTGCCCAGTCGGCTGTCAGGTCGCCCCGCCCGGCGTTCTCCGTCGCCTCCACCAGCAGCACGGGTACGTCGCCGAGCCCGCCGGACTCCGGCCACTCCAGGGCCGCCAGCCGTACGTAGTCCGCGAACGCGTCCCGCAGCGGGCCGCCGAGCAGTTCGGCCGCCTCGCCCATCCGCCGCTCGACCCGGTCGAGGACCTCGGGCTCCGGGAGGGTGGCCAGCTCCTCCAGGACGGTCGCCGCGTGCTCGGCGCCGACCGAGGGGAACGCCGCCGCGAGGCTGCCGAGGAAGTACGCGAGCAGTTTCTCGCGGGGCTCGGACAGCTCGGTGCGCAGGGCCTTCGGGGCGAGGGCGTCCAGCAGGACCAGGGACAGGACCCGGTCGCCGTGGTCCACCAGACGCCGGGCGACCTCGTAGGCGAGGGCCCCGCCGAAGGAGTGGCCCACGAGGTGGACCGGGCGGCCCGACGCCTCCGCCGCGATGGCCTGTGCGCAGGCCTCCGCCAGCACGGGGACGGTCAGGGCATCGCCGTGCGCTCGGGCCAGCTCCCTGGTGGACAGGGCGTGGAAGGACCGCTCCGGGAAGTGGGCGGAGAGCTGGGCGTACGAGGGGGCCAGGCCCAGGATGCCGGGGAAGGCGAAGACCGGGGGCGGGCCGTCGGGGCGGGAGCGCAGGGGGAGCAGGACATCCGGTGTCTCCCGCGCCGGGGGCATCGAGGTGAGCAGTTCGTCGAGCGGCGTGTGCGGGGCACCCGTGACGCGGTCCAGCAGCTCCGCGAACTCCGCCGCCATCCCCTCGACCGTCCCCCGGTCGAACAGGTCCGTGTTGTAACGCCAGGTGAGCCGGAAACCGCCGTCCCGCTCCTCGGTGGCGTCCAGCACCAGGTCCGTCTTGGCCTCCTGCCCCGGCAGCCGGACGGCCGTCACCGTCAGGCCGTCCAGGCTCAGCGGCACGGTCTCGTTGTTCTGGACCACCAGCATCAGCTGGAACAGCGGGGAGTGGCGCGCGGTGCGCTCGGGGTTGAGCCGCCTGACCAGCTCCTCGAAGGGGACGTGCCCGCGTTCGAGGTCGCGCAGGGTCTGGTCGCGGACCTGGGCCAGCAGATCGGCGACGGTCCCGGTGCCGGGGACCCGGGTGCGCAGCACCACCGTGTTGACGAACATGCCGATCACGTCGTCGAAGTCGGTGCCCGGCCGGTTGGCGACCGGCGTGCCGACCACGACGTCCGGGTCCTTGCCCCGCCGGGCGACGAAGAGCGCGAAGGCGGCCTGGAGCAGCATGAACACGGTGACGTCCGCCGCCCGCGCCGCCCGCGTGAGGCCACCGCCCACCCGGCGGACCACGGTGTCCCCGTGGTACGTCATCCGCTCGGGCCGCTCCCGGTCCAGCGGCAGCGCGTGCTCGGCGGGCAGGTCGGCGAGCCGCCCCTCCCAGTAGCCGACGTCGTCCCGCGCGGCCGGCGTGCCGAGCCACTCCCGCACGCTGTGGGCGTAGTCGGCGTACGTCGCCGCGAGCGGCGGCAGCGGGTCGCCCGGCGCCCGCTCGGCGAAGTGGGCGTACAGCACGCCCAGTTCACGGCCGAGGACGGCGTTGGACCACCCGTCACCGGCCACGTGGTGCAGCGTCACCAGCAGCCCGTGCACCCGCTCCCCGAACCGCACCACCCGCACCCGCAGGGGCAGGTCCCGCTCCAGGTCGAAGGGCCGGGCGGCCTCCTCGGCCGCCAGCTCCTCGACGACCCGCCGCACATCGGTTCCGGCCGCCTCCTCCACCGGCACCCGCACCCGCTCGGCGGGCAGCGCGACCGCCACGACCTCGCCGTCCTCCAGCCGCAGCAGACTCCGCAGCGGAACATGCCGGCCGGCCAGCGCGACGAACGCCCGCTCCAGCGCGGGCACGTCCAGCGCGCCCTCCAGCACCAGTGACATGTGCAGGTTGTACGCGGAGCTGTCCGGCTCCATCCGCGACAGGAAGTACAGCCGCTGCTGAGCCGAGGTCGCCGGCCGCCGCTCCTGGTCCGGCGCCCGCAGGACCGGCAGCACCGGCCCGCCGTCCGGCTCCCGTTCGCGTACGGCGGCGGCCAGCGCCCGCGCGGTCGGCTCGCGCAGGAAGTCCCGCAGGGCGACGCTCACCCCGAAGTCGGTGCGGACACGGGCCAGCAGCCGGGTCGCGAGCAGGGAGTGGCCGCCCAGGTCGAAGAAGCCGTCGGTGGGGGTGATCCGGCCGCCGGGGAGCAGGTCGGACATGGCGGCGAGAATCCGGGCGACCACCGGGTCGGAGGCCGAACGGTCCGAGTCGTCCGGCGCGTCCGGGACGGCCACGGTGTCGTCCGGCACCGGGTCCGGCAGGGCGCGGCGGTCCAGCTTGCCGTTGTGGGTGAGGGGGAGCGCGTCGAGGGGGACGAACACACCGGGCAGCATGTACTCGGGGAGCACCCGGGCCAGGCGCCGCCGCAGCTCGGCGGGTGTGACGCCGGCCCCCTCGGGGACGACGTACGCGACGAGCGCGCGGCCCAGCTTCGGCAGCTCCCGGGCGACGACCGCCGCCTCGGTCACCCCCTCCAGCGCGCGCAACGCGCCCTCCACCTCGCCGAGTTCGATGCGGAAGCCCCGGATCTTGACCTGGTCGTCCTTGCGGCCGTGGTAGACGAACTCCCCGTCCGGCAGGAGCCGGGCCAGGTCGCCCGACCGGTAGCCGCGCCCCCGCCCGCCGGGCAGCTCCACGAACCGCTCCCGGGTCAGGTCGGGGCGGCCGAGGTAGCCGAGGGCCACCCCGGGCCCGGTCACCACGATCTCGCCGGTCTCCCCGGCCGGCACCGGCGCCAGCTGCTCGTCCAGGAGCAGGAACTCCAGGTCGGGCAGCGGGCGCCCGATCAGCGAAAGACCCCGGTCCAGGTCGGCGCGCCGCACCCGCCGGAAGGAGGCGTGGACGGTCGTCTCGGTGATCCCGTACATGTTGACCAGGGCCGGGGCGTCGTCGCCGTACTTGTCCGCCCAGCGTTTCAGGTCGGAGAAGTGCAGGGCCTCCCCGCCGAACACGACCCAGCGCAGCGGGAGCCGTTCGGGGTGGCGGACGTCCTCGGCGGCGAGCTGGTTGAAGGCGGTCGGCGTCTGGCTGAGCACCGTCACCCGCTCCTCGCGCAGCAGCGCGCGGAAGGCCACCGGGTCCTGGGCGGTCGCCTTGGGGACGACGACGAGCGTGCCGCCGTACAGCAGGGCGCCCCACATCTCCCACACCGACACGTCGAACGCGAAGGAGTGGAACAGCGACCACACGTCCTCGGGCCCGAACCCGTAGTGCTCCTCGCTGCTGCTGAACAGCCGCAGCACGTTCCCGTGGGTGACCTGGACGCCCTTGGGGCGGCCGGTGGTGCCCGAGGTGAAGATGACGTACGCCCGGCTGTCCCGGCCGGCGGACGCGGCGCCCGGGGCGCCGTCCCCGGCCGGCAGCGACGCGTCCACGCGCAGGACGGTCCGCGCGCCGGGCAGCCCGGCCAGGTCACCGGACGTGACCACCACCGCCGGGTCCGCGTCCTGGAGGATCACGTCGAGCCGGGCGCGCGGCGTCGCCGGGTCCAGCGGGACATAGCAGCAGCCGACGCGCAGCACGGCGAGCGCGGCGGCGACCATGTCCGCCGACCGCTCCAGCAGGATGCCCACCGGGCGTGCCGGGTCGGCCCCCGACGCCCGCAGAGCGCCCGCGAGTTCGGCCGCCCGCTCGTCCAGCTGCCGGTACGTCAGCGACTGGCGCCCGCAGCGGACGGCCACCCGGTCGCCGTACGCCCGCACGGCGGCGGCGAACGCCTCGGTCAGCGATCCGGCGCGGGACACGACGGACGTGTCCCGCACGGGAGTCGTGCGCAGGGCGACCCGGCGGCGCAGTTGTTCCACACGGTCCTTGTTCATCGGAGTCTCCGGGTCCGTCAGAAGGCGAGCAGGAGGGCCGGGAGCAGGCCGGCGTCGTCCAGCCGGCCGAGGAACTCCTCCCAGTGCGGGGAACCGGCCACGCGCGCGGCCTCGTCCGGGTCGGCGAAGTCGAGGCGCTCACCGCTCAGTTCGTGCCAGATCCGGGCCAGCGACTCGCGGTCGGCGGCGTCGGTCAGCGCGACCCGGTGCGGGTCGCCGTCGGGGCCCGCCAGCAGGCCCGCCAGCATCGACTCCACGGCCCGCAGCAGCCTCGCCGCCGTGGCGCCGGTGAACAGGGAGGCGTCGTACTGGAGCGTCAGGCTCCCGTCCTCGGCGAACCGGAACGACAGGTCGAACTGGGCGGTCGCGGGCGGCACTTGGGCCAGCGAACCGACCAGTCCCGGCACCCGGTCCAGGTCGAGGGGGAAGTTGTCCACCGTCACCAGGACCTGCACCAGCGGCGAGGTGTCGGGCCGCCGCTCGGCGCCGGAGACCCGCACGATCTCCTGGAACGGCAGGTGCTGGTGCTCCAGCGCCTCCAGCGCGCTCGCGGTCACCCCCCGCAGCAACTCGCCCGTCGTCAGGCCCGGTTCGACCCGGTAGCGGAACGGCAGGGTGTTCGCGAAGAACCCGATCAGGTTCTCCGTGCGCGGCAGGTCGCGCCCGGCGACCGCCGCGCCCAGCACCAGATCCTCCTGCTGCGCGAACCGGGACATGACCGCCGCGACCGCCGTGTGGAACACCATGAACGGCGTACTGCCGTGCGCGGCGGCGAACTCCCGTATCCGCGCCGCCGTCTCCGCGTCCCAGGACGTCGTCAGGTGCCCGGCCTCCCGCGAGCGGCCCTCCGTGCGCTCCACGTCGGTCGTCAGCGCCAGTTCACCCGCGCAGCCGTTCAGGTAGGTCCGCCAGAACGCCACTTCACCCGCCGCGCGCGTCGCGAGGAAGTCCCGCTGCCACAGCGCGAAGTCGCCGTACTGGACCGGCAGTTCGGGCAGCTGAGGGGTGCGGCCCTCGGTCGTGGCGAGGTACGCCTCGGTGATCTCGCGGACCGCGACGTCCGTGGACCAGCCGTCGGAGACGGTGTGGTGGCTGCTCCAGCGCAGGATGTGCTCGGTCGGGGAGAAGCGGTACAGGCGGGCCACGACCAGGGGGCCGCGCGTCAGGTCGAAGCGCTGGGCCCGGGCCTCGCGCTCGACGTACGCCTCGCGGGACCCGGCGTCGTCGAGGCCGGTCACCTCCTCGACCTCCAGGCGGACGCGCGCCGCCGGGTCCGGGGCCTGGTGGGGGACGCCGTCGCGGGAGCCGAAGCGGACGGAGAGGATCTCGTGCCGCTCCGCCAGCAGGTCCACGGCCGCGCGCAGGGCGTCCACGTCGAGGGGGCCCGACAGGCGCAGCAGGGAGGTGTTGTCGTAGGCCCGGTCGTCGGGGTCGACCTGGTGCAGGAACCAGAGGCTCGCCTGGCCGGCGGTGAGGGGGAAGGTGAGGGTGCCCGCCGGGCGGGGCGGGATGCTCAGGGCCTCGGGCGCGGACGGCCGGTGCGCGGCCAGTCCGTCGAGGTGGGCGGCGAGCGCGCGCGGCGTCGGGTTCTCGAACAGCAGGCGCAGCGGCAGGTCCTGGCCCAGACGGTCCCGCAGCCGCGCCATGACCTGCGTCGCGTGCAGGGAGTGGCCGCCCGCCTCGAAGAAGTGGGTCGTGGGGGAGGGCCTGCGGCGCAGGACGCCCTCCCAGACCTCGACGACCGCCCGCTCGGTGGGCGTCGCCGGTTCGCCGGCCTCCTCGCCGCTCCCGGACACGGCCGTTAGGTCCCACGCGGCCAGCGCCTTCGTGTCCACCTTGCCGTGCGGGGTGCGCGGCAGGCCGTCGAGACGGACCAGGTGGTCGGGGACGGCGTACCGGGGGAGCACCTCGGCGAGCCGGTCGCGCAACGCCGACAGGCCGACGTCGACACGGCGGACCCGCGAGCCTCCGGCGTCTGCCTCCGCGCCCGCGTTCTCGGCCGCCTTGGGCACGAAGAAGCCGACGAGCTGCTTGCCGTCGCTCTCCGACTCCCGGACGACCACGGCACTCTCCTGCAACTCCCCGAGACCGTCGAACGCCCGCCGCACCTCGCCGAGTTCGATCCGGTGGCCCCGGATCTTCAGCTGGCTGTCGATGCGGCCGATGAACTCGAAGGTCCCGTCGGCGAGCCGGCGCCCCCAGTCGCCGGTGCGGTAGGCCACCGCCGAGGCGTCGAAGGGGTCGGGGACGAACGCCGCCGCCGTGCGCTCGGGGTCGTTCACATAGCCGCCGCCCACGCACAGCCCGCCCACGTACAGCTCGCCCGGCGTGCCCACCGGCACCGGCTCGCGGTCCGCGTCCAGGACGTACACCTTCGCGCCCCGGATCGGCCGCCCCACCGGCACCGACGCCGCCCGCTCGTCGGCCTCGCCGACCAGCTCGAAGTGGGTGCAGTCGTCGGACACCTCGGTCGCGCCCCACATGTTCAGCAGGCGTACGGCGGGCAGTTCGCGGCGGAAGGCGTTGGCGCAGCGCGGGGTGAGGGTCTCGCCGCTGGAGACGACCCAGCGCAGCGCGAACGGCGGGAACGACTCGACGCCGTGGTAGGCGAGTTCGGAGCTGAAGACGCTCAGCACGGACGGCGACACCTCCAGGACGGTGATGCCGTCCTCGGCGACCGCGCGCAGCAGGCGCGGCGGGTCCTGGCTGACCGGGTCCGGGTAGATGACGGTCGTCGCGCCGACCAGGAGAGGCGCCAGGAGCTGCCACACCGAGATGTCGAAGGTGGCCGCCGCGTCCTGCGACACCCGGTCGCCGGGGCCGATCCCGAGGTCGTCGAGCTTCGCCTCCATGTGGTTGAGCATGCCGTCGTGCCGCAGCAGGGCCCCCTTGGGCTCCCCGGTCGACCCCGACGTGAAGATCACGTACGCCGCGTCCCGGCCCCCGGGCACGGGACCGTCGTACGGCGCCGCCCCGTCGGAGTCGGCGAGGGCCCGCGCCAGGTCCAGCACCCGCACCTCCTCCGTGACGACGGGCCGGTAAGCGGCGTCGCACAGCACGGCCTTGGCGCCGCTGGTGCGCAGCACGGACGACACCCGGCGCACGGGCCCCTCCGGCAGCGGCAGATACACCGCGCCCACGCGCAACACCGCGAGGACGGCCGTCAGATGGTCGATGCCGCGCACGGCACCCAGCGCCACCACCTCGCCGGGCCGCACGCCCTGCCGATGGAGATGCCCGGCGAGCGAGCCCGCCCGCGCCGCCAGCTCCCGGTAGGTCAGCGCCTGTTCCCCGCACCGCACGGCGACGTCACCGGCGTACCGCTCCGCCGCCTGCGCGAACCGGGTCAGCGCCCCCGGCGCCGACAGCGCCGCCGGCTGCCCGGCGCCCGCCACGAGCCGCGTCCACTCCTCCTCGCCCAGCAGTTCACGCCGGGTGGGGACCGCGTGCGGGTGCGCGGCGACATGGGCCAGCGCGTTGCGGTACAGGACGCCGATCGCGCGCAACTGGTCCTCGGTGACCCGCTGGACGTTGGCCTCCAGGTCCAGCGAGAGGAGCTTCGTGAACGGGTCCTTGTTGAACTCCGTGCGCAGCGTGAAGTGGGTCTGGATGTACGCCTTCGCGTCCAGCACCTCGAAGCGGGTCGCCTCGGCGAGCCTCCCGTAGCTGTGGAAGTGCGTGTAGTTGAAGCTGATGTCCGTCAACTCCCGTGCCCCGGACAGGCGTTGGAGTTCCGCGTACGGGTAGCGGCGCACCGGCAGGAGTTCGTTCTCCTTGTCGAACGCGGCCCGGATCAACTCCCGCCAGGACAGGCCCCGGCCGGGCAGCAGGTAGGGCACCACGTTGAGGTGGACGCCCAGCACGTCGGCGCCGCCCTCGCCCTCGAAGCGGCCGTTGGACTCGACGCCGAGCAGCACCCGGTCGCGCGCGGTGAGGACGGACAGGACGCGCGCGTGCACGGCCAGCAGGACGTGCTTGAGGGAGACGCTGTGGTCGCGGGCCAGGTCGTCGAGCGCGTCCGACAGGTCCGGGTCGACCGGCACGGCGAGGAAACCCATCGTCCCCTCGTGCGTGTCCGAGGGACCGTCGGCCAGGCGCGGCAGCAACGTCGGCTCGGGATCGGCGAGTTCCTTCGCCCAGAAGTCCCCGACCGTGGTGTCGTCGAGCGCCTGCCGCTCCAGCGCGATGTAGTCGGCGTACCGGCGCGCGGTGCGCGGGGCGGGCGGCAGGTCCGGGTTCTCGCGCAGCGCCCAGTAGTCGGCGAGCACCTCCGTGATCAGCGACGACTCGCTCCAGCCGTCGAGCAGCGCGTCGTGGAAGCTCATCGCGAACAGGAACTCGCCCTCGTCCAGCAGATGCACGGCGAACCGGATCAGCGGCGGCTGCGACCAGTCGTACGGGACGAGCCGCTCGGCCCGCTGCCAGGCGTCCAGCCGGGCGTCCTGCTCCCGCGCCGGGAGATCCCGCAGGTCGGTCACGGTGAGGGGCGCGGCGGCCGTGCGGTGCACGAGCTGGAGGGGCTGCGAGTAGCCGGAGAAGTGGAACGAGGTCCGCAGGATGTCGTGCCGCTCCACGACCCGCGCCACCGCACGCCGCATCGCCTCACCGTCGTAGGCGGCGCCGCGCAGCCGGAACATGAAGATGTCGCAGTACATGTTCACGTCGGTCTCGTACGCGCTGTGGAACAGCAGCCCCGCCTGGAGCGTGCCCACCGGGTAGGCGTCCTCGACGTCCAGCGCGCGCACGGCCTCGCGGTCGGCCGGCTCCAGCAGGGCGAACGGCACGGTCGGCGGCTGCTGTTCGCTCTCCGTGGCCCGCTCGGCCACCGCCGCCAGCGCGCGGGGCGTCTGGAGGGCGTAGATGTCGCCGAGTTCCAGGGAGATCCCGCGCTTGAGGGCCTCCGCGCGGAGCTTCAGGGCGAGGATCGAATCGCCGCCGACGCTGAAGAAGGAGTCGTCGGGGCCGACACCGCTCACGCCGAGCACGTCGCCGTAGACGGCGGCGATGGACTCCGCGCCGGGCTCGGCGGTGGTCGCCTGCGCCGGGTCCGGGGCGGACTCGCGCAGCCGGTTGGCCGCGCTCGGTGCGGGCAGCCGGGCCCGGTCCACCTTGCCGTTGTGGTTGAGGGGGATCGCCTCGACCGGCACCACGAACGCCGGGATCATGTACGCCGGGAGGCGGCGGCGCAGCTGCGCGAAGAGGGCGTCGGGGGCGAGGTCCTCGCCGGGGACGACGTACGCGACGATGCGCGCCACGTCGTCCCGGCCCACCCGGTCGCGGGAACCGCCGCGCACGAGGTCGCGGACGTCGGTGATCCTGAGGGACAGCTCCTCTTCCTCGACTTCCTTCACGACGGGACCGGCGCCCGCCTTCGGCGCGGTCACCACCACCGTCGCCTGGCGCACACCCGGTACGTCGTTCAACACCGCCTGGATCTCGCCGAGTTCGATCCGGAAGCCACGGATCTTGACCTGGTCGTCCTTGCGGCCCTCGTACGCGTACTCCCCGTCCTCGGTGAGCCGGGCCAGGTCGCCGGATCGGTAGGCGCGCCCGACGCCGGGCAGCTCCACGAACCGCTCCCGGGTCAGGTCGGGGCGGCCGAGGTAGCCGAGGGCGACACCGGGGCCGGTGACCAGGATCTCGCCGGTCTCGCCGGCCGCGACCGGGTTCAGGTCGTCGTCGACCAGCGTGAAGTCCAGGTCGGGCAGCGGCCGGCCGATCAGTGAGCGGCCGTCCTTCAGATCCGTGGCGCGTACCCGGCGGTGGGAGGCGTGCACGGTCGTCTCCGTGATGCCGTACATGTTCACCAGGGCCGGGGTCTCGTCGCCGTACTTGTCCGTCCAGCGCTTGAGGTCCGAGAAGTGCAGGGCCTCGCCGCCGAACACGACGTGCCGCAGCGGGAGCCGGTCCTCGTGCCGGGCGTCCTCCGCGACGAGCTGGCGGAAGGCCGTCGGGGTCTGGTTGAGGACGGTGACCCGCTCGTCGGCGAGCAACCGCCGCAGCGCGCGCGGGTCCTGCGCGGCCTCCCGGGGGACGACGACCAGCGTGCCGCCGTACAGGAGCGGGCCCCACATCTCCCACACCGAGAAGTCGAAGGCGAACGAGTGGAACAGCGTCCAGACGTCGTCCGGGCCGAAGCCGTAGAGGGGTTCGGTGGTGGTGAACAGGCGCAGGACGTTGCCGTGCGAGACCTCGACGCCCTTGGGGCGGCCGGTCGTTCCGGACGTGAAGATGATGTACGCGCGGGTGCCGTGGGGCGCGGGGTCGCCGGTCACGGGCGCCGGCAGCGGGCCGTCCACGGGTACGGCGGTCACCTCGGCGGGCAGGCGGGCCGCCAGCTCCCGGGTCGTGACGACGACCGACGGGGCGGCGTCCTCGAGGATCAGCTCCAGGCGGGCGGCCGGAGTCGACGGGTCCAGCGGGACGTACGACGAGCCCGTCCACAGGGCCGCGAGGGCCGCGGCCACCATGTCGGCGGACCGCTCCAGCAGGATGCCGACCGGGTGCTCCGGGTCGGCGTCGTGGGCGGTGATCGCGGCGGCCAACGTCCGCGCCCGGACGTCGAGTTCGCGGTAGGTGAGCGTCTCGTCGCCGCAGCGTACGGCGGTGCGGTCGCCGTGCGCGCGGACGGCGGCGGCGAAGCCCTCGACGAGGCTGTCCACTCCGGCCAGAGGCGAGGTCGGCACAGTCTTCTCCTTCATGTCAGCCTCCGGTGGTTCCGGTACGGGTGAGGGGTGCGGTCAGCCCGGCCAGGGCCTCCTGGAACGCGTCACGCAGCCGGGCCGCGGTCGCGGCCGGGACCAGGTGCTCCTGGTGTTCGAGGCGGAACACCAGACGGTCGCCGTCCCGCGCGCCGTACAGGCTCACCGCGAACGCCGTGTCCCGGGGCGGGACGTCCACGGCGCGCACCTCGACGCCGTCCAGGTCCTGGCGGGCTCCCGACCAAGGGATCGCGAAACCGTCGCCGAGCAGGCCGTCCGCCGACTGCTGGAACGTCAACGTCGCCTGGAACAAGGGGTTCTGGCCGTGCCTCGGGGGCTCGATCTCCCGGACCAGCCGGGCGAACGGCACGGCCGCGCCCTGCTGGGCGGCGCGCACCTCCCGCGCGGTGCGGGCGCGGAGATCCTCCGGGCCGCCGCTGAAATCCCCCAGCAGCGGGACCATGTCGACCAGGCAGCCGACGGTCCCCGCGAAACGCCAGTCGTCCCGGTGGTGGTACGGCGTGCCGATGACGATGCGCTCCTCGCCGGTCACCTCGTGCAGAGCGCGCAGCCAGGCGGCGGCCAGCAGGACGAAGGGGGTATGGCCGTGGGCCCTGGCGTCCTCGTAGACCCCGGCCGCGTCCGCCGCGAAGTCGAGGAGAGAGGCGGGGGCACGGCGCCGGGGCGCGGCGGAGGCCACCGGGAAGAGCAGGTGATCGCGCAGGGGGCGCCACTTCTCGACGGCCTCGGCGAGCCGGGCCTCGGAGACGGGGGCGCGGTGGCGGAGCCACTCCGCCGCGGTGGGGGGTTCGGCGGGGGTCGGGAGGTCGATGCCCAGGAGGTCGGAGAGGAGGTCGGCCAGGACGATGCGCAGGGACCAGTAGTCGACGACCGTGTGGTGCGCGGTGAGGAGGAGGGTGGTGGCGTCGGGCGAGGTGATGGCCGCCGCGCGGACCAGGGGGCCCCGGGTGAGGTCGAAGCGGCGGTGGGCGATGCCGTCGAGGCGGGCGCCGTCGTGGGAAGCGCCGTCCGGGAAGGTGCCGTCGGCCTCCTCGTGCGTGAAGTCCAGCGGCAGGGCGCCCGGTTCGTGCACGATCTGGGTCGCGCTGCCCGGCTCGCCCAGCGTCGTCCGCAGCGCCGCGTGCCGGGCGATCACGGCCGCGAGCGCGGCGCGGATACGGGCCGGGTCGAGGCGGCGGCCGATGCGCAGGGCGACGGGGAGGTTGTGCGCGGTGTCCTCGGGGAGCAGCTCGTGACGGAACTGGAACTGGACCTGCCCCTCGGTGGCGGGGTGGACGCCGAGGCCGGCTGCGGGGGTGCCTTCGCCGGAGGGGCCGGCGTCCGGTTCCGGCGCACTGGCGAGCGCCTCGGCGATGTCGTCCAGCGAGCGGTCGCCGTAGAACAACTCCGTGTCCAGGCGCCGCCCGGACTGCCGCTCGATGCCCCCGCGCAGGGCGACCAGCTTCAGCGAGTCAAGACCCAGGGCCGCCAGCGGCAGCGCGAAGTCCTCGGCGCCGGGCTCGGCGCCCGCGTGGGCGGCGACGAGGCGGGCCAGCAGGGCGCGGAGGGGCTCGGGGCCGGTGCCCGGGGCCGGAGCTGAGGTGGACTCCGCACGGAACGTGCCGAGCAGCCTCAACCCGCCCTCCAGGAACCGCTTCCGCGTCTCGGCCCGCCGGATCTTCCCGCTGGACGTCTTGGGGATCGACCCGGGGTACACGAGCACCACGTCGGCCAGGTCGAGACCGCACTCGGCCCCCACCCGGCGCCGTACCGCCGCGCCCAGCGCCGCCACCGCCCCGGCGTCCGACCGCAGCCGTGCCACCGCGTCCCGCGCGGCCTCCGCGACGAGGACCACGCGTGGCTCGGCCAGTTCCGGCTGGAACGCGGCGGCGCAGCCCCGGCGCAGGTCGTCGGAGGCGGCGGACGCGAGGTTCTCCACGTCGTACGGGTAGAAGTTGCGCCCGGCGACGATGATCAGGTCCTTGCCGCGGCCGACCGGATAGAGCTGACCGTCGCGCAGCGCGCCCAGGTCACCGGTCCGCAGGAAGGTTCCGTCCCGGCCCTCGACGCGTGCGCGGAAGGTCTCCTCGGACGCCTCGGGGCGTTCCCAGTAGCCGCCCGCGACGCCCGGCCCGCGTACGCAGATCTCGCCGATCTCCCCGTCCGGCAGGGCGCGCCCGTCCGTCGAGCGGATCACGATCTGCGTGTCGACGGCGGCCCGCCCGCAGGAGACGACGTCCAGACGGTCGGAGTCGTCCGGGGCCGCCTCCTCCAGCCGGCCGCCCTCCACGGCGCGCCGGTCCAGCGACAGCGCCTCGTACCCGGCCATGGGCTCCGCGCCGGACACGAACAGCGTGGCCTCCGCCAGCCCGTAGCACGGGTACAGGGCGCCCCGGTCGAAGCCGTGCCGGCCGTACAGGCCGGCGAAAGCCTCCAGGGTCGCCGGGATGATCGGCTCGGCCCCGTTGAAGGCGATGCGCCAGGAGGAGAGGTCGAGGCCCGCCAGGCGCTCGGCGTCGTAGCGGTCCGCGAGCAGCTGGTAGGCGAAGTTGGGCCCGCCGGAGCAGGTCGCCCCGTACCGGGAGATCGCCTCGGGCCAGCTCAGCGGGTCGTGGATGAACGCGAACGTGTCGAGCAGGACCGCGCGCACGCCCAGGTACAGCGGCAGCAGCGCCGTACCGATGAGCCCCATGTCGTGGTAGAGCGGCAGCCAGCTGAGGATGACGTCGTCCGGGCGGACCCCGAACCCGGCCGCGATGGCCCGGTCGTTCTCGGCGAGGTTGCCGTGCCCGACCATGACGCCCTTGGGGGTGCCGGTCGAGCCGGAGGTGTACTGGAGGAAGGCGAGGTCGGCGGCGCGCGGCAGTGGGAGCGACGCGGAGTGCCCGGCCGCCCTGATCTCCTCGACGCTGTGCAGGCGCAGCCCGTCGGCGGCGGTCCTGAGGTGGTCGAGGAGCAGGTCGACGGTGAGCGCGTGGGTGGGGCGGCAGTCCCGGACGACCGCCTCGATCCGGTCGAGCTTCGCGCCGGGGCGCGGCGGGTACAGCGGCACGGCGACCGTTCCGGCGTACAGGCAGCCGAGGAACGCGGTCAGGTAGTCGAGGCCGGGGGGCAGCAGGAGCAGGACGCGGTCACCGGGGCGCGCGGTCGTCCGCAGGAACGCGGCGACCGACAGCGCGGAGCGCTCCAGCTCCCGGTAGGAGACCTCGGCGTCGCCGTGGGGGGAGGCGAAGACGTACGCGGTGTCGTCGGGGCGTACGGCGGCCCAGTGGGAGAGAGCGGCGGGGAGGGTGGAGAAGTGTGTGGGGGACTGTTCAGCCACGGTGACCGGCACCCGCTTCCACCGGAACGCCGGCCAGGACGCGGGTGACGACCTCGATCGCCTCGTCGATGTCCTGCTCGCTCACCCCGCGATGTGTGACGGCCCGCAGCCGTCCGTGTCCCAGTTCCGCGATGGCCAGCCCGTGTCCGGCCGCCGCCCGCGCGAACGTCTGCCAGGTGAACCGGGGATCGGTGACCCGGAACATGACGATGTTGGTGCGCGTCGTGGCGGGCAGGACGTCGATGCCCTCGATCCCGGCGAGCCCCGCGGCGAGCCGCTCCGCGTTGCGGTGGTCCTCGGCCAGCCGCCCGGCGTCCTCGATGGCGAGGATGCCGGCCGCCGCGATCACCCCGGTCTGCCGCATCCCGCCGCCGAGCAGCTTCCTGATCCGCCGCACCCGCCCGACGAAGTCCGCCGTACCGGCGGCCATCGAACCGATGGGCGCGGACAGCCCCTTGGAGAGGCAGAACTGGACGGAGTCGGCGTACCGGGCGATGTCCGCGACGGGTACGCCCGCGCCGACGGCCGCGTTGAACAGGCGCGCGCCGTCCATGTGCACCGGCACACCGCGCTCGTCGGCGAAGCCGCGTACCTCGGCGAGGTAGCCGAGGGGCAGGACGCTGCCGCCGGAGCGGTTGTGGGTGTTCTCCAGGCAGATCAGCGCGGGCAGCGCGAACTGCGGGTCGTCGGGGTCGTCGGGGAACCCCTTCGCGAGGTCGGTGAGCAGCAGGCGGCCGTCCGGCTGGGTGGGGACGGGCTCGTAGACGATGCCGCCGGCCACGGAGGCGCCGCCGGCCTCGTAGATGTAGATGTCGCTCTCGTCGCCGACCAGCACCTTCGTGCCGCGCGGGGCGTGCGCCATGATCGAGGCGAGGTTGGCCATGGTGCCGCTCGGCAGGAAGCAGGCCGCCTCCTTGCCGAGGGTGGCGGCGGCGAGTTCCTCCAGGCGGTTGGTGGTGGGGTCCTCGCCGTAGACGTCGTCCCCGAGGGGTGCCTCGCCCATCGCCCGGAGCATCTCCGGGGTCGGCAGGGTGAATGTGTCGCTGCGCAGCTCGATCACTGTGCGTGCCCCTCTGTCGCTTCGTCGTCCGCCAGGACGACGGCCGTGCGGCCGACTGCCTCGGCCAGGATCTTGGTGACCTGTTCATGGGTGTCGCCGTGGGCGATGACGTGGCCCAGGCGGTCGTAGGCGTTGCGGGGCGGGCGGACCTCGGCGCCGGGCCGTGCGGTGACGGTCACCCGGTCGACGCCGTCGGTCTCGCGCGCCCGGCCGGTGCCGGCCAGCTCGGCGAGCGTCCCGGCCCGGTCGGCCAGCAGGAAGTGGATGCCCGCGTGCCGGACCGGCTCGCGCAGCGGCTCAGGCGGCAGGCCGGCCGCCACCCGTATCTGCTGGTCGAGGAGTTGGACGCCGGTGGCGAGCTGGATCAGCTCGGGGATCATGCCCCCGGCGAGCCGCGGGTTGATCTCGATGACCACCGGCCCGTCGTCGGTGACCCGCACCTCGGTGTGGGTGGCGCCGAGGGTGATCCCGGCCGCCGTCACGGCCCGGCGCACGGCGTCCTCGACGGCGGCGGCGCGGGCGGCGGGGAGCGGGGCGGGGAACACGTGCCGGTACTCCACGAAGTGCGGCAGCCCGGTGACGCTCTTCTCGGTGATCCCGACGCAGCGGGTCTCCCCGTCCCAGGTGAACATCTCCACGCTGTACTCGGGCGCGTCGACGTACTCCTCGATCAGGACGGTCCCGGCCGTCGGCATGTCCCGCATGTTGAAGCGGATGCCGAGGATCGTGCGGGCCTGCGCGAGGACCTCCTCCTCGCTGTGGCACAGCAGCACGTTGTTGGACCCGGAGTCGTCGGCGGGCTTGACGACGCACGGCAGCCCCACCGACGCCAGCGCGGCGGGCACCTCGGCGACGTCGCGGACGGCGACGGACCCCGGCTGCGGCACGCCGTGTTCGCGCAGCCGCTCCCGCAGCAGCGCCTTGTCCCGGCACACGGCGACCGCGTCCGCCCGGTTCCCGGGCATCCCCAGCCAGGTCGTCAGCTCGGCGACGGCGGGCACGTAGAAGTCGCTGGTGGTCGTCACCCCGGCCAGCTCGTCGCGCCGGAACGCGTCCTGGATCGTGCGGCGCAGCTCCGCCTGTGAGTTGGTGTCGCAGACGATCACCCGGCACCCCGCCTCCTCCAGGCCCGCGTACCGGGCCGGGGAGCTGGTCAGCAGCACCGGTTCGAAGCCCAGCCGCCGGGCGACGGACAGCGCCAGCATGCCCGTGCCGGTGGTGTTGGACTCCACGAACAGCAGGTGCCCGCCCGGCGGTTCGGGGTGCTCCCGCAGCGCGGCGACCGACCAGGCGCGCACGACACGGTCGAGCGGCACGGCGTCCGGGGCCTCGCGCGCCTCCAGCGAGGCCAGCTCCTCGCGGGCCCAGAACGCGTCGTCGTAGACGGTGTCGACGTACCGGTCGCCCCGGTCGGGCAGGATGCCCACGATCCGGGTGCCCGGCGCGGCCTGCGACGCCACGTGCATGAGGACCCGGTACACCGAGCCGGAGGTGTTGCCGGCGAAGACCTGCTGCTCGCGGGCGAGGGCGCGGGCCGACTCGAACGCCTCCCGGTCGTTGAGCCAGTGCACCTCGTCGACGACCCTGCGGTCCAGGTTCTTCGGCAGGAGGCTGTTGCCGAGCCCGCTCTGGAGGCGGCCCGGCACGTCCGGCTGTCCGAACAGGACGCTGCCGACGGAGTCGACGCCCACCACCCGCAGCTCCGGGCAGGTACGCCGCAGCGCACGGGCCGTCCCGCACAGCGAACCGCCGCTGCCGACCGAGCCGACCAGCACGTCCACCGTGCCGAGGTCCTCCTCGATCTCCTCGGCGAGCAGCCGGTAGGCGCCGGGGTTGTCGGGGTTGCTGTACTGCTGGGGCCAGAACGCGCCGGGCAGGCCGGCCATCAGCCGCTCCAGCTCCTCCAGCCGGGCGCTCTGCCAGCCGTGGCTGGTCATGGCCCGCACGACGTGCACCTCGCAGCCGAGCGCCCGCAGCTTCGCCAGCGTGATGGCGTCGATCCGGGGGTCGGTGACGATGTGCACCGGGTGCCCCAGCGCCGTCCCCACCAGCGCCACGCCGAGCGCCATCGTGCCGGATGAGCTCTCCACGATCGGCGCGCCCTCGCGCAGCACCCCGGTCCTGCGGGCCTCCAGGAGCATGCTCCTGGCGACCCGGTCCTTCATCGCGAACAGGTTCTGGAGCTCCAGCTTCGCGTAGACCTCGACTCCGGGCGCCGCGCCGCGCAGGCGCACCAGAGGAGTACGGCCGACGGCGTCGACCATGCTGTCGAACTTCACAGGAAAAATCCCCCGAGCAATATCGCGTTCGGTATGTCCGGCCGGTTCGTTCGCCTTTATGCGCCGGCGGTGCGGTAACTGTCCGGTCCCATCGACCGGTAGAGCGAGACGGAGCCGGGAAGCGCCTCGCAGGACTTTCTGGCATGGGCCAGCCGGTCCGCGTGATCCGGGACGTCGTCGCGCAGCAGAATGCCGAGATTCGTCCCGCTGTGGGCCAGCACGAGACCGAGCCCTTCGACCTCGTGGCAAATGCGCAGGAGGTCGTCGAAACAGTCCCGGGCGGCGAGCTTCGTGTTCTTCAGGGCACTGCGGGTGGAAACCCGGCCGACCGTTTCCAGGTCGCCGTGGCGCAGGGCCTCGCGCAATTCGTCCAGAAGCGCGCTGTATTCCCTGCGGTCGGCCGCGTCGAAAGGCTTGGGGGAGCGGTTGAAGAGGACCGTGTCGACCGTTCCGCCGATGTCGTGCGCGACGATCGTCAGCGGCGGCAGGAAACCGAGCCGCTCCTTCAGCCGGACCTGCCGGTGGTAGAAGGCCACGACGCCCTGGTACATGACGCCGTCCGAGGGCTCGACGTCCCGCAGCAGCGCCTCGATCTCGCTCTCCGTGAACCGGACGCCGAGCGCGTCCCCCACCGCGTGCGCGGTCGCCACCAGGTCGGCGGACGAGCTGGCCAGCCCCTTGCCCTCCGGGATCGAGCTGATCAGCGTCAGCAGTCCGCCGCCCTCGACGCCGTGGTCGCGCAGGACGCGCTGGGCGAGCCGGCGCGCCTTGTGCTTGTGCGCGGGCCTGACCGTGACCTCCCGCGCGCCGCCGACCAGCTGGAAGTCGGCGCGGGAGGTGAGGGAGACGGGGAAGGTGACGAGGAAGTCGAGGCCGTTCTCGTCGAGGACCCCTTGGAGCAGCTCGCCGAACGTGCCGTGGGCGTGGCCCGTGCCGGTGGCGGTCGCGTACTCCAGGGTCGTCTCGTCGGCGGTCACCGGGCGCCGCCCTGCGCGTCATCGATGCCCAGCAGGCCATCGGTGCGGGCCAGCGCCGCGTCGACCGTGCCGGCGCACGCGGCCCACTCCCCGTCCAGCTCGTCGAGCCGCCCCGCCTGCTCGGCCAGGAGCGCGCGCACGGCGTCCGGGTGCGCGGACCCCGGCGAGCTCTTGCGCAGCAGCCCCCGGCGGACGTCGAAGGACTCGGCGACCAGGTGCTCGGGCCGGCTCAGCTCGAAGCCGTTGCGCACGGCGACGGCCCGCAGCAGCTCGGGGTCGGCCTGCGCGGGAGGCAGGCCCCGCTCGACGCAGGCCGTGATGAACTGGCCCGCGACGACCTGCGCCCGGCGCCACGGCACGCCCTCGTCGAGGGTGAGCAGGTTGGCCAGCGAGAAGCCGCCCAGGTACTCCCGCTCGCACAGGGCCAGCGCCCGCTCCTCGCGGAACCGCAGGTGGTCCAGGACCGTGGTGAACAGTCCGAGGGTGGAGCACAGCGTGTCGAACGCGCCCAGGACGTGCGCGCCGGCCTCCTTCGACACCTCGACGCTGTTCGAGTACGCGGTGTTGCGCTGCCCGAGCACGGTGTCCAGGTGCAGCGACACCAGGTGGGCCGTCCTGCCCCGGATGCGCTCCAGCACCGGGTAGTTCTTCTTCTGCGGCATCGCCGAGGAGATCCCGGACAGCTCGTCGGGCAGCTCGATCAGGCCGTACTCGGAGCTGCCCCAGGCCATCAGGTCGGTGCAGAACCGGCCCAGCCAGGTGGCGGCCAGCGACAGTTCGGCGGTGACCTCGACGACCCAGTCCCGCGACGCGACCGACGCCAGGGCATGCGGGTTCGCCGCGCGGAAGCCGAGCAGCCGCGCCATCTCCGCGCGGTCCCAGGGGATCTCCTGGCCCGCCATCGCCCCGGCGCCCAGCGGGCACAGGTCGATCCCCCGGTACGTCGTGAGGAATCGTTCCAGCGCGTGGATCACCCGGTCCGTCACGGCTGCCAGATAGAACCCCGGCGTGATGATCTGGGCGGACTGGAGGTGCGTGTACCCGGGCATCGGGGTGTCGGTGTGGGCCGCCGCGAGCCGGTGCGCCGCCCGGCCGAACGCGGTGAGCGCCCCGGCGGCCCGCAGCACCTGACTCCGGCCGAACAGGAGCTGGGCGCAGGCCTGGAGGTCGTTGCGGCTGCGGTCGACGTGCCAGCGGGGCACGGCCGGGTCGAGGCGCTGCTCGACGTGGCGCTCGACGGCGAAGGCGATGTCCGAGTAATTCGCCTCGGGGTCCGCCCGGAGCCCTTCCGCGGTGATTCCGTCCAGGAGGGAACCGATACGCCGGGCGTCGTCCTTTTCGATCAGATTCATCCGGCTGTATTCGAGGGCCAGCACTTTCTCGATGGCCACGTACCAGGGCAGCAGATGTGCTGCCTCGTACCGGAACTGCGGTTCGAGGATTTCCCGGTGGAGCAAATCGCTGGGTGCTGCTGATATCCGGCCGCTGAGACGGTTGTCAGGCATGCGGCGGTCGTTCATGGAACCCCCGTAAACGCATATCGGTACGCGGTGCGACACCGAGGTTGTTCGCAGAGTGACCGTGGGTCAAGTGTGACGGATTTCACCCGGGGTGAGGGATTGGGTAGCGGAATCCAGCATTCCCGCTGTTCGGGGTCGGTTCCGGAGAGCGGCACGGCCCCGAAGAGCGGTCGTTCTTGACGCGAACTTTTCGCAACAACCTGACGGACTCGACAGCAAGTTATGCGCAGCGGCTCGTCGAGCGCTCATCATGGCTCACGATTCGTTCACGTGATCTTCATCGCGGCTTCCCATTCCGCGTCCGGAATCCGCGACCGCAGATACCCGAACGACTCCGCCGCCAGCCGCCGCGCCCGCTTCAGATCCACGCCGACCAGCTCGCCCCGGTGCTTGAGCACCCGCCCGTCCACCAGGACCGTGTCCACATCCCCCCGGCCTGCCTGGAACACCAGGTGCCCCGCCGGGTTGTGCACCGGTGTCATCGCGACCGTGTCGGTGCGCAGCAGCACCAGGTCGGCGCGCTTGCCCACGGTGACCGAGCCGATCAGCGAGTCGAGGCCGAGCGCCCGCGCGCCGCCCAGCGTCGCGTACTCCAGCACGTCCGAGGCGCGCAGCGCGTTGTCCGCGACCGTCCTGCCCGCCTCGTGCGCCCGCAGATGCGCCAGCGCCCGGTCCGCGCTGAGCGTCGAGCGCATCGCCGAGAACATGTCGCCGCTCCACCACGCGACCGTGTCCATCGACAGCGACACCGGGATGCCGAACTCCCGCGCCTTCCCGGTGGGCGGGTAGCCCTGCCCCGCGCTCGACTCGCTCTCCGCCGCCACCGACAGGTACGCGCCGCTCGCGGCGATCCTCCGGTACGCGTCGTCGCCCAGCGAACCTGCGTGGACCAGGGTGTACGACGGCGACAGCGCGCCGAACTCGGCCAGGAACCGGATCTGTTCGTCGCCGGAGAAGCCGAACACGCCCGCGTGCGTGGTCACCGGGAGGTTCCGCTCCCGCGCGAAGCGCAGCGCCCGCCTCGCGTCCTCGGTGTCGGACACGTCCAACGCGAGCTGGAGGGTGACCAGTTGGTCCGGGCTCCCGGTGAAGCGGTCGCGGATCAGCCGGTCCACGCGGCCGTCCGTCACCCAGTTCAGGTCGGGCGCGAAGGAGTTGCCGTACGCGTACCTGGCCCGGCCCGGGACCGAGAACAGCGCGTCCACGGCCGCCTCCGCGTGCTCCGGGGTGCGGGAGTTGTGCGACCAGTCGGTGACCGTGGTGACGCCGTCGTTCACGGCCTCGACCATGCCGAGGTGGTTCGCCGCGTAGACGTCCTCCGGGCGGAAGAGGGGGCCCCACTTCGTGACCATCCACGCGAAGTAGTCGCCCAGCGTCCAGTCCGCGCCCACGCCCCGCAGCGTGGTCTGCCACATGTGGCGGTGCGTGTCGACGAAGCCGGGAATGAGGAGGCCGCCGTTCGCGTCGATCACCGTGGCGGGGGCGGAGAGGTTCTTGCCGATCGCGGCGATGCGGTTGCCCTCTATGAGGACGTCCGTGTCCGCGAGGGTGCCCCGGTCCATCGTGACGACGGTGGCGCGGCGGATGATGAGGGGGCGGCCGGGGCGTAAGTCGAGGGTGGCGGCCTGGGCCTGAGGCGCGGAGGCGAGGGAGGTCACGCCCAGGGCGGCGGCTCCTGCGAGGGCCTCGCGGCGGGTGGTCCCTGTCCGACTGGTCATGGGTGACTCCGTGAGTTGTCGAGTGGCTCGGGGGGATTCATCGGCTCACGCGCAGCGGCAGTGACTCCGGGCCGCGCATCAGCAGGCTCTGGCGGTACGTCAACTCGCCCGGTTCCACGGCCAGTTCGAGCACGGCGTAGCGGTCCAGGAGGTCGCGGAAGGCCACGCGGGCCTCCTGGCGGGCCAGCGGGGCGCCCAGGCAGTAGTGGATGCCGACGCCGAAGGAGACGTGGCGGTTGGGGGTGCGGGCGACGTCCAGGTCGTCGGGGGTGCCGAAGCGGTCGGCGTCGCGGTTCGCCGAGGTGACGGCAGCCAGGACCAGTTCGCCGGCGGGGATCTCGACGCCGGAGACGGTGACCGGTTCCTTCGCGTACCGGTACGTCGAGAGGTTCACCGGGCCGTCGTACCGGAGGAACTCCTCGACGGCCGTCGGGATCAGCGCCGGGTCCGCGCGCAGGCGCCTGAGCTGGGCCGGGTGCGTGAGCAGGGCGCGCATGCCGTTCGCCACGAGGTTGACCGTCGTCTCGTGGCCCGCGCTGAGCAGGAGGAACACCATCGCGACGAGCTCCTCGCCGGAGAGGCGGTCGTCGTCGATCAGCGCGGAGAGGAGGTCGTCGCCGAGCGTCTGCCGCTTCGCGGAGATCAGGTCGGTGAGGTACGCCGTGATGTTCGCCGCCGCCGCGCTCACCGTCTCCGGCGCGCCGGTCGCGTTGTAGTCCCGGGTCCAGCCGCCGAACGCGTCCCGTTCGCCCTCCGGGAGGCCCAGGAGTTCGCACATCACCGTGATGGAGAGGGGGAACGCGTAGTCGCCGATCAGGTCGATGCCGGGGCGGTCCGCGAGGGCGTCCAGGAGGGCGGCGGAGAGGGCCTCGGTGCGGGGGAGGAGGGCGGTGATACGGCCGGGGGTGAACGCCTTCGACACGAGGGCCCGCAGCCGGGTGTGGGCGGGCGGATCGCTGTTCAGCATGTGCCCGGCGGTCTTCCGGCCCACCGTCCGGGGCGCCCGGCCCGCCACGGTGTTGCGCCGGAACAGCTCCCCGACGGCCTCCGCGTCCTTCCCGAACCGGGGGTCGCTCAGCACCTCCCGCACATCGCCGTACCGGCTCACGACCCACACCCGCAGCCCGTCCGGGGTGACGACGGCACGCACCGGCTCCTCCCGCCGCAGCACCGCGTACGTACCGTGCGGATCGGCCCAGAACCCCGCCCCGAAACTCTCACCTAATGTGACCATGTCGTCACATTACTTACCCCCCACCCCACAGGAAAGACCGACCGGAACCCGTCACTCCGCCACGGCGGGGGCACGGGAACGGGGACGACTCCCTCGGTCCTGAGGCCGTCGTCCCCGTCTCGTGGGCGCGGGGCGTTACGCCGTCGCGGGCAGGACGTGGTCGCCCACCGTGTCCGTGCTCAGGCACAGCGAGCAGACCACCGCGTCGTGGGTCGCGCAGGCGGTGAGGTCGGGGCGCTCGTAGGGCTGGTGGCAGACGTGGCAGTCGTAGGTGGTGGCGCTGGGGTTGCCGTCCGGGTCGAGGAGGGGTTCGGCTATGCCGTCGTCCGTGCGGCGGAGGTAGTACTTGCCCTTCGTGGCGATAGCCATCAGGGGGGTGAGGACGAAGGCCAGGACCGCCGCCGCGACCGGCGAGTACGGCTGGAGCGTGTCGCCGAGGGCGTGGAAGTACAGGGCGATCGACAGGCCCGAGGCCGCCACGAAGGCGACGACGCCCACCGGGTTCACCGCGTACAGCATGCCCCGGCGGAACTCCGGCTGGAGCGGGGAGAGTTTGAGGACGTACTTGTTGACGCCGATGTCCGTCGCGACCGTCACGACCCACGCGATCGCGCAGTTGGAGTAGAAGCCGAGGATGCTGTTGAGGAAGCTGAACATGTCGGCCTCCATCAGGATCAGCGCGAACGAGAGGTTGACCAGGACGAACACCATGCGCCCGGGATACCGCTTGGTCACCCGCGTGAACGAGTTCGTCCAGGCCAGCGAACCGGAGTACGCGTTCGTCACATTGATCTTGATCTGGCTGATCACGACGAGGACGACGGCCAGCGGAACGACCAGCCAGGACGGCATCATCGCGTCGAACGCGCCCCGGAACTGCTGGATCGGCTCGGGCGCCGCGTCCGCCCCGACCTTCGCGATGATGTACACCGCGAGGAACACGCCGATCGCCTGCTTCAGCGCACCGAGGACCACCCACCCGGGACCGGCCATGATCACGGCCGTCCACCAGCTCCGCTTGTTCGCCTCGGTCTTGGGCGGCATGAACCGCAGGTAGTCGATCTGCTCACCGATCTGCGCGATGAGCGAGAGACACACGCCGGCCCCGAGGAGCACGGACGCCGTGTTGATGCCGCCCTCGCCGTCCGTACCCGCGTAGTTCAGGAACTTGTCGACCGTGCCGGGGTCGGTCGCGACCAGGTACACCAGCGGCCCCACCATCAGCAGCAGCCAGATCGGCGTCGTCCACACCTGGAGCTTGCTCAGCGCCTTCATGCCGTAGATCACCAGCGGGATGACCATCAGCGTGGAGACCAGGTAGCCGAGCCACAGGGGGAGTCCGAGGCCCAGCTTCAGCCCCTGGGCCATGATCGACCCTTCGAGCGCGAAGAAGATGAACGTGAAGCTCGCGAAGATGACGCTGGTCAGCACCGAGCCGTAGTACCCGAACCCCGAGCCCCGCGTGATCAGGTCCAGGTCGATGTTGTACCGCGCGCCGTAGTACGCCAGCGGGAACCCCGTCACGAAGATGACCACGGCCGCCACGGCGATCGCCACGAGCGCGTTGCCGGTGCCGTGCGCCAGGCCGATGCCCGCGCCGATCGAGAAGTCCGCCATGTAGGCGATGCCGCCCAGCGCGGTCGTCGCCACGACCATCGGGGTCCAGCGGCGGTAGCTGCGGGGCGCGAAGCGGAGGGTGTAGTCCTCCAGGGTCTCCTTGGTGGCCTGGTCGGTGGTCGGGGCTGGGGCTGTGCGTATGTCTGTCTGCGGCTCGACGCTCACTACATCTCCTTGCGGCGGGGAGGGGACTGTTGTCCCGCGAGACGGCTTGCGGGAGCACGGAGACGGTAGGCAGAGGGTGTTACCCCTAAATACTTCCTGTATGAAGGAGATGTTTCGGTGAACGGGCGAAGCCCCCGGGGATCCCCGAGGGCTTCACCTCCCGGCTCAGGACAGTTCCGCCCGCACCCTCCTCGCCGCCGTCACCAGGTTCTCCAGCGACTCCCGCGTCTCCGGCCAGCCCCTCGTCTTCAGCCCGCAGTCCGGGTTCACCCACAGGCGGTCCGCCGGGATCGCCTCAAGTCCCGCCCGGAGCAACGCCGAAGCCTCCTCCGCGCTCGGCACGCGCGGCGAGTGGATGTCGTACACCCCCGGGCCCGCCTCCCTCGGATAGCCGTGCGCCGCCAGTTCCCGCGCCACCTGCATGTGCGAGCGGGCCGCCTCCAGGCTGATCACGTCCGCGTCCAGCGCGTCGATCGCCTCCACGACGTCCCCGAACTCCGCATAGCACATGTGCGTGTGGATCTGGGTGCGCGCCTGGACGCCGGACGTCGCCAGGCGGAACGCCTCCGTCGCCCACTCCAGGTACGCCGCGTGGTCCGCCCCGCGCAGCGGCAGCGTTTCCCGCAGCGCCGGTTCGTCCACCTGGATCACCGGACTCCCCGCCGCCTCAAGGTCGTTCACCTCGTCGCGCAGGGCGAGCGCCACCTGGCGGGCCGTCTCGCCGAGCGGCTGGTCGTCCCGTACGAACGACCACGCCAGCATCGTCACCGGCCCCGTCAACATGCCCTTGACCGGGCGGGAGGTGAGGGACTGGGCGTACGACGTCCAGCGGACCGTCATCGGGTCGGGGCGGGAGATGTCCCCGGCGAGGATCGGGGGACGGACGTACCGGGTGCCGTAGGACTGGACCCAGCCGTGCTGGGTGGCGAGGTAGCCCGTGAGCTGTTCGGCGAAGTACTGGACCATGTCGTTCCGTTCGGGTTCGCCGTGGACCAGCACGTCGATGCCGGCCTTCTCCTGGAAGGCGATCACCTCCCGGATCTCGGCGCGGATGCGGTCCTCGTAGCCGTCGAGGCCGATCCGCCCCGCCCGCAAGTCCGCGCGGGCGGCCCGGAGTTCACCGGTCTGCGGGAACGAGCCGATCGTGGTCGTCGGCAGCGTGGGCAGCCCGAGATGCGCGCGCTGCGCCAAGGCCCGCTCGGCGTACGGCTGTTCGCGGCGGGTGTCGGCCGCAGTGACCGCCGCCGCACGGGCCCGCACATCCGGGTCGCGCGTGATCGGTGACCCTGCCCGGGACGTCAAATCCGCGTGGTTGGCGGCGAGTTCGGCGGCGATGGCGCCGGTTCCGCTGGTCAGTCCGCGCGCCAGGGTGACGACCTCGGCGGTCTTCTGCCGGGCGAAGGCCAGCCAGCGCAGGATCTGCGGGTCGGTGTCGCGTTCGAGGCCGGTGTCGAGGGGGACGTGCAGGAGGGAGCAGGAGGCGGCGACGTCGACGCGGCCGGCGAGCCCGAGGAGGGTGCCCAGCAGGGTCAGCGACTTCGCGAGGTCGTTCACCCAGACGTTGCGGCCGTCGACCACCCCCGCGACGAGCCGCTTGCCGGGCAGCCCGCCGACGGACGCGAGGTCCTCCAGCGTGCCGGGCCGCGTGAAGTCGAGGGCGAGCCCCTCGACGGGCGCCTTGGCCAGCACCGGCAGGGCCTCGCCGGGCCGGTCGAAGTAGGTCGCGACCAGCAGCTCGGGACGGTCCCCGAGCGTGCCGAGGTCCCGGTACGCGCGCGCGGCGGCGTTCAGCTCGGCCGGGGTGCGGTCCTGGACGAGGGCGGGCTCGTCGAGCTGCACCCACCGGGCACCGGCCGCGCGCAGCTCGGCGAGGATCTCGGCGTACACCGGCAGGAGCCGGTCGAGGAGGGTGAGCGGCTCGAAGGCGGGGTCGACGCCGGGGGCGGGCTTGGCCAGCAGCAGGTAGGTGACCGGGCCGACGAGGACCGGGCGCGCCGTCAGGCCGAGGGCGAGGGCCTCCCTCAACTCGGCGAGCTGCTGGGCGGGTTCGGCGCGGAAGACCGTGTCCGGGCCCAACTCGGGCACCAGGTAGTGGTAGTTGGTGTCGAACCACTTGGTCATCTCCAGTGGCGGCGCGTCCTGCGTGCCGCGCGCCATGGCGAAGTAGCGGTCCAACGGGTCGGCGATTCCCGCGTGGCGTACGGGAATCGCGCCGACCATGACGCTGGTGTCGAGGACGTGGTCGTACAGCGAGAAGTCGCCGGTGGGCACCTCGTCGAGGCCGGCGTCGGAGAGGCGGCGCCAGGTCGCGGCGCGCAGGTCGGCGGCGGTCGAGCGGAGTTCGCCTGCGGTGACGCGGCCCTTCCAGTAGCCCTCGACGGCCTTCTTCAGTTCCCGGTGCTCGCCCTGCCGGGGGTAGCCGTACAGGGTTGCCGCGGCTGCGGACTTCGTGGTCACGGAGATCTCCTTCACGAGACGATTCCCTGAGGTCCCGGCGACGGGACGAGGGCGTGAAGGAGCGGACGGCACGAAGCCGCCTGTGCGCCGACCCACCCGCGAGGTCACCGGAACTCCGTGCGCGAACACATCGCGCACGGGCAGTCGGCAGGTCTTCGGACTCGCGGGCACGCCTCCTCCGAGGACGAGGCACCTACTGGCCGTCGCTTCCCAGGCCCCATGGGCCCAGTGCGTATGACGGCGGTCGTTCCCGCTCACCGCTGCGGGGCAGTCCCGGATTCCCACCGGGTTCCCTCTTGCGACGCGGCCCGTCTGGCTGACGGGGCGAACCGGCTGCGGTGATCAGCGTACGGGGTGAACCGCCGGTACGGGGAGGGCCTTTGGGAAACCGGCCGGTATGTGACGCCGGTCTCTTTATCGAAACGGTTGAGTTTCGCTAGTGAGGTGTGTAGCGTTCCTGAAGTACGAAACCGTTTCGTTCGCGAGACGCCCGATCATCTCATCGGAGCAGGCCCCTGATGTCACAGACCACTCAGACGCCGGACACGACGTCACTCACGAAGACAGCCGAGGAACCCGCGTCCCGTCACCGCTGGTGGGTCCTCGCGATGATCGGCATAGCCCAGCTGATGGTCACCCTGGACGCGACGATCGTGAACATCGCGATGCCGTCCGCCCAGGCCGACCTCGGGTTCTCCGACGGCGACCGGACCTGGATCGTCACCGCCTACTC
The DNA here is from genome assembly GCF_033794345.1 of Streptomyces niveiscabiei. Lineage (NCBI taxonomy): Bacteria > Bacillati > Actinomycetota > Actinomycetes > Kitasatosporales > Streptomycetaceae > Streptomyces > Streptomyces niveiscabiei. The sequence continues at coordinate 443,472 of NZ_JARAYJ010000002.1, forward strand.
CCTCGCCTTCGGCAGCCTCCTGCTCCTCGGCGGCCGGATCGCGGACCTCTTCGGCCGCAAGGTCGCCTTCCTGATCGGCGTCGGCGGCTTCGCGGCGGCCTCCGCGCTGGCCGGCGCCGCCACGAACTTCGAGGTCCTCGTCGTCGGCCGCACCCTCCAGGGCCTGTTCGGCGCGCTCCTCGCACCGGCCGCGCTCTCCCTGCTGACCACGACGTTCACCGACGCCAAGGAGCGCGCCCGCGCCTTCGGTATCTACGGCGCCATCGCCGGCTCCGGCGCGGCCGTCGGCCTGCTGCTCGGCGGGGTCCTCACCGAGTACCTCGACTGGCGCTGGACCCTCTACGTCAACCTCGCCCTCGCCGTGATCCCCCTGGTCGGCGGCTGGATCCTGCTCAAGCGCACGGCCCGCGAACCCGGCGCGAAACTCGACATCCCCGGCACGATCCTCGTCACCACGGGTCTCTTCTCCGTCGTCTACGGCTTCTCGATGGCCGAGTCCCACGACTGGTCCTCCCCGCGCTCCTGGGGCTTCTTGACCATCGGCGCCGTCCTGCTCGCCGCGTTCACCTGGTGGCAGACCAGGGCGTCCCACCCGCTGCTCCCGCTGCGCGTCCTGCTCGACCGCGACCGCGGCGCCTCCTTCGCCGTGATGCTGATCTCCAGCGCCGGGATGTTCGGCGTCTTCCTCTTCCTGACCTACTACCTCCAGCTCAGCCTCGGCTTCTCCGCCGTCAAGACCGGGCTCGCGTTCCTGCCGATGGTCGGCGCGCTGATGGTCGCGGCCACCGTCGCGACCAGCTTCCTCGTCCCGCGGATCGGCCCGAAGGTGATCGTCCCGCTCGGCATGGGCCTCGGCGCGCTCGGCCTGGTCTGGATGACGGGCCTGGACCTCGACAGCACGTACGCCACCCACGTCATGCCGCCGCTGGTCCTCACCGGCCTCGGCATCGGCCTGGTCATGGCGCCCGCGATGTCCCTGGCCACCAGCGGCGTCGCCGCGCACGACGCCGGGGTCGCCTCGGCCGCCGTCAACACGATGCAGCAGATCGGCGGCTCCATCGGCACCGCCCTGCTCAACACGCTCGCCGCGAGCGCCGCGACCACCTACCTGGACGGCAGGAACGCGGCCGACAAGCTCGTCCAGGCGCACGCCGCGCTGGAGTCGTACTCCACCGCGTACTGGTGGTCGGCCGGGTTCTTCGCGGTCGGCGCCGTCCTCACCCTGCTGCTCTACCGCAGCGGCGTTCCGAAGGCCGACGAGAACGCGGCTCCCACGGTCCACATGTGAGCGGCATGTGGTGACCGCGCCCTGAGCGGAGGGGCGCGGGTGACAGGCCCGGTGTCTGGGGAGACACCGGGCCCGTTCGCGTGTGCGCGGGTTTCGTCTGCGCAGGTGAGAGGCGGGCAAGAGCCTCCGCCTTTATTTGCGTCTGGACGCAAGAAGGTGCAGACTCACCCTGTCGGACCCGCCACGGGTGCAGTCATGTCGCGGAACGGAGGCGGCCATGGGCGCAGAACCTCCCAGTCCGAGCCGCCCCCAGGGCGCTCGCTGAAACCCCCCTTCTCTTCTTCACTCCCCACACTCCCCGTGCTCCCCGGGTGACCCTGCCCCGCCGTCGGCGCGCCGCCACCGGCCGGGCCGCCTCGCCGTGCGCAGAGTGTGGGCGGAGGCTCCGTGATGCTGATCCGTGCTGTCAAACGACCCCTGCTCTCCCGCTTCTCCTGGGTGGACGCGGCCGTCGCCGCCGCCGTCCTCGTGCTGCTCTACACCGTCCTGCGCGTCGGCCAGGGCACCACCGTCGCCTTCAACACCCACACCGACCTGCACGTCGACACCGCCCCCCTGCGCCTCCCGTACGACGCGGCCCGCTCCCTGCTGCGGATGTTCGCGGCGCTGGCCGCCTCGGTCGCCTTCACGTTCGTCTACGCCTACGCGGCGGCCAAGAGCCGCAGGCTGGAACGTGTCCTGATCCCGGCGCTCGACATTCTCCAGTCGGTCCCCGTCCTCGGCTTCCTGACCGTCGCCGTGACCGGGTTCATCGCCCTGTTCCCCGGCTCGATGCTCGGCCTGGAGTTCGCGTCGATCTTCGCGATCTTCACCTCGCAGGCGTGGAACATGACGTTCGGCTTCTACTCCTCCCTGACCTCCCTCCCGCGTGAACTCGACGAGCTGTCACGGTCGTTCGGGTTCACCCGCTGGATGCGGTTCTGGAAGGTCGAACTCCCCTCCGGGATGATCGGCCTCGTCTGGAACGGCATGATGAGCTTCGGCGGCGGCTGGTTCTTCCTCGTCGCGTCCGAGGCGATCAGCGTCAACAACAAGCAGTACGCGCTGCCCGGCATCGGCTCCTACGCGGGCGCCGCCATCGCCGACGGCGACCTCGGCAAGGTCGGCTGGGCCATCCTCGCCATGGCCGTCATGGTCATCGGCGTCAACTTCCTCTTCTGGCGGCCCCTCACGGCCTGGGCCGAACGCTTCAAGAACGAGCAGTCCGAAGCGGGCGAGGTGCAGAAGTCCGTCGTCCTCGACCTGCTGCGCCGCTCCCACTGGCCCCGGCTCCTCGGCAAGGCGCTGCGCCCCGTAGGGCACGCGCTGAGCAGGGCGGGGCGGGTGTTCGGCCGCGACGACCAGCGGCTGACCGTCGACCGCGCAAGGCAGCGCACCGGCGACGTCGTCTTCACCCTCGTCGCGGGCGGGCTGATCCTCTGGGGGCTCGCCGACCTCGGCCGCTATCTGTACGACCGCACCGGCCTCGGCGTCTTCGGGGAGCCGCTGCTCCTCGGCCTCGCGACGTTCGTCCGCGTGATCGTGCTGGTCGCGCTCGCCACCGTCGTCTGGGTGCCGGTCGGCGTGAAGATCGGGTTCTCGCCCCGGCTGACGCGGATCGCCCAGCCCATAGTGCAGGTGCTGGCCTCCTTCCCGGCCAACTTCCTCTTCCCGCTCGCCGTCTGGTTCTTCCTGAAGACCGGGCTGTCCATCAACATCGGCGGCACGCTGCTCATGGCGCTCGGCGCGCAGTGGTACATCCTCTTCAACACCATCGCCGGAGCCATGGCCATCCCGACGGACCTGCGCGAAGCCATGGACGACCTGGGCGTCGTCGGCTGGCAGCGCTGGAAGCGGCTGATCCTGCCGGGCATCTTCCCCGCGTACGTCACCGGCGGCATCACCGCGTCCGGCGGCGCCTGGAACGCCTCCATCGTCTCCGAGGTCGTCACCTTCGGCGGTACGACCCTGACGGCGACCGGACTCGGCGCGTACATCGCGCGGGCCACCGCCAAGGGCGACAACCCGCACCTGCTGGCCGGGGTCGCGGTGATGAGCCTGTACGTCGTGCTGCTGAACCGGGTGCTGTGGCGGCGGCTGTATCGACTGGCGGAGAAGCGCTACTCGCTGTGACTTTCCGGCGCCGCCCGAACGAGGCCGGGCGCCCTCTGAACTTCCTTGTCCCACATGTGTTTTGGAGTACCACCATGACTCTGGCCAACGACCTCCTCCTCGAAACCGTCGGTCTCACCAAGTCCTACGCCGGCGCCGACGGCGAACTCCCCGTCCTGTCCGGCATCGACCTCCAGGTCCGTTCCGGTGAAGTCGTCGCGCTGCTCGGCAAGTCGGGGTCCGGCAAGTCGACGCTGCTGCGCTGCCTCGCCGGGCTCGTCCCGGCCTCCTCCGGCACCGTCACGTACAAGGGGACGCCGCTGACCGGGGCCAACCCCGGTACCGCGATGGTGTTCCAGACGTTCGCGCTGCTGCCGTGGCTCACGGTCCAGCAGAACGTCGAACTGGGCCTGGAGGCCAAGGGGATCGGCGCGGTCGAGCGCGCCGAGGCCGCCCGGCAGGCCATCGAGCTGATCGGCCTCGACGGCTTCGAGTCCGCGTACCCCAAGGAGCTGTCCGGCGGGATGCGCCAACGCGTGGGATTCGCGCGGGCGTTGGTCGTCGAGCCGGACGTCCTGATGATGGACGAGCCGTTCTCAGCGCTGGACGTCCTCACCGCCGAGAACCTGCGCGGCGAGCTGATGGAGCTGTGGGAGTCGGGGCGGTTCCCGACCCGGGCGATCGTCCTCGTCACCCACAACATCGAGGAGGCCGTGCTGATGGCGGACCGGATCGTCGTCCTCGGCGCCCGGCCGTACGGCACGATCCGCGAGGTCTTCGAGGTCGGCATGGACCGGCCCCGCGACCGGGACTCGGCGGCGTTCGAGGACATCGTCGACCGGGTGTACCGCACGATGACCGGCCGCCAGAAGGAGGGCCGTATCCCCGGCCGCCACGAGACCCCCGAACTCGACAAGCGCACGCCCGCGAACACGCCCCTGCCCCCGGCCAGCGTCGACGGCCTCTCCGGCCTCGCGGAACTCGTCCTCAGCCGGGGCGGCGCCTGCGACCTCGCGGACCTCGCGGACGACCTCGGCCTGGAGATCGACGACCTGCTGCCCCAGGTCGACGCCCTCGACCTGCTCGGCTTCGGCACGGTCACCGGCGACGACCTGCTCCTCACCGAGGCGGGCACGGCCTTCGCGGGCGCGGACGTCCAGGACTCGAAGCGGATCTTCGCCCAGGCCGCCGTACAGGCCCCGCTGGTGCGGCTGATCACGACCAGCCTCGGCCAGAACCCCAAGGGCACCCTGCGCGCGGGCTTCTTCCGGGACCTGCTGGCCCACCACTACACGAGCGAGCAGGTGACCCGGCAACTGGAGACGGCGACGGACTGGGGACGGTACGCGGAGCTGTACGCGTACGACGCCGAGCCGCAGGAGTACCGGGCGGAGGAGGCCGGGGCGCGGTAGGTACGGTGCGGGCATGACGAGAAGCGAGCGGCTCGCGGAGCAGCTGGACTGGTACTGGCGGACGAACCTGCGGCCACGGCTGGAGGGGCTCAGCGACGACGAGTACTTCTGGGAGCCGGTGGGGGACTGCTGGAACGTCCGGCCGAGCTCGGGGAAGTGGACGCCGGACTTCGCGTCCCCCGCCCCGGTACCGGCGCCGGTGACCACGATCGCCTGGCGGCTGGCGCACATCGTCGTCTCGTGCCTGGGGTACCGCACCGGGTGGTACTTCGGCGGGCCGGAGGTCGACTCCGAGACGTTCGCGTACGCGGGGACCGCCGACGAGGCGCTGAAGCAGCTCGACGAGATGTACGGGCGGTGGAACGCGGGGGTTCGCGGGCTCTCGGACGCCGACCTGGACGGTCCGCCGTCGGTGGGGCCCGAGCGGTATCCCCTGGAGAACAGGGTCCTGCACGTCAACCGGGAGTTGATCCACCACGGCGCCGAGATCGCCTTGCTGCGCGACCTCTACCTCCGACAGGGCTGAGCCGTCAGTGCGCGGTGGCGGGGCGTGCGGCGCGGGCCTTCTCCCCGGCCCGCGCGGTCTCCGGCGCCGTACCCGTGACCTCCCCGGCAGCCTCCTCCTGCGCGCCCGCCTCGTCGGCCGCCAGGACCGCGCCCTCCAGCAGGGCCCGTACCCGGGGGCCGGCGGCGCGGTAGAAGATGCGGGTTCCCTCGCGGCGCGAGTCGACCAGGCCGGCGCCGCGCAGGCGGGCCAGGTGCTGGGACGTCGCCGCGACGTGGGCGCCGATGATCTCCGCGAGCCTGCTGACCGGGAGTTCGCGGTCCGTGAGCGCCCACAGCAGGCGGTAGCGGGACGGGTCGGCGACCGCCTTGAGGACGGCGACCGCCTGGTCGGCCTGGTGCTCGTCCCAGGACCCTACTTGCGCTTCCATGCAAGTAGGGTACCCGGACGGGGAGTCAGACGGCTGTGCCGGTCTCCTCGCGGACCGGCGGCGGGCCGTCGGGCGTCGGGGCCGGCGGGCCGAACAGCACGGCCTTGGCGACGGCGGGTGCGAACAGGGCCGTGACCGGCGCGGACAGGGTCAGTACGGCGCGGAAGGCGGTCCCGACGACGGGGTCGCCGGGGGACCGCTCGGTGACCCGGCGCAGATACCACCCCGCGACCCGGTCGGCGGGCTTGGTGGCGACGGCCGTCCCGGTCGCCCCCGGCATCTGCCGGTCCGCCCCGGCGGAGATGTCCCACGCCTGCCGCGACGCGGCGAGCAGCGCTTCCTGCACGCGCCGGGTCGTCGGCGTGCGGCGCCGGCCGGCGAGCGCGTCACGCAGCGCGACCGCGCTCATCGCGGCGATGGCCATGCCCTGGCCGTAGATCGGGTTGAACGTGCACAGCGCGTCCCCGGTCGCGAGGAACCCGGCGGGCGTTCCCGGCAGGTCGTAGCGGCGCCGGATGTTCGACGTCCGCCGGAACCCGAACGGCGCGGTCAGCGGCTCGGCCTCCGCCATCCACCGGTCGAGTAGCGGATGCGCCAGCCGCTTGGTGTACGCCTCGAACGCCGCCTCGTCCGTGGGCGGTTCGTCCCCGCGCAGCCCCGACACGATCACCAGATGCGTGCCGTCCTCCAACGGCAACGCGCCGCCGGCGTGGACCTGTTCGGGGTTGGGATACACGTAGTACCCGAGGGTCCCCCCGTCGTCGAGGACGGCACCCCCCTTGCCCCGGTAGACGCGGGACGCGTACGCGAGCCCGGTGTCGATGGTCTCCTCCGGTACGGCGCCGGCGCCGATCTGCGCGAGCCACTGCCCCGCCTTGGTCCCGCTGCCGGATGCGTCGACGACCAAGTCGGCCTCGATGTCCAGGAGTTCGGCCCCGGCGCCCTGGGCACGGTCCCGCACCTGAACACCCCGCACCCGCGCGGCGTCCCCGAGCAGCCCGACGACGTCGGTCCCCTCCAGCACCTCGATCAGAGGGTCGGCGAGCACCCGCCGCCGCACGATCTCCTCCAACTGCCCCCGGGAACCCGTGTAGATGTGCGTCGTCGCGGGGAACCGGCGGAACCAGCGCCCGTGTTGCCACAACGCCATGTCCGACGGCATCCCCACCCAGGGCGCCCCCGCCGCCCTCAACTCCTCCAGGAATCCCGGCAACAGCGACTCCATCGCCGTCTGCCCGCCCCGCAACAGCACGTGCGGATGCCGCCCCTGCGGCACACCCGGCCGCGCCCCGCCCTCCTCCGGGAACCGGTCCCGCTCGACGACGGTCACCCGCTCGGCATGCCCGGCGAGCACCCGCGCGGCCAGCAGCCCCGCAAGACTCCCGCCCACGACCACCGCGTGCCGCCGCCCCGTCCCTGCCGCAGAGTTCACTGATCAGCTCCCTGGTTGTCACGTCGTGCGAAGAGGCAAGTATCCCGCTTTGCGCCGGGGGGCGTGCCGAAGTCCGGGATGCCGAACAGCGCGCCTTCCCAGGGGCGTTGAACGCGCGTGCGGCCGTCCCGGTCATCCCCACGTCACGGCGTGGTCCAGGGTGTCGTCGGTGAAGCCGATGAAGAAACCCGGCGTGGTGCGGGTGGCACCGTGGGCCTTCTCCGTCTCGTGGCAGTAGGCCGGGTTGATGAGGCGGACGTCCCGCGTGCGCGGCCGGAAGACGTGCCGGGGCGCGCGACGGATGCCCGCCGGGGGTTCCGTGATCGGCGGCCTGGGACTGGCCACCGTGGTCCTCGCCCCCTCCCCGGCGTCCGCCTTCGCGGGCTTCGCCGTCGCCGGCATCGGTCTCGCGTACGCGTCCCCCGTCGTCATGGAACTGAGCGGCGCCGCAGGACGCCGCGCCGACGGAGGCGGCGGCGAACGTGAGGTCGCGGTCGCGGCACTCGTCCTGCTGATCGGCCCGCTGACCCTGGCGGCTGGGGTCGTTCGGTACCGGGAGCCGGCGTCGGCCGGGGAGCCACCGGCGACCCTCGTGCCCTGCCCCGCGGGGCAGGGCACGAAATGAGTTGAACCCGCCGCCACGGCCGAGGGTGTGGAGGGTCCGTCCCGGCAGCCGGGCACCGGGCGGGCCCTGTCGTCCCGACCGGCTCAGGCGGCACGACTCAGCGCACCTTCGGCGCGCGCCCGGACCACGCCGGCCGGGACACCGACCGTGTCCGTGGGCCGGTCCTGCCGGACACCGCGCCTTCGCCGGCGCGGTCGTCACGATGCGGATGCGCCAACCACACCGCGCTCGCCCCGGGGATCGCCGAGCACCGCCGCGCGGCCGAACAGCTCCTGGTCACCGAGACCGGCCGGGCCTGCGCCGTCCTGGGCTTCAGCCCCGCGCCGCGGATGACCGGCCCGCTGGACACTTTGGTCACCGATCACCTGGCTGAGTCTCGCCGGGAAACCCAGTGCTCCGGGGACCGTTCGGCCCAAGCGGCAGACGTGAGAGGCAAGGGATGCTGGACACCTGGCGGGCCTACGGCTCGCGCCGCGCCCCGCTCAGGTGACAGCGCGCGGTTCTCCCGGCACCCGGGCAACGTGCCGGTGCCTCACACGCTGCCACCCGACCACTCGTCCCTGGGACCTCGCGCGACAACGACGCGGTCCTCAACCCGAGGAGCAGCACATGGGAGTCCTGATCTTTCTCCTGGTCGTCGTCGCGGTTCTCGCCGTCCTGGCACTCGCGATGGCCGTGAAAATCGTCAAGCAGTACGAGATGGGCGTGCTGTTCCGCTTCGGTCGCCTGGTGGGAACCCGGGATCCGGGGCTGCGGATCATCATCCCGTTCGTGGACGTACTGCACCGGGTGTCCCTGCGGGTCGTCACCATGCCCATCCAGTCCCAGGGGATCATCACGCGGGACAACGTGAGCGTGGACGTGTCGGCGGTCGCCTACTTCCGGGTGACCGACGCCGTGAAGTCGGTCATCGCAGTCGAGAACGTCCACGCGGCGATCAATCAGATCGCCCAGACCACCCTGCGGAAAGTCGTCGGCCAGCACACCCTCGACGAGACCCTCTCCGAGACCGACCGCATCAACCTGGACATCCGCGAGATCCTCGACGTCACCACAGCGGATTGGGGCGTCCAGGTCACCCTGGTCGAGCTCAAGGACATCCAGCTGCCCGACAGCATGAAGCGCGCCATGGCCCGCCAGGCCGAGGCCGAGCGGGAGAAGCGAGCGAAGATCATCAACGCGGAGGGCGAGTCCCTGGCCGCCGCCGCGCTCGGCGACGCCTCCGACACGATGATGGCCCACCCCTTGGCCCTGCAACTGCGTAACCTGCAGAGCCTGGTCGAGATCGCAGTGGACAAGAACAGCACGGTCGTCTTCCCCGCCCCCCTCATGAGCACCATCGGCGAACTCGGCGCCTTCCTCGCCCGGGAGACGGCAGCTGCCACCTCCCCGGCACCGCCCGTCGAACTCCTCGCCAAGACGCCCTCCGGACCTACGCCGAACGGTGTGCCCGAGACCGTGTGACCGTCGTGCACGGAACACGACTGGCGGGAAAGCCTCGGCTCTCCGTGACGTTCGTGAGCGGCAGAGAGCCGAGGCGCCCCATGTCAAGTCGATATGCCGAAAATCGCCCCATCGGGCGAACTCCCCGTACAGAGAATCGTTTTGTCGCGCAAGAGGCGGCAATGGGCCATACGCTGGCCGCCTGTTACCGCCCCGGCCCCTGGCGGCGAAAGCATCCCTGCTCCCGAGATCTCGGGCAGCCGGGCTCACCGGGGAGAGACGCTGTGCAACAGGGCAACAGGACATGGCCGCATGGGCACATCGACAGCCACCAGGTCAGCGGATTCACCGTCATCGAGTTCCACGGCGAGATCGACATGGCCACCGCCCAGCAGATCCTGCCGGACCTGGACGCCGCGACAGCCGCTCATGGGCGGACCGTGGTGATCGATCTGACTCCGGTCGAGTTCTTCGACTGCTACGGGCTGCGACTGCTGTGCCACGCTGAACGGCGGGTCAGGGAGCGGCACGGAGGGCTGTTGCTCGTCTGCCCGCACCCGATGATCCTGAGGATTCTGCACGCGGCGGAACTCATCGGCCGGTTCCCCCCGTTCGCCGTACGGAAAGAAGCCCTGGAACTCGCCGCCGAGGAGGCTACGGGCTGACCCGTGGAGCGGACGGGACCCGGTCGGTCCGGGAGCGAGATCGTCGCATGCGGCGTCACCAGCCGCCTCCGGGCAGGGCTACGCTGTTCGAACAGGCCCCGGCCCCTGCCAGTGACACTCCGCTCCGGGAAGGCCGCCGTGTTCACCCTGTTCCTCATCGTCATCGTGGTCCTGTTCGGCTTCGGCTTCCTCAGCTCCGTCTGGTGGGTGGCCGCGGCCTCCGTCGTTCTGGTGGCCGCCGTCGTCCAGTACGGGCGCCGTGGTGAAGGCGGCGGCTGGGACCGTGGCGGCGGTCTGGGTCCCGGGGAGCACCAAAAGCGCCGGTACCGCCCTCGGTATCGGGCGCGCTGGAGGCACGCGGCCCGCCGGGACGGCGAGCCGCGCGGGTGACCGACACCGTGCCCGGTGAGGAGCGGCCGGCGTCTGCGTACCGCGGCGATCCGCCGCGCCTCCTGCTCCGGGGACAGCTCCCCCGCTCCGCTGTACGGTGCGGCGCCGGGGCCCGGTACCTCCCCGTGGCCGCCGTTCACTTCACTCAAGGCGACCGGCCCTCGACCCGGGACGAGCGGCCCCTTCGCCAGGCACTGTTCCGCCGCTCCTGAATCTGTTCTAGGCTGCGCGCAGGGAAGACCGGACCGTGACCGTGCCAGGCACCAGCCGCTCTCCCCGTTCAGGCTCCCAGCCCCCGAGTCGGAAAACAGGCCAGGCCGGAGCCGTATCGCCGGACAGCGCGGCTCCAGCCCGAGTCCTCCCGGCAATTTCCAGACGGGGTGTTCCCAGCAACCCCGCCGCCGCGGAGGACAACGCGCGAGGACACGGCGGGGGGGGGGGCTCCCGTTCCTCGCGCTCCGGACGGCCGCCGCCGTCGTGAGGCGGCTGTCCGGCCCACGGCCACCGGCGCAGGAGCGGTGTGGGTCAGGACCCCAGCCCCGTAAGGGGTTCGGAGCCGTCGATGAAGGCCCGGGCCACGTCGGCCAGGCGGCGGTTGTGCGCGCGGGCGTAGCCGCGCAGCGCACTGAACGCCTGCTCCATGTCGACGCCCTGGCGTTCGGCGAACTTCCCCTTGGCCTGCTCGATCAGTACCCGGCTGTTCAGCGCCGCCTGCAACTGTTCGTTCAGCACGGTGCCGCGCTGCGCGGTGCGTTGCTGCAACAGGCTGATGGTGGCGACGTCGGCCAACGCCTGGGCCACGAGGGTGGCGGTCGGGTCGAAGGGGCCGGGCGCGGCCCGGAACAGGTTCAGGGCACCCACGGTCTCCTCCCGCAGGCGCATGGGCAGGGCCTGGACGGCCCCGAATCCGCTGCGGTGGGCCGCCGTGACGAAGCGTGGCCAGCGGTCGACCTCCCGGGTCAGGTCGGGGACGATCACCGGTGCGCCGGTGTGGAAACACGCTAGGCAGGGGCCCTCGTCGTTCTGGAGCTGGAAGAGCTCCAGCAGGCGAACCTGTTCGTCGGAGGCCGCCATGACGCGGAGTTTGCCGTCCCGGTCCGCGAGCAGCACCCCGGCGGCGCTCGCGTCGAGCAGGCCGACGCAGCGGTCGGTCAGCAGCCGCAGGAAGTCCATGAGGTCGAAGTCGGCGACCAGGTTGTCGGCCAGTTCGACGAAGGTCTTGGCCAGGAGTTGTTGATCCATCGTGGACACCCTCAATGAAGACTGGTCCCGGCCCGAACGGGCGGGAAGGACAGCACGTTTCTCGGCCGGCACCGGTACATCAGGTGTCCTGCCCGGTCCGATCCGGCTCCGCGTCCGGTGGGAAACGAAGCCGGCGGGCCACCACGTCCGCGGCCACGTCCGCGAGCCGGCGCCCCTGCGTATAGGCGTACGCGCGGAGCCGGACGAAGGCTTCCTCGATGCCGACGCCGAGCTGGACCGTGAGCATCCCGGTGGCCTGGTCGATCTCCGCCCGGTACGCGCCCAGGTCCTCGGCGGAGCCGCGCGGCCTGCCGGTCTCCTCGATGCGCGCGTCGAGCAGCACCAGCGTCGCGAGATCGGCGAACGCCAGCGCGTCCGCCAGTTCCTCCGCGTCCAACCGGACCGGCGCATGGGCGTACAGGTCCAGCACTCCCGGGCTGATCGCGCCCACCTGTAGAGGGAACGCGAAGACCGCGCGGGCCCCGGCTTCCAGGGCCGCCTCGGCGAACACCATCCAGCTGTCCTGCAGGCCGCGGGCCAGCAGATCAGGTGTCAGAACGGCCGAACCATGCCGGAAGGCGTCCACGCAGGGCCCCTCGCCCAAGGTGAGCTGGAGCTCCTCCAACTGCTCACTGATGCCGTCGGTGCTGCACAGCGGGTGGCTCGGCGCGGCCCTGGACATCGCCGACAGCCCGGCCCCGCCGACCGGCAGCGCGGCCACGGCCGCGGCGCACACGTCCACCAGGGCGACCCGGGCACCGCGTCGGGCCGCCTGCTCGGCCACCAGCCGCTGGATGCGTGCCGACCTGCTCTCAGGACCCACGCGGGCCACCGCCGCCTGGCTTTCGTGACCGTCCCGGTCCGGGTCCGGCCGTCATCGCGCATCGTCCGAGAGGAGACGTGCGAGGGGTGCGGACCGGCGGGTCGTGGCTTGAGTGGGTATGCCCGCGGCGCCGCCGGGGGGAGGTGGCAGGGGGCCGGGCGGAAGGCCGAGGAACAGGAACCCGCAGCCGGCGATATCGGCGACAAGGGCGAACATCGGTGGCGGGTGGTGCAGTTGCAGCGTGCCGCCCGCCGCGGTGATCCGCTCCGCGGCGTGCAGGAAGACGTTGAGGCCGCTGCAGTCACAGAATTCGACCGGAGTGAGGTCGACGTCGATGGCGCGGATGCCGTCCCGCAGGCACAGCTCCAGGGCCGCACGCACCAACGGCGCGGATTCCAGATCGATCTCACCCGCCAGGGTGATCAGTGCCCGTTTCCTTCGGTCATGGCGATACACGGCGAGCTGCGGAAGGGACATGACGCCTCGGTTCGGAAGAGCATCCGGAAGTACGTTCGGCGGAGTCGGGACGAGGGCGGGGCCGGCCATCCGCACGACAGCACGGAAACCCACCCGGTTCTCTCCTGGGATGCGCCGGGCGACGGACCACGAATCCGCTTCCCGCGTCATCTGTATCGAGGAACGACAAGCCGCCGGGGTCTGGGACGTCTGTACAGCAGCATAGTTCCTGGCACGGTCCGGTGGGGCCGGCCGGCCCGCCCGGTTCCGGTGCCTGGACTGTGGCCGCGATGTGACGCCGCGCGCGGGCATGTCCTTCGCACAGCGCGGTACTGGGCAAGTGGCGCGAAACGCGGCGGCCGACGGCCGCCGGGCACGTCAGTCCGTGCACCACCCGAGGAGGTGGCTTCGCATGACGGAGCCGAACGGTACGACCCTGCCCCAGCCCGACCCGGGAGAGCCTCGCGCCGCCCTGGGCACGACACGGCGGCCCGCACGCCCCCTGCTCCAGGAACCGCCGGAGGCCCGCGGCCGGACGACCATCGCCGACGGGGTGGTGGAGAAGATCGCCGGGATCGCCGCACGGGAGGTCCCGGGGATCCACGCGCTGGGTGGCGGCTTCGCCCGCACCGTGGGCGCGATGCGCGACCGGGTCCCGGGCGGACATCCGAGCGCGGGGCGCGGCGTGAAGGCCGAGGTGGGTGAGAAGCAGACCGCCGTCGATCTCCAGGTCGTCATCGCCTACGGGGTGAGCATCACGGACCTCGCCGTCGAGGTCCGTGAGAACGTGATCGCCGCGGTGGAACAGATGACGGGCCTGGAGGTCGTCGAGGTGAACATCGCGGTCGACGACGTGCACCTGCCGGACGATGACACGCAGGAGCCCCGCGAGGACCGGGTGCGGTAGGGGCTTGCCCGGGGCGGTCAGCGGCGTGCCAGTTGACGTTCGCCGGCCGCACCGGGACGGTACGGCAGCCCGTAGTGTCTGAAGATCGCTTCCTCGTCCTCGGCGGGCAGGACGTCGTCGGTGCCGATCGAAGGGGCCTGCTTCACCAGCGTCCTGACATAGCCGACCTTGAGATAGCCGGGCCCGGCGATCGCGTCCTCAAGCGGGACGAAGACCAGGCGGTGCCGGGTGGGCAGGCCCGTCCGTACCGTGGCCATGGCCGGCTCGTCGGTGGTGGTGTCCACGTAGACGGCCTCCAGGACACCGATCTTGTGCGCCTCGGCGTCGACGACAGCGAGGTTGCGCCATTCCCGGACGTCGGCTGCGTGGATCATGACCTCTCCCTACCCGGCCGGTTCATCGGCCGATGACGATGCGCGCGCCGAGGTCCTGTCCCGCCGACGCGTTCCCTGCCCGCCCATGGCACGGGTCACCCGTCGTGTTCATGGTCCCGACGGTCCTCGCGCCGCAGGCGTGCCCGGTTCTGGCGGAAGTAGCGGCGGTCCCAGCGGTTCTGACGATCCCTGCGTTGCCGGTACTCCTGGTAGTCCCGGGCCCCCCGGGAGTCCCCAGGACCAGAACCGCCGCCGCGGGTCAGGCCTCCGCCGTGATCGCGGCCCTGGCGGATCGCGCCGTAGACCAGCACAGCCGCCGCCACCCACCAGATGGGGTGAAGGAAGCCGAAGCCGAACAGAACGGCGATGAGGACGAGGAGCAGGACGAACATGGTGGGCCTCCCCGGGAGCGGGACACTGCGTCGATACCGGGGACCGGGGCCTCACACCACAGCGTAGTCCTGCCCGAGAGGTGCGGATACCGTGCGATGTCAGCGCGTCCTGCCCGGCGCGGATGGCCACTTGACAACCTGTCGGGGAACTGCCGCGTGGGCTAGCGTGCGCAATGCCGCCCCGGCCCCCGGCTGCGTCGCACCGCCAACGCGTCCCAGCGGACGCACCTCGCGCATCGGTGCCGGAACGTGCCGCGTCACGAGCCCGGCCGTTCCCGTGCACACCCGTCGCCACGAGATCCCGGCGAAGCCCCGATGAGCCCCCCGGCGGGCAACGATCTACCGTCCGCCGCGTCGCACGCATCCCTTACCAGGCGGTACACATGTATGCGCTGATCGTTCCCGCTTCGACGCCCTTCGTTCTGCTGGCCGCCGTGATGGCCCTTTCGTGGTGGGAGGACCGCATCCTGCCCGCACCGCGGATCGAGCCGGCCGAATCTCCCGCCGAGGCTCCGCTCGCCCCGGCGGTCCCGGTGCGGCTCCCGCAACTCACCGGTGTCGACGCCGCGTTGACAGGGGAGGCCGACGGGCGTTGACTGGTGGCACGGCGTAGGGCCATGCCACCCCGGGGCATCGGGACGCGGCATTCCACCTCCCCGCTTCGCCCGGACCCCGCGGAACCAAGGAAGTCCCCGCGATACGGAGGCCCGGCAATGGTCTGGATTCTTCTCCTTCTGCTGATCCTGGTGGTTTTCGGGTTCGGCTTCACGATGCAACTCCTGTGGTGGGTCGCCGCCGTCCTGCTGGTCGTCTGGATCGTCGGCTTCGCGATGCGCGGGCGAGGCGGTGCCCGCCACCGGTAGTCGGTTCCGAAGCCCGACCCCGCCCGCGGGAACGGCCTGTACGGCGATCACACGCGGGAACCCACCCACCAGACACACAGGAGGCCGGCCATGAGTGTCGGACGAACCATCAAACACAGGGCACAGGCGTTCAAGGGCCGATTCACCGAACGCGTCGGCCGGACCATCCGCAACAGGCGGCTGCAGCGCGAAGGCAGGACCGACCGGGTCTCCGGAAACCTCAAGCGGTCCGGCGACAAGGCCAAGGACGCCTTCAGGCCCTGACCACCGACGCCCCGGGCGGTGCCCACGCTGAGTCCTAAGGGAGTGTTAGGACTTCGCGCACGATCTTGTCCACCCCCCTCGTCCCCCGGATTCTGGCTGCTCCAGGCCGCTGACGAGGGAGTTTCGATGGCCACGCAGGACACCGCCGTCCACGAGAGGGGCGCCCGGCACGACGAGCGCAGGGTCGCGAAGAACATCGTGCGCGGGTCGGTCGGGAATCTGATCGAGTGGTACGACTGGTACGCGTACACCGCGTTCAGTGTGTATTTCGCCGCCGCGTTCTTTCCGTCGGGGGATCAGACGGCTCAACTGCTCAACACCGCAGCCGTGTTCGCGGTCGGGTTCCTGATGCGGCCCATCGGGGGGTGGGTGCTGGGGCGGTATGCCGATCGGCGGGGGAGGCGGGCGGCGCTCACGCTGTCGGTGACGTTGATGGCGGTCGGGTCGCTGATCGTGGCGCTGACGCCGTCGTACGACACGATCGGGGTGGTGGCGCCGGTACTGCTGGTCGCCGCGCGGTTGTTGCAGGGGATCTCGGTCGGCGGGGAGTACTCGACCTCGGCGACGTACATGTCCGAGGTGGCGACGCCGGGCAAGCGCGGGTACTACTCCAGTTTCCAGTATGTGACGCTGATCGCCGGGCAGTTGACGGCACTGGGGCTCCAGATCGTTCTCCAGTCGGTGCTGAGCGACGGGCAGATGGAGTCGTGGGGGTGGCGGATCGCGTTCGTGGTGGGGGCCGCCGGGGCGGTGGTCGTGCTGTGGCTGCGGCGCGGGATGGACGAGTCGGAGAGCTTCGAGCGGGGCGAGGCGGACGGGGACCGGGGGAGTCTGCGGATGCTGCTGTCGTACCCGCGTCAGTGCCTGGTCGTCGTCGGACTCACCATGGGCGGCACGCTGTTCTTCTACACGTACACGACCTACCTCCAGAAGTTCATGGTCAACACCAGCGGCATCGCGAAACCGACCGCCGCGTGGATCAACTTCTGCGCCCTGCTGGTGTTCGTGGCGCTGCAACCGGTGATGGGCCGCCTCTCCGACCGGGTGGGACGGCGTCCGCTGCTGATCGGGTTCGGGGTGCTCGGCGCGCTCGTCGTCGTCCCCTCGCTGACGCTGCTGTCGCACACCGACAACCCGTACTACGCCTTCGGGCTGATGGTCGTGCCGCTGGCGATCAGCTCGCTGTACACGTCGATCAGCGCGGTCGTGAAGGCCGAGCTGTTCCCGACGGCCATCCGCGCGCTCGGAGTCGGTCTGCCGTACGCGCTGACCGTCGCCCTCTTCGGCGGGACCGCCGAGTACATCGCCCTGTGGTTCAAGGACATCGGCCACGAGAGCTGGTACTTCTTCTACGTCACCGCCTGCGTCCTCGTCTCGCTGCTCGTCTACATTCGGATGCGCGAGACGTCCGAGAGCTCGCCGCTGGACGAGCGGAAGGGGTAGGCGCGGTGCGGGTGCTGCTGGCCGAGGACGACGACGGGGTCGCGGGCGCCCTCACCGAGGCCCTGTACGACGCCGGACACGAACCCGCCCGCGTCCGCAGGGGCGAGGAGGTCCTCACCCGGCACCGCCAGACCGACCTGCTCCTGCTCGACCTCGGCCTGCCCGACCTCGACGGCCTCGACGTCCTGCGCAAACTCCGCGCGGTCAGCCCCCTCCCGGTGCTGATCCTCACCGCGCGCGGCGACGAACGCTCCGTCGTGAGGGGCCTCAGGCTCGGCGCCGACGACTACCTCGTCAAACCGGTCCGCCTCGCCGAACTCCTCGCCCGCATCGAGGCGGTGGCCCGCCGCGCCGCCGCCCTCGCCGCCCCGGCGCAGCGCACGGTCCGCGCCGGGGACGTCGAAGTCGACCTGGACGCACGGCGCGTACAGGTCGGCGACGCCGAAGTCCGGCTCACCACCAAGGAGTTCGAGATCCTCGCCGCGCTCGCCTCCCGCCCGGGCGCCGCGGTGAGCCGCCAGCAGCTCCTGGACGAGGTGTGGGGCGACGCCTACCTGGCCGTGTCCCGCTCCCTCGACGTCCACATCACCCAGCTCCGCGCGAAACTCGGCCGCCCCGAACTCCTCACCACCATCCGGGGGTTCGGCTACCGCTTCGGCGGGTGAGGGGATGCGCGCACGGGTCCTCACGGTCGTCCTCGCCTTCGTCCTCCTCGCCGTCGCCGGTTTCGCCGGCCCTCTCCTCACCCTCACGGCCGTCCAGCGCACCGGGCAGCTCGTCGCCGCCCGCGCCGCCGACCTCGACCGGTTCGCCACCCTCGCCGAACAGGCCGCCGAGAGCGGCGACATGACCACCCTGACCGCCGAGGCCGACCGCTACACCGAGCTGTACGGCGAGGCCGTCGTGGTCGTCGACGCCCGCCGCGCGCCCGTCGTCCAGACCGGCGGCCTGCACGCCGCCGACCCCGCCGTGGCCCGTCTCGTGGACGCCGCCCTGCGCAGCCAACTCCGCTACCCCGAAGGGACGGTGCGCCCCTGGTCCCGCGCCGACGTGCTGCTCGCCCGCCCCGTCGGCACCGGCACCCGTGTCTCCGGCGCGGTCGTCCTGCGCGCGTCCGTCCGGGCCGCCGCCGCCGACGTCGCCCTGCGCTGGGCCCTCGTCCTCGCCGGGGCCGGGGTGTTCGCGGCGGCCTGCGTGCTGCTCGCGCGCAGGGCGACCCAGTGGGTCGTACGGCCGCTGCACCGACTCGACCGCGCGGTGGGCGCGCTGGCGGCGGGGCTGCCGCCCGAGCGGGTCGTGCGCGCCGGGGGACCGCCCGAACTCCGGCAGGTCGTCGAGGGATTCAACCGGATGGCCGACACGGTGACGACCGCCCTCGAACAGCAACGCCGCCTCGTCGCCGACACCTCGCACCAACTCCGCAACCCGCTCGCCGCGTTGAGGCTGCGCATCGACTCGCTCCAACCCCGGCTGGCGAAGGAGGCGACCCGCACGTACACCGGCGTCACCGCCGAACTGGAGCGCATGGAACGGCTGCTGGACGACCTGATGAGGCTGGCCGACGCCGAACACCGGGCCGGAGAACTGGCAGTGACGGACCGTCAGGGCGCGGGCTGCGAGGTGCGGCCGGTGATCGAGGCACAGGTGGAGGTGTGGCGGCCCGCCGCGAAGGGGGCGCTGGTCCTCGACCAGGCCGGGACGGGCGTGGTGGCGTGCTCCGCCGACGAACTGGCGCAGGTGATGGACATCCTCGTCGACAACGCGATCAAGTACGGAGGCGGCCACGTCGAGGTGTCCTCCCGGGTGACCGGCACCGAGGTGGTGATCGAGGTACGGGACGACGGGCCCGGCCTGTCCGCCGCCGAACTCGCCTGCGCGGGAACGAGGTTCTGGCGTGCGGAGCGCCATCGGGACGTACGCGGAAGCGGGCTGGGGCTCGCCATCGCCGAGCGGCTGGTCGCCGGACACGGCGGACGCATCGAGTTCGAGGCCCGCGTCCCGAGCGGGCTGGCCGTACGCGCGGTGCTCCCCGAGAGCCGTACGCCGTGAACAGCCGCCGTACCCTCCTGCTCGCCGCCCTCGGAGCCACCGGAGCCGCGGCGCTCACCGGCGACGCCCGGCTCGCCGACCGAGGCCCCACCGGCGGACTCCGGATCGCCACCGGCGAGGGCGACGGCTTCTACGTCGCCTTCGGACGCCTCCTCGCCCAGCAGGTCACCGCCGTGTACCCCCGCCTGACCTGCGAAGTCGTCCCCAGCGAGGGAAGCGTCGCGAACATCCGGCTGCTGGCGGAACGCCGCGCGGACATCGCGCTCGCGCTCGCCGACATCGCCTGGTCCGCGTACGCCGGCCGAGGGCCCTTCCCGGCGCCGGTACCGCTGCGCGCGGTGGGCCGGGTGTACGAGAACTACGCGCAGCTCGCCGTCCGCGCGAACGCGCCGGTCCGCGAGGTCGCCGACCTCGCGGGGCGGACCGTGTCCGTCGGCGCCCCCGCCTCGGGCGGCGCCGTGCTCGGCGACCGGCTGCTGCGCGCGGCGGGGCTGACGCCCGGCGTGGACGTACGGGTACGGCATCTGCGGATGACCCAGGTCGCGCGGGCCATGCGGACGGGCGCCGTCGACGCCGTGCTCGTCGCCGGCGGCGTACCCATGCCCGTGCTGGCCCCCCTCGCCCGCGCCCCCGGTATCCGGCTCCTGCCCCTGGCGGGGCTCCTGCCCAGGGTGCGCGCGAGCGGCGGGGCGGGCGTGGAGGCGGTGACGATACCGGCGGGCGCGTACGAGGGGACGGCCGAGGTGGCCACGATCGGGGCGGCCAACCTGCTGCTGTGCCGCCCCGACCTGCCGCCCCCGCTCGCCGCCGCCCTCACCCACGTACTGGTCGGGCGCGCGGCCCGGCTGGTCCCGGCGTCGGCGCTCGGGACGCAGTTCCTGGACGTGCGGAGCCTGATCGGCACCGGGGAGGTGCCGCTCCACCCGGGAGCGGTGGCGGCCTACCGCGAACTGCACGGGTGACGCGCGTGCCGCGCTCAGGTGGTGACGCGATACCCGCTTTCATGAAGGTGCCCTTCCTCGACGTTCACCACCCCCGTGGGTGAACGGCCTTCACCTTCGTACGGAAGGCGGGGAAGGGGTACCTCGCACCTCTGAGGGTCACTTCGCGCCCGGCGGCGTGTACTCCTTGAGGTAGTGGGCGACGCGCCCGGCGTAGGGCTCGACCTTCGGGGGAACGCCGGCCGCCTTGTTCACGACCTTGTACGAGGTCCGGTACGCCGCCGAGACCAGCACCCGGCGGTCGCCCGGCAGCTTCGGGTCCAGACGGGGCGCGATCCAGCACAGGTAGCGGCCCATCGCCGGGATCGACTCGGCGGGCGGGAACGGCGGGACGGGCACCGACTCGCCGGGCGTGCCGTCCTCGTGCATCCACCAGCGCAGCACGCGCGGCGTCCACCGGGCGATGCCGTACTCGTCGTCGGCCGGGTCCGCGAGGTTCGGGTCGAAGCCGCTCTCGACCTTCAGCATCGCCGCGATCAGCGACGGCGTGACCTCGGGGCGTTCGCAGTCGCGCGCCGTCTCGACGATCAGCAGCCGGTAGGCGGGCGGTACGTCCTTGTCGGTACGGAGGTACGCGGCACCGTACGTGGCCGCCGCGTCGCCCGAACGGCCGCTGTCCTCGGCCCAGTCGGCGACCGCGTAGCCGAGCGCGGCGACGGCCACCACGGCGAGCGTCGCGCCCGCGACGAGAGGCGTACGCCGGCGGGGTCCGCCCTCGACCCCCGTCACCGCCGCCACCCTCCGCAGGAGCGCCTCGCCGGTGATCCGTTCCTCGTGCGTGCGCGCGAGACACCTCTGCACGATCTCCCGCCAGGCGTCCGGGAGCCGGGGCGACAGACGCAGCTCCTCCGCGCCCCGGGCGTAGGCCGCCGCCGCGTCCCGGCGGGCCGTCGTGGTGGCGCCGGGCAGCGGGAAGGTGCCGGTGAGGACCAGGTGGGCGAGGACGCCGAACGCCCAGACGTCGGCCGAGGGGCGGATCCGGCGGCCCCGCTCGCCGATCTCCGACCACAGCAGCTCCGGGGGCGTGTAGTCGGGGGTCGAGAACGCGGGGGTGTAGGCGTGCGTGCCCTCCAGTTCGGCGGCCAGGTTGAAGTCCGCGAGGCGGGCCGAACCGTCCTTCATCAGCAGCACGTTGGCGGGTTTCAGGTCGCCGTGGACCCAGCCCGCGCGGTGCAGCTGGGCCAGGCCCTCGCAGATCTGGGCGAGCAGCGCCGGGTCCTGCGCCGCCGGGGTGCGGGCGAGGCGCGACGCCAGGGACTCCTCCGCCTTCTCCAGGACGAGGACCACCGCGCCGTCCAGGTCCGGGTGGGCGGGGTCGTCGACCGTCAGGGTGCCGTACATGCGGATCAGCCGGGGGCGCTTGAGGGCGCGGTGCAACTTCAGTTCGCGGTCGGCGAGTTCACGGAGGTGGGCGAGGTGGCGGGGGGTGCGGGTGCCGGTGGGGAGGAACTTGAGGGCGGCCGTGCGGGGCTGGTCCTCGCCCGGTACGGCGTCCACGCGCCGCGCCGCGTACACGCTGCCGAACGAGCCCGTCGCGATCGGCTCCCGTACCTCCCAGACGCCGACCCGGTACCCCTTGGGCACGGTCACCGCGTACGGCTCCGGCATCACCGTTCCCCCGCGACGCCGCCCGTCAGCACGGCCAGGTCGTCCTCCCGCACGAGGTCGAAGCGGAGCGCCAGGGAGACCAGGGACTCCTTCTTGCCGTTCATGCGCGGGCCCGGGCCGGCCGTGTCGGGGCCGGGTTTGAGGCGCAGCTTCACGGCCAGGTAGTCGATGTTCCACTGCACCGACGTGCGGGACGCGGCCGGCCAGCCGGGGCGCAGCCGCTCGACGACCTGGTCGACCGTCGGCAGCGGGGCGTGCGGCGCGCCGCGCAGCCGGGGCTCGCACAGGGCGGCCAGGACGGCGAAGTAGCGCTTCGAGCGGTCGACGCAGAACGCGGGCGCGGTCGTCGCGCCGGACGGGCCCGCCGACCGGTCGCGGTAGTCGTGGCGCGGCGCCCACACCTCGATCGGCAGCAGGTCGCCGGCCGCCGGGAGCACGATCCGGGAGAACTCGAAGGGGATCGGCGCGTCCAGCCGCCCCGGCCCCACCTTGACGTGCTCGCCCGCGCCCTCCGGGTTCTCCACGACGTACGTCTGGGACCGGCTGTGGTTGCTGAGCCGCCAGTAGGCGCCGTGCGCGGTGATCTCACCTGCGGTACGGGAGACCCCCTCGTGCGGGATCTCCAGGGTGTTCTCGCGCGCGGAACGGCCGAAGGTGAGCCGTTCGCCGGGGGCGAGCTGGAAGCGGGTGCTGGTCCGATCGTCCTCCGTGGTCGGCGGAGGGATCACGATGATGCTGTACAAGGTGTTTCTCCCCGGGCCTCGCAGCGATCCGGGGTCAGCGTAGGGGGACTCGCCCGGGGGGTGTCCCCCCTTGCGCGGTCGCGGCGGCCGAATGGCTTGAACTGGCCGTCTCATCCACTGATCTCGTCCCAGTGGACGAGCCGCTCGCACCACCGCCGCAGCAGCACCCGGTCGTGCCCCACCGCCAGCAGCCCCGCCCCGCTGTCCGCCCGGTACTCCTCGACGGCCCGCACCAGCGCGGCCGTGGTCGACGCGTCCAGCATCGCCGTCATCTCGTCGCAGATCAGCCAGCGGGGCCGCAGGGACAACGCGCGGGCCAGGCAGGCGCGTTGCAGCTGGCCGTCGCTGACCTCGTGGGGGCGCCGGGTGAGCAGGTCGGGGGTGAGGCCGACGGACGCGGCGAGGGTGTCGACGCTCGGCGGCCGGCCGTTCGCGCGCAGGGGCTCGGCGATGAGGTCCGCGAGCGACAGGTGCGGGTCCGCCGAGAGCCGGGGCTGCTGGAACACGACGCCCACAGCGGTGCGTTGGGCCCTGGGCGCCCGGTGCCGCCAGCGGTGGACGTGCGCCCCGTCGAGGGTGAGCGTGCCCGCGTCGGGGCGGTGCAGCAGGGCCGCCACCTTCGCCAGCGTCGACTTCCCGCAGCCGCTCGGACCGAGGAGGCCGACGGACTCGCCGGGCGCCACCGTCAGCGACACGCCCCGCACCGCCGGGGACTTCCTGTCGTACCCGGCGGTGATGGCGCGCAGTTCAAGCACGGAGGTCCTCCAAGAGGTGCGGGTGGTGACAGGCGATCCCGTCGGCCGTCGGCGGCAGGGCCGTGCAGGCCGGGGTCGCGCGGGGGCAGCGGGGCGCGAACGCGCAGCCCTCGGGGAGCGCGCCGAGCTCCGGGGGCAGGCCGGGGATCGGCAGGAACGCGCGGTCGGGGAGCGCGTCCAGGAGGCCCCGGCTGTACGGGTGGCGGGGGCCGGGGTCTCCGAAGAAGCTCGCCGCGTCGGCGAGTTCGACGATCCGGCCCGCGTACATCACGGCCACCCGGTCCGCGATGCGCTCCGCCGCCGCGAGGTCGTGCGTGATCATCAGCAGCGCCCGGCCCGCCTCCGCGTCCACGTGCCGGCGCAGTTCGTCGACCGTGTGGTCCACCAGGTCCCGGTCGAGCCCGGTCGTCGGCTCGTCGGCGAGCAGCAGCGGCGCCTCGCCGACCAACGCGAGGGCGGTGGCGGCGCGTTGGGCGAGCCCGCCGGACAGTTCGTGCGGATGCCGGTCGAGGTGGTCGAGGGGGAACGCGGCCCGCCGGGCGGCCCGCTCGACGGCGCCGG
This sequence comes from Streptomyces niveiscabiei, assembly GCF_033794345.1. Taxonomy (NCBI): domain Bacteria; kingdom Bacillati; phylum Actinomycetota; class Actinomycetes; order Kitasatosporales; family Streptomycetaceae; genus Streptomyces; species Streptomyces niveiscabiei. Next base: position 467,234 of record NZ_JARAYJ010000002.1, read on the forward strand.
GATCCTTGGAGCCCGTCAACGCCCGTATCGTCTCCGCGAGTTGGGACCGCACGGTCCGTACGGGCGTCAGGTGCGCGGCCGGACTCTGCGGCACCAGCCCGACCAGCCGCCCCCGCACCCGCCGCACCAGCGTCCCCTCATCGGCCCCGACCAGCTCGATCCCCCGCACCCAAGCCTCCCCGCGCGCCTGCGCGTTGGCCGGCAACAGCCCCAACAATGCCGACGCCAGCACCGACTTGCCGCACCCGCTCTCCCCGATCAGCGCGAGACACTCCCCGGCCGCCACCTCGAACCCGACCTCGGTGACAGCGGGCACCTGCCGCCCACCGGGCAGCAGAAACCGCACGGAGAGCCCGCGCACGGCGAGGACGGGCGCTGCTCCTTCTACGGGCGCTGCTCTTTCGACGGGCTCTTCTCCTGCGACGCGCGTTTCTCTTTCGACGGGCTCTTCTCTTTCAGCCGTGGTCACAACATCAGCTCCGATCTCCTGCGCGGATTGATCCGCTCCCGCAGGGCCCCCGCCGCGCCGGCGATCGCCAGTGTCGGCACGATGATGAACAGGCCGGGGAAGAGGGTCGGCCACCACTGCCCGGCCAGCAGTGAGCCCCGGGCCGACTGGACGAGGCCGCCCAGGCTGGCCATGTGCGAGGGGAGGCCGAGGCCGAGGAAGGAGAGCGCGGACTCGTGCCACATGGCGTGCGGGACCATCAGGACGGCGGCGAGGCCGGCCTGGGGGAGGACGCCGGGGAGCAGGTGGCGTACGGTGACGCGCCTGCGGGACGCGCCGCCGGAGATCGCCGCGTCGACGAACGCGCGGGAGCGCAGCGACAGCACCTCCGCGCGCACGATGCGGGCCGTGGACAGCCAGTGCGTGACCCCGACGGAGACGATCACCGGCCACACGCCGGGCCGGAACATCGCGACGACGAAGATGCCGAGCAGCAGGTGCGGTACGGACGACACGGTGTCCACCGCCCGCATCACGACCCGGTCCACCCACCCCCCGAACGCCCCGGCGAGCGCCCCGACCGCCGTGCCGAGCACCGTCGCGGTGAGCGCGGCGGCGAGGCCGACCAGCAGCGAGACGCGCAGCCCGTAGACGCAGCGCAGCAGGAGGTCGCGGCCGAGGTCGTCGGTGCCGAAGGGGTGGGACCAGCTCGGCGGGAGCAGCTTGGACGCCAGGTCGACGGACTGCTGGTCGAGCTGGACGAGCGGGGGGACGAGCAGGACGGCGAGGGCGGTCACCGCGAGGACGGCCGCCGAGACCCTGACGCGCAGCGTGCGGGTGGAGCGGCGGCTCGGCCCGTACGACCGCCAGCCGGGTGCCTCACATGTCACTGAATCCCACCCTCGGGTCGAAGAGGCCGTACAGCAGGTCGGCCAGGAGGTTCCCGGCGAGGACGGCGGCCGTGGCGAGCGTGGCCAGCGCCGCGAGGAGCGGGAAGTCGACGGAGGTCGCCGCCTCGACGGTCGCCGCCGCGATCCCCGGCCAACTGAACACGGTCTCCACCAGCAGGGCCCCGGTGATGAGTTCGGGCACCCGCGACCCGACGAGCGTCAGCACCGGCAGCAGCCCCGAGCGCAGGGCGTGCCCGAGCAGGACGGTCCGCTCGCTCAACCCCCGTGCGCGGGCGCCCCGTACGGGGTCCTCGACGAGCGCGTCCCCGACGCCCTGGCGGACGTACAGGGTGAACCAGGGGAGTTGGGACACGGCGAGCACCCCGGCGGGCAGCACCAGATGCCGGACGACCTGGTCCGCCGTGACCACCTCGCTGGCCGTGTCGGTGAGTCCCCCGGCGGGCAGCACGCCCCACTGGAGCGCGAACACCCAGACGGCGAGCAGCGCGAGCCAGAAGACGGGCGCCGCCTCCAGCGCGTACGCCAGCGAGGTGACCGTACGGTCGAGCGGCGAACCCGGGCGCCGGGCGGCCAGAACTCCCAGCACGGTTCCCACGGTTACGGCGACGACGAACGCCGACGCGCACAACAGGCTGGACCACAGCAGGCGTTCACCGATCACGTCCGCGACGGGCTGGCGCAGCACGCTCGACTGGCCGAGGTCCCCGCCGAGCGCGGACGTCAGCCACTCCCACCAGCGCACCGCGAACGGCCGGTCCACGCCGAGGTTCTCGCGGAGTCTCGCCAGCGTCTCGGCGTCGGCGCCGAGCGCGGCCGTGCCGGCGTACGCCTTCACCGGGTCGAAGGGGGAGGCGGCGGCGATCGCGAAGACGCCGAAGGTGACGACGAGGAGGACGGGGACGGCGAGGAGGAGACGGCGGCCGGTCAGGCGGGCCATGGCGGCCCAGGGGAGACGGGACAGGGCCGCCGGTCCGCGCAGCGGCTGTTTCGGCGAACTCCCTTGTGTGGAGGGCGAGTTCACGGCAGGTCGGCTCACTGCGCCGTCCGCTTCGGCTGCCAGGTCTCCAGGTTCCACCACGGCCCGCTGGCGAACCCGTGCTCGTGCGGCTCGACCTGGGTCGTGAGGCCGTCCCAGCGGTCGGCGAGGACGTACACGTGGTCGATGTGGGTGAGGAACGTGTACCCGGGGTTGTCGACGAGGGCGCGCTGGACCGTGTCGTACGCCGCCTTGCGGGCCGCCGGGGCGCTGGTGCGGCGGCCCGCGTCGAGGGCCTTGTCGACCGTCGGGTTGCGGTAGTGGCCCATGTTGTTCCAGCCGTCGCCCGCGAGGGTGGAGTACAGCATCGTGTAGAGGCCGAAGTCGGGGTCGCCGGTGGAGCCGAAGCCCGCGAGGACGGCGTCCTGAGCCATGCGCGGCTCGATGACCTCCCACGTCGCGCTCTGCGCCTTGACCTCGACGCCGGCCTTCTTCGCGTCGGAGGCGTAGGCGAGGGCGTGGTCCTGGCGGACCTTGTCGCCGGCCGGGTAGTACAGGGTGAAGGAGGCGCGGCGGCCGTCCTTGGCGCGGATGCCGCCGTCACCGGGCTTCCAGCCGGCGCGGTCGAGGACGCGCCCCGCCTCGGCGAGGTCCTGCTTGCGCTCGATGCCCTTCGTGAACCAGGGCGAGCCCACCGGCAGCGGCCCGTACGCCGGGCTCCCCGCGCCGTCCAGGATCTTCGCGACCATCGCGTCCCGGTCCACGGCCAGGTCGAGGGCGCGCCGGATCGCGGTGTCCCCGGTGACCGGGTTCTGCGAGGGCAGGGACACGAGCCGGACGTCGTACGTCGTCGCGTCGTACCGCTTGCGGCTGCCGTCCTTCGCGAAGGCCGCAGCGAGGTTCGGCGGGAGGATCGCGCCGTCGAGGTCGCCGGCGCGCAGGCGGGTGGCGCGGACGTCGTCGTCGGGGACGATCGCCATCGTGACCTTGCCGACCTTCGGGGCGCCGCCCCAGTAGTCGGGGTTCGCCTTGAATGTGAGCTTCTCGCCCTTGCGCCAGTCCGCGAGGACGTACGGGCCCGTGCCGACCGGACGCGTGTTGAACGGACCGGTGTTGGGGTCCTGGCCGCCCGCGAGGTGCTCGGGGACGATCGGCAGGGTGGTGCGCGCGGCGAAGGGCGCGTAGGGGTACTTGAGGGTGAAGACGACCTTGTCGCCGTCGGCCTTCACCGCTTTCACGGCGTCGAGTTCGACCCGCGAGGTGTTGTTGGTCTTCGGGTCGAGGACCGTGTTGTACGTGAACACCACGTCGGCGGCGGTGAGTTGCTTGCCGTCGCTGAACTTCACGCCCTCGCGCAGCGTGTACGTGTAGGTGAGGCCGTCGGCGCTGACCTCGGGGAGGGACTTCGCGAGGGCGGGCTTCAGGGTGAGGTCGGCGTCGTGGGCGAGGAGGCCGTCGAAGATCTTCGAGTTGCCGTCCTTGCCGTAGCCCAGCAGGGGGCTGAGGGTGGCCGGTTCGGAGGGGACGCCGATGACGACCGAGTCGGCCGCCGACGCCCCGCTCTCGCTGGGTGCCGAGCAGGCGGCCGTGGCGGTGAGCAGCGCCGCCGTCAGGGCGGTGGCTCGTATGCGGGGGGTCATCGGGCTCCTCTGTTGCTGGTGGCTCGTTATTGCATATGAGTTGCAGATGAGGGGTACCCGAGTCAAGGGCGGGTCAAGCGTGCGGGGGCGGGGGCGCGTCGAATGCCGTTGCGGAGATCGAACTCCCGGCGTTACGTTCGGCGCATGTCGGACGACGAACCCACGCGCGCCGCGCGGCTGTTGAGCGCGCAGGCCAAGGCGGAGGAACTCTTCGCGGAGATCACCCGGCGCGGCCTGATCGCACCGGGCGAGGGCGAGCGCGCCGTCAGCGACCGCATCCGCGACCTCGCGAACGAACTCTTCGGCACCACCCGGCACTGGCACAAGCGCATCGTCCGCTCCGGCCCCAACACCCTCGCCCCCTACCGCGAGAACCCGCCGGACCGCCTGATCACCGCCGACGACATCGTGTTCGCCGACTTCGGCCCCATCTTCGAGGAGTACGAGGCGGACTTCGGCCGCACGTTCGTCCTCGGCGGCGACCCCGCCAAACACCGCCTCCGCGACGACCTCCCCGAGGTCTTCCGGGCGGGCCGCCGCTACTTCGAGGACACCCCCGGCATCACCGGCGAACAACTCCACGCGGAGATCAACCGCCTCGCCGCGAAGGCGGGTTGGGGCCTCGGCGGCTGGCACGCGGGCCACCTCGTCGGCGAGTTCCCGCACGAATGGATCGACGGCGCGGACGTCGAGTCGTACATCACCCCCGCGAACACGACTCCGTTGCGCCGCACCGACCGCGCGGGCCGCCGCTGCCACTGGATCCTGGAGATCCATCTCGTCGATGAGCGACGGGAGTTCGGCGGCTTCTACGAGGAACTCCTCACCCTCTGACATGCGCTGCGAAGCGCTGAGCGCGGCGCCGGCCTCGTACGAGGAGGCGTTCCGGGCGACGTCGCACGCGTCCCACGTGGAGATCAAGGCCCAGGCCGACCGCAAGGAGCCGACCCCCACGCCGGACCGGTGGAGGGCGCGGTGGGTGAAGGGTGCCGCTCGCGCATCCTGACGGCCGGCCCGCCCGGTGCGCTCTGCGACCATGGACGCGGGAAGATCGTCCATGACGCGTACGGCGGAAGCGGAAGGAAGCGGCAGTCCATGTGCACCAACGTGACCCCGGGCGGGGTGGTTCTGTGACCGGCGTGCAGTGCCGGAGGGACGGTCTGGTCGGGCGGATCGTCCTCGACCGGCCCAAGGCCCTCAACGCCCTCGACCACGCGATGGTCCTGCGGATCGACGCCGCCCTCACCGAGTGGGAGCACGACCCGGCCGTCGCGGCCGTCGTCGTCACCGGGGCGGGGGAGCGCGGGCTGTGCGCCGGCGGGGACATCCGCGCCGTGCACGACGACGCGCGGGACGGCGACGGGCTGGCCTCGGCCGCCTTCTGGCGGGACGAGTACCGGCTGAACGCGCGGATCGCCCGGTACCCGAAGCCGTACGTCGCCGTCATGGACGGCATCGTGATGGGCGGGGGCGTCGGGATCTCCGCGCACGGCGAGGTGCGGATCGTCACCGAGCGCTCCCGGATCGCCATGCCCGAGACCGGGATCGGGTTCGTGCCGGACGTCGGGGGGACGTACCTGCTCTCCCGCGCGCCCGGCGAACTCGGCACCCACCTCGGGCTGGCGGGCGCTCAGATCGGCGCCGCCGACGCCCTGTTGTGCGGCCTCGCCGACCACTACGTCCCCTCCGCCGAACTCCCCGCCCTCCTCGCCGACTTCGCCGCCATGCCGGTGACCGACGCCCTCGCCCGCCACGAACAGCGGCCTCCCCGCGCACAGTTGCCGGACGACCGGCACTGGATCGACGCCTGCTACGCCGCCGGCACGGTCGAGGAGATCGTCGACACCCTCGCCACGTACGACGACCCCCGCGCCAAGGACGCCGCCGAGACCCTCCTCACCCGCTCCCCGACGACCCTCAAGGTCACCCTCCGCGCCCTGCGCGCCGCGCGCCCGCTCACCCTGGAACAGGCCCTGGACCAGGAGTACCGCGTCTCCTGCCACGCCCTCACGACCCACGACCTCGTGGAGGGCGTCCGCGCGCAGATCATCGACAAGGACCGCACCCCCCGCTGGTCCCCGGCGACGCTGCCGGAGGTCTCCGACGCGGACGTGGACCGCTACTTCGCGCCGCTGGGGGAACGGGAGTTGGGCCTCGGCGCCTGACACGGACGCGCGGCGGGAGCGGTACCCCACAGCGTTCCGATTGTTGTCCGAAGTATTGACGCCACCCTTCTGACTGCGTAGACATGACAGCGCAGACATGACTACGCAGTCATGCGGGCCGGCGTCTGGAATCATGGAGGCGTCGTAACTGTCGACCGGGAGGTGCCGTGACACGAGGAGCCGGGCGGAACGCCGGGACGGCGGCGCCGCGCAGCGTGGACGTCGCGCGCCTCGCCGGGGTGTCGCAGAAGACGGTGTCCCGGGTCTTCAACGACGAGCCGTACGTCTCGGCGGACGTGCGCCGCCGGGTCCTGGACGCCGCCGAGCAGCTCGGCTACCGGCGAAACAACGCCGCGCGCGCGCTCGCCTCGGGCCGGACCAGGTCGATCGGCGTCGTCACGCTGGGCACCGCGCTGTACGGGCCGGCCTCGCTGCTCATGGGCGTCGAGAAGGTCGTCCGGGACACCGGGTACGCGCTGCGGGTGGTGAACACCGTCGAGGGCGACCCGGCGGGCATCGCCGGAGCCGTCGACTCGCTGCTCGACCAGGGCGTGGACGGCATCGTCGTGTCGGAGCCGATCGACGAGCCGGGCGGGGTGCCCCTGCGGGTGGACGTCCCGGTGCTGGTGATCGGCGCACCCTCGCCGGTGACCTCGCCGACCGTGCTGTCCGCCGGGGACGACGCCGACCTGATGGCCCGCACGGCGACCGAACACCTCCTGGAACTCGGCCACCTGACGGTCCATCACCTCGCGGGCCCGCAGCGCTGGTTCGCCGCCCGGGACCGGCTCGCGGGCTGGCGGGCCGCGTTGACCGAGCACGGCAGACGGGTGCCGCCCGTCGTCGAGGGCGACTGGTCGGCGGCGTCGGGGTACCGGGCGGGGCGGGAACTGGCCCGACTCGCCGACGTCACCGCCGTGTTCGCCGCGAACGACGACATGGCGATCGGGCTGATCCGGGGGCTGGCGGACGCCGGGCGCCGGGTGCCCGAGGACGTCAGCGTCGTCGGGTTCGACGACATCCCGGTCGCCGCCTACGTGACACCTCCGCTGACCACGGTGCGCCAACCCTTCGACGCCGTGGCCCAGGAGGGGCTCAAGAGGCTCGTGCACGTGATCGAGAACCCCGGCGCCGACCCGCTGCCGCCGGGCCGGTCACCGGTCGACCTCGTTGTACGGGCTTCGACCGGGCCGGCGCACCCGGACGGAGGTGAGCCCGCCCGCGACTGACCGACCCACCGCGCCTCCCCACCGCGCCCCTTTCGCAGAGCCGCTCACCCCCCTCATGCCGCCTCCTTCCGAGGCGTGCCCCGGGTCCCCCGACCCCCTTGTCTCCGGCGGACGCCCACCTCCTCGGCGTCCCCGCACCCCTCTTCGCTTCCGGCGGGAGTCCACCATGCCCGAAAACACCCCTCTGAGCCGCCGTTTCTTCCTCACGACGACCGGCGCCCTCTCCCTCGGCGCCGCCCTGACCGCCTGCGGCGGCGGTGACTCGGGGAAGTCCCAGTCCGCGACCCAGCCGGTCAGCCAGGCCGACATCGACAAGGCGATGAAGACGCCGACCGAACTCACCTTCTGGACCTGGGTCCCCAACATCGCCAAGGAGATCGCCCTCTTCGAGCAGAAGTACCCGGCGGTCAAGGTGAAGATCGTCAACGCCGGCCAGGGCACCCCCCAGTACACCAAGCTGCGCACGGCGCTGAAGGCCGGCAGCGGCGCCCCCGACCTGGTGCAGATGGAGTACCAGGCGATCCCCACCTTCACCATCACCAACAACCTGCTGGACCTGCGCCCGTACGGCGCCGAAGCCCTCAAGTCCACGTTCGTCGACTGGACCTGGGGCCAGGTCACCGGCACCGGCGGCGAGGTGTGGGCGATCCCGCAGGACACCGGCCCGATGGGCATGCTGTACCGCAAGGACATCTTCGACCGGCACGGCATCCAAGTACCCAAGACCTGGGACGAGTTCGCCGCAGCCGCCCGCAAACTCCACCAGGCCGACCCGGACGTCTACCTCACCAACCTCGCCGCGAACCAACCCGCCGCCTGGCACGGCCTGTTGTGGCAGGCGGGCGGCAAGCCGTACGTCAGCCGGAGCAAGGGCGAGATCGCGATCGGCGTCGACGACGCCGTGTCGGAGAAGCTCGGCGCCTACTGGGGCGGCCTTGCGAAGGAAGGCGTCATCGGCGTCGAACCCGACTTCACCGACGGCTGGTACGCGGCCCTCAACAAGGGCAAGTACGCGACCTGGCTCACCGCCGCCTGGGCGCCCGCCTTCCTCTCCGGCTCAGCGAAGGACACCGCCGGGAACTGGCGCGCGGCCCCGCTCCCGCAGTGGGACGCCGCGAAGCCGTCCTCCGGGAACTGGGGCGGCTCCACCACCGCCGTCATCCGGGGCACCAAGAACGCCGTACAGGCCGCCGTGTTCGCGCAGTTCCTCAACAGCGACCCGGCCAGCGCGAAGATGTTCGCCACCGAACAGTTCTTCTTCCCGGCGACCAAGGCGCTGCTCGCCGACCCGTCGTTCACCGGCGACGCGCCCGCCTTCTACGGCGGCCAGAAGGTCAACGAGGTGTTCGCGGGCATCAGTTCGACCGTCGACGCCGACTTCCAGTGGCCGCCCTTCCTCGACCAGGCCGCCACCGACTGGACCGAGACCGTCGGCAAGTCCCTCGCCGACCACGCCGACACCGTGTCCGCGCTGGGGAGTTGGCAGTCACGGCTCACGTCGTACGCCAAGGGCCAGGGCTTCACGGTCAAGGGGAGCTGAGATGGCCGCACCGCGCCGGAGGTCGGCGGGACCCCTCTTCGTCGCCCCCTTCATGATCCTGTTCCTCCTCCTCTTCCTCACCCCCCTCGGCTACGCCGCCTACCTGAGCCTCTTCCAGGAACGCCTCATCGGCGGCACCGCCTTCGTCGGCCTCGACAACTACGTCCAGGCCCTCAAGGACTCCCAACTCCTGCACGGCGTAGGGCGGGTGGCGCTCTTCTTCGTCATCCAGGTGCCGGTCATGCTGGCCCTCGCGCTCCTCTTCGCCCTCGCCCTGGACAGCGGCCTCCTGCGGCTCGGCCGCGTCATCCGGCTCGGCGTCTTCGTGCCGTACGCCGTCCCGAGTGTCGTCGCCGCCCTGATGTGGGGGTACCTGTACGGCCCGGACTTCGGCCCGTTCGCCCAGTTCGCGCGGGAACTCAGCCTGCCCGTACCGGACTTCCTCAGCTCCACCTGGATGCTGGGCAGCCTCGCGAACATCGTCACCTGGGAGTTCACCGGCTACAACATGATCATCCTGTACGCCGCGCTGCGCACCATCCCGACGGAGCTGTACGAGGCCGCCGCGATGGACGGCGCGGGCGCCTGGCGGATCGCCTGGTCGGTCAAACTCCCCGCACTGCGGCCCGCGTTGCTGCTCTGCCTGCTCTTCTCGGTGATCGGCAGCTTCCAGCTCTTCAACGAACCCAACCTGCTGATGAAGATCGCCCCCGACGTCATCACCAGCGACTACACCGCCAACCTCTACGCCTACTCCCTCGCGTTCACCGGCCAGCAGGTCAACTACGCGGCGACGGTGTCGTTCCTCCTCGGCCTCGTGATCGTCATCGCCTCCTACGCCGTCCTGCTGACCGCGAACCGCAGGAGGACCCCGTGACGACCACCCTCGACAGGCCGACGGCCGTACAGCACACCGGAGTCCGCAAGGCGAAGCGGCCCCGCCGCAGCACCCCGCTCACCATCGCGATGCTCGCGGCCCTCGCCTACTTCCTGCTGCCGCTGCTGTGGCTGCTCATCGCCTCCACCAAGTCCGCGCACGACCTGATCGACAGCTTCGGCCTCTGGTTCTCCGACGCGCCGCAACTGTGGACGAACGTCAGGGACACGTTCACGCAGGACGACGGCGTCTTCGTCACCTGGCTCCTCAACACCATGCTGTACGCGGGCGTCAGCGCCGTCGGCGCCGCCGTCCTCGCCGCCGCCGGAGGGTACGGGTTCGCGAAGTTCCGCTTCCGGGGCGACCGGGCCGCCTTCAACCTGGTGCTCGGCGCGGTGATGGTCCCGACGACGGCGCTCGCGATCCCGACGTACCTGCTGTTCGCCGAGGCGGGCCTGGTGAACACGCCGTGGGCGGTCATCCTGCCCTCGCTGGTCAACCCGTTCGGCCTGTACCTGATGCGGATCTACGCCGCCGACGCGATCCCCGACAGCCTCCTGGAGGCCGCCCGCATCGACGGCGCCGGCGAGGTGCGGATCTTCTTCCGCATCGCGCTCAGACTGCTCGGCCCCGGCCTCGTCACCGTCCTGCTGTTCACGCTCGTGGCGACCTGGAACAACTACTTCCTGCCGCTGATCATGCTGAACGACCCCGAGCTGTACCCGGTCACCGTCGGCCTCTCGTCCTGGGCCGCGCAGGCGCAGAACGGCGGCGCGGGCGCGAGCAGCGACATGCTCGCGCTCGTCGTGACCGGCTCCCTGCTCTCCATCCTCCCCCTCGTCGTGGCCTTCCTCATGCTCCAGCGGTACTGGCAGAGCGGGCTCGCGGCGGGCGGCGTCAAGCAGTGACCCCTGTTCGGCAACTACCCTTCCCTGGAGGCCAGTTCATGGCGGAACTCCCCGCCCGCGTCCTGTTCGGCGCCGCCTACTACCACGAGTACCAGCCCTACCCCCGTTCCGAGAACCGCCTCAAGACCGACCTCGACCTCATGGCCGAGGCCCACTTCACCGTCATCCGCGTCGGCGAGTCCGTCTGGTCGACGTGGGAGCCGGAGAACGGCGTCTTCGACCTCGACTGGCTCCAGCCGGTCCTGGACGGCGCCCACGAACGCGGCATCTCCGTCATTCTGGGTACCCCCACCTACGCCGTCCCGCCGTGGCTGGCCCGCCAGTACCCGGAGATCACCGGCGAGCGGCGGACCGGCGAGCGCATCGGCTGGGGCGCCCGGCAGGAAGTCGACTTCACCCACCCGGCGTTCCGCTTCCACGCCGAGCGCGTCATCCGCCGGATCACCGCGCGCTACGCGGACCACCCGGCCGTCATCGGCTTCCAGGTCGACAACGAACCCGGCAACGAACTCCTGCACAACCGGGGCGTGTTCGAGCGGTTCACCGACCAGCTGAGGCAGAAGTACGGCGACGTCGAGACCCTCAACCGCGAGTGGGGCCTCGTCTACTGGTCGCACCGCCTCTCCACGTGGGCCGACCTGTGGACCCCCGACGGCAACGTCCAGCCCCAGTACGACGTCGCCTGGCGGGAGTTCCAGGCCCGGCAGGTCACCGAGTTCATCGGCTGGCAGGCCGACATCGTCCGCGAGTACGCGCGTGACGACCAGTTCGTCACCACCTGCATCTCCTACACCCGCCCGGCCGTCGAGGACGACGAGCTGACCGACCGCCTCGACATCGCCTCCGGCAACCCGTACTACGCGATGCAGGACGGCCTGCTCCTCCCGGACCCCGCCGACCACGCCCAGAAGTGGCAGACCACCGGCGTCTGGTCCCTCTACCAGACCGCCGACTGGATGTTCTCCTCCCGCCAGTCCCCGTTCCTCGTCACCGAGACCAACGCCTCCTCGATCGGCTTCCCCTGGGACAACCGCCCCGCCTACGACGGCCAATGGCGCCAGGCCGCCTGGGCGCTGGTGTCCCGGGGCGCCCGCATGATCGAGTACTGGCACTGGCACACCCTGCACTTCGGCGCCGAGACCTACTGGGGCGGAGTCCTCCCGCACACCGGCAGGCCGGGCCGTACGTACGCCGAACTCGCCCGCCTCGGCGCCGAGTTCGACACGGCCGGGGAACTCGTCGCCGGCCTCGAACCCGACGCGGACGTCACGATCGTCTACTCGACGCCCAGCAAGTGGCTCATGCAGAAGTACCCGCCCCTCGCCACCCCGGACGGCGACCCCGACCCGGCCGCCTACCACGGCATCCTCGACCCCTTCTACCGGGGCGCGTTCGAGGCCCGCCGCCAGGTACACGTCGTCCACGCACGCCAGTTGCACGACCCGGCCGGCGAACGCCCCGGCCTCCACCCGGAGTTCGCCGCCCAGGAACACCCGGTCCTGGTCGTCCCCGCGCTCTACCTCGCCGCCGACTCCACCCTGGAGTGGCTCGCCGCGTACGCCGAGGCGGGCGGCCACCTCGTCCTCGGCCCCCGCACCGGGTACGCCGACCAGGAGGCCCGCGCCCGCACCGACCGCGCGCCCGCCCGGCTGGCGCAGGCGGCGGGGGTGTCCTACGACGAGTTCAGCAACCTCGTCGCGGAGGTGCCGGTCACGGCCGGGGGACGGCTGGGCATCCCGGAGGGGGCGACGGCGACGCGGTGGGCGGACGGGCTGACCCTCGACGGCGCGGCAACAGGCCCTGAGGCACAGGGCGTTGAAGGAGCGGGCGGTGCGGAGGTCCTCGCCGGCTACGACCACCCCCACTTCGGCCGCTGGCCCGCCATCACCACCCGGCGCCACGGCGAAGGCCGGATCACCTGTGTCGGCACCGTCCCCGGCAAGGAGCTGGCCCGCGCCCTCGCCGAGTGGCTCGCCCCTGAACCCCGGCACGGCTGGGGCGAGTTGCCCGAGTCGGTGACGGTGACGAGCGGCACCTCGGCGGACGGGCGGCGTGTGTACGTCGTCCACAACTGGTCCTGGGAGCAGGCGAGTCTGCCGGCACCGGCCGGACTGACCGACGTACTCACCCGAGAAGCAGCCCACGACAGCGTCGAACTCGGCGCCTGGGACGTCCGCGTGTTCGCGGAGGAGAGGCCATGCTGAAGAGACTCGGCGTACTCACAGCGGCCCTGGTGCTGCTCCCGTTCACCACCGCCCACGCCTACAACCCCACCGGCGGCATCCTCTACCAACTCGGCTCGGAGCCCTGCCTCAAGGGCCGGGGCAACTGCGCCATCTACCCCAAGTCGGCCCAGCTGCCCAGCGGCAGACTGGTCGCGGCCTTCGAGAAGTCGACCGTCGTCCCGTCGTCCGGCAGCGCGGACGGCCAGACCATCCCGGTCTACAAGAGCGACGACCACGGCACGACCTGGCAGCCCCTGTCCGAGGTGAAGGCCCCGGCGTACCTCGGCAACCACCCGAAGTACACCAGCAATTGGACCAACCCCTACCTCTACGTCCTCCCGCGCGACGTCGGCGCCCTCAAGCGCGGCACCCTCCTCATGGCGACCGTCGTCTCCGGCGACGACGCCTACTACAAGGAGCACAAGGCCGCCGACCCCGACTGGACCCCGTCCAACGACGGCGACCGCAGCGACCTGGCGATCGCCCTCTACGCCAGCGACGACGAGGGCGTGACCTGGCGGGTCGTCAACATCATCGCCACCGGCGGCTGGCAGGGAGGCAGCGCGGGAGCCGTCGGCCAGAACATCGCCGCCGCGAACACGCGCCGCCAGGTGGACCCGCTCTGGGAGCCGTACCTGATGGTGTATCAGGGCAAGCTGGTGTGCTTCTACTCCGACGAGAACGACTACACCGGCTTCGACCCGGCGACCGGCGTACCCGCCCTCGACCCCGCCAACAACACGGCGGCGGACTCGCACGGCCAGATCCTCGTCCACCGTACGTGGGACGGGCGTTCGGCGGCGTGGCAGAAGCCGGTCGTCGACATCGCCGGGCTCGCCTCGGCGCGGGGCATCGGCGGCGGGCGCCCCGGCATGACGAACGTCGTCCCCACGACCGACGGCAAGTGGCTGCTGACGTACGAGTACTGGGGCGGCGGCGCCAACACGCGCTACCGCGTCGCGAACAGCCCGCTGGAGTTCTTCAAGGGCTCGCCGGTCGGCGAGGGCGTCGACTCCCTGCCGGTGGACGCCGGTTCGCATCCGCTCGCGATGGGCGGGAGCCCCGTGCTGATCCGCCTGCCCGACGGTCGGCTCGTGTACAACGCGGCCGGGAGCGGGGACGTGTGGGTCAACGAGAGCGGGCGCAGCGACGGGGTGTGGAAGGAGTACCGGACGACGCTGGGCGCCGGGTACAGCCGTAACCTCCAGTACGACGCGGACACCGGGCGGGTCGTGATCCTGCGCAACCAGGGGACGTCGACGCTCGCGTACGCGGAGGTCGACCTGGGGCGTTCAGCAGGCGCTTACTACCGTGTGCAGAACCGCGCGACAGGCCAGGTCATCGGCACGGGCGGGAAGACCAACGACGCGGACCTCGGCAACGGCGACGTCCCCGACGTACGCCTCGAAGCCGCGGGCTCGGCGAGCGACTCGGACACCCAGTACTGGCACGTCGTGACCGAGCCGCAGGGCGGGACGACCCTCCTGAACCGGTCCGGCGGACGCGCGGCGGCCATCTGGACAGGCAACGCGACCGAGGGGCAGCGGATCGGCCAGTGGGTCGACGACAGCCCCAAGGGCAGCTGGAACCTGATCGCCACCACGAACGGCTACTACCGCTTGCAGTCGGTCAAGAACCCCGAGCTGTACCTGACGGGCGCGAGCGCAGGAGCACCGCTGACGTTGCAGAAAGCGGCTGCCGACGGTTCCCAGGAGTGGAGGCTCACAGGCCGGAGAAGCTGAGCGGGCGCCGGCCGGCCCGGGCGGACTCCGGTCAGCCCGCGTCGGCCTGGGCCTTCTTGGCCGATGCCTCCAGCTTCTGCCAGTACTCCTCGTACCAGGCCGCGTCGCCGCCGTCCATGTTGGTGTTGGCCTCCCGCATGCCGACCTTGCCGTCGATCAGTTCGCGGACGATGTCGGCGTGGCCGGCGTGACGGTGCGTCTCGGCCGTCACGTGCAGCATGATCAGCTGGAGTGTCACCTCGCCCCTGTCGCCCCACCACTCGACGTGGCCCGCCGCGTCGAGCGGCAGCGCCTCGACGGTGGCGTCGGTGTGCGCCCACGCGCGGTGGTAGAGGCCGAGGATGTCCTCGCGCGACTCGTCGGCCCGCGCCCACATGTCCGCGTTGGCCTCGGCTCCCTCCTCGTCCCAGGGGAGGGATTCGCCGTGCGGCCGGCCGAACGTCGGGCCGAAGTACCCGAACTCGACGCTGGCGAGGTGCTTCACCAGGCCGAGCAGGTTGGTGCCGGTCGGGGTGAGGGGCCTGCGGACGTCGTACTCGGACAGCCCGTCGAGCTTCCAGACCAGCGCCTCGCGGGCGGCTTTGAGGTAGCGGTGCAGATCGGCTTTGGGATCAGTGCGTGTCATGCCGCAGAGTCTCGCACCGCCCACTGACAACGGTCGCGCGGGTTTCGGTCGGCCGGCGAACGCGACGTGACAGAGTCCGGGCGTCCATCGGCGCGAGTCATGGCCCGCCCCGGCCCCGCGGCCCGAAGCTGAGGTGCCCGCCCACGGCAAGACCGCGCTCACCCCCGAGCCCCCGAGCCCCCGACCTCCGCCGGAGCCCCGCATGCCCACCCTCCTCCACATCGACTCCTCCCTCCACCCCGCCCCCCTCTCCGCCTCCCGCGCGGTCACCGCCGCCTTCCGCGGCGCCTGGCAGGACCAGCACCCCACCGGCACCGTCACCTACCGGGACCTCGCCGCCACCCCCGCCCCCCACATCACCGCGGACGCCTACGACGCCGGCGGCACCGACCCGGCCGCCCGCACCCCCGAGCAGGCCGCCGCCTTCGCCGGACGAGCCCTCCTCATCGAGGAGTTGGAGCAGGCGGACGCCATCGTGATCGGCGCGCCGATGTACAACTACACGATCCCGTCGACGCTGAAGGCGTGGCTGGACAACGTGATCCTCCTGGGCCGGACGACCGGCGACGCGCCCTCCGCGCAGGGCACCCCCGTCACCGTCGTCGCCAGCCGGGGCGGCTCCTACGCGCCCGGCACGCCCCGGGAGTCCTTCGAGTACGTGCAGAACTACCTGACGACCGTCCTGCGTGACGCCCTCGGCCTGGACGTCGCGTTCATCGTCCCGGAGATGACGATGGCCCCGCACGTCCCGGCGCTCGCCGAGTTCCTCCCCCTGTTCGAGGCGTCCCGGGACCGCGCGTTCGAGGACGCGGCGAGCCGGGCGAAGGCGGTGGCGTGAGGCGGCGGTGCCATGGACCGGCGGCTCCCCTCGGCCACCGGACCGACCGCGCCGCCGTGAGGCGGACCCCGTCCGGTGAGGTCGACGGTGCCGGCACCGCCGTACGGAGTCAGGGGCCGGGTTCGGGTTGTGGGGTGAAGCGGCGGTGGCCCTTGCGGTCGTAGTAGCGGGTCATCGCGAAGCCGAAGAGGAGGGAGACGGCGAAGCCGAGCGCGATCATCAGCCAGGCGCGGGTGAGGCCGGCGTCGCCGCGGGCGTCGAAGTAGAGGATCGAGCGGACGCCGTCGCCGAGCTGGCGCATCGGCTCGAAGTGGGAGAGGAAGCGGTAGAAGCCGGGGACGGCCTGGAGGGGGACCGTCGTGCCGGACGAGGGGAGGCCCATGACGATGAACACGAACATGGCGACGAGCTGCCCGATGCCGCCGAACGCGGCGTTGATCGCCTGCACGCCGAGGCCGACGGCGAGCGTCGCGCAGTAGGAGAACACCCACAGCAGGGGCAGGTGGGTGGCGTCGATGCCGAGGATCGTGACGCAGGCCAGCATGACGAGGGACGAGCTGATCAGGGTGATGCCCGCTGTCATCAGCATCTTGAGGAGCAGGGTCTGGGTGCGGTTCACGTCGATGGTGGGGCGGCGGGTGTGCAGGGGGCCCATCTCGACGTCCGCGTACCCGAGCGCGCCGTCCACGCCGGAGTGGATGACGTTGCCGCCCATGAAACCGGCCAGGACCAGGAGGAGGGCGTAGTAGAACGCGGTCAGGCCGATGCCGCTGTTGTTGCCGATCGGGTGGCCCACGGCGGTCTTGATCTGTACGGGGTCCGCCAGCAGGAGTTTTGTCGTCGCCGTCGCCGCCGGGTCGGCCTTCGTGAGCTGCTCGCCGATGGCCTTGGACGCCTGTTGCGCAGCCGTCGTGGAGATCCTGCTCGCGAGGCTGGAGCCGAGGCTGCCCTTGCCGGGGTTGGTCAGGACCGTCAGCGTCGGGCGGGTCGTCGCGCCCTGGGTGGTGAGGGCGAGGGCGCGGTCCGTGAAGTCGGCGGGGATCACGAGCGCGCCGTACACCTTGCCGCTGTCCAGCTCGTCCTGGGCCTGCGCGCGGGTGCGCGGGCGCCATTCGGCCCGGTCGCCGGGGGCCTTCCTGATCGCCTCGGCGACCTGCGTGCCCAGGTTGGCCCGCTGACCGGCCGGGGGTCTGCCCTGGTCCGCGTTGACCAGGGCGATCGGCAGATCGTGCAGGTGCTTGTCCGGACTGACGATGCCGCCCATGTACAGCAGGGAGAGCAGGAACGCGAGGACCGTGCTCAGCAGCGTCGGCAGGATCCACAGCTTCGGGTGCCGGATCAGCGAGAACGCACGGACCGGGCGGGCCGGGGGTGGGGGTTCGGGCGTCATGGTTACCAGGTCAGCACGGGTGCGGGCGCGCCGCACATCGAACCCCCGCCGGGGGCTCAGCCCTGCTTGCCGCTCTGGCTCACCGGGTGCAGGCCCAGCACGCCCTGCGGGTCCGAGGGGTTCACGCCCTGCGCGTCACCGACGTACAGGGTGATCCGCGCCTTGTAGCGGTCCAGTGCCGTGCGGTCGCTCAGGAACTCGCCGAGGCCCAGGGGGTTCATGTTCTGGTAGTCGAAGATGCCCTTGAGGCCGGCCGGGGCGGGGACGTCCGTACGGGAGGACCAGGTGCCGATGTCGTTCGTCTGGGCGTCCTTCGACAGGATCCAGCTCATGTACAGCTTGGCCGCCGCCTTGTGCGGGGCGTTCTTGAGGATCGCGCCGGTCTGCGGCCACGCCACCCACGGGGACTGCTTCGGGAAGGTCACCTCGGAGACGCCGTTCGCGCTGCCGCCGCTGCCGAAGTTGGCGACGTAGTCGCCGGTGCCGACGAGGTCGGAGGAGTCCTGGGTGCCGCGCACGAACGTCGGGTTCTGGGCCAGCAGTTGCTTCAGGTAGCCGAAGCCGTACTGGTCGGTGAGCTGCTTGAAGTAGTAGAGCACCGCGTCGTCGTCGTTCGGGTACGTGAAGACGAGCTTGTTCTTGAACTCCGGCTTCAGGAAGTCCTTCGCCTCGACCGGCGCCTTCGAACCGAGCTTCGTCGCGGTCACGTTGGCGAAGGCGAAGTAGAACAGGCCCGTGTAGTAGCCGTCCTTGTCCTTGATCCGCTTGTCGACGGCGTTCCAGCCGACCGGCTTGTACTTCTCCAGCACGCCCTCCTTCTTCCAGCGCGGGAAGTCGTCGACGGTCTGGAGGTGGACGACGTCGGCGACGACGTGCCGTTCGTCGACCTGGTTGTCGACGCGGGCGTCGTGGTTCTTGCTGAAGTCGACGACGATGTCGACCTTCATCTTCGGGAACTTCTTGACGAAGGCGTCCTTGAGGTAGTCGGCCTGGCCGGGCTTGTCGCCGCCCGCGTAGACGACGAGGCGCCCGCCCTCGGCGACGGCCTGGGCGTACAGCTTCTGCAACTGCGCGTCCTCGCTCGCCGGCTTCGTCCCGGTACTGGCCACGGCCGCTCCGCTCGTGGCGAGGACACCCAGGGCGACGGCGCCGGCCCAGACCGTACGGGGGATCCGCATGACAGCTCCTTGCTTGAGGCTTCAACTGTCCTCGACCCTAGCCCGAGGTATTGCAAAACTGCAAGATATGGCCCTGGTTGAACCCGGCCGTAGACATCGTTGCTGGTCAGCGCCGCCAGGGCAGGTCCACCGGGAGCGCCGGGCGCTCCGGGCCCGTCATCCCCGCGAGGATGATCGCGCACGCCTCCCCGAACGCCCGCGCCTGCTCCGGCGTCAGCCGGTCGAAGACCGTGGCCCGGACGAGCGCCACATGGCCCGGCGCCGCCTCCGCCAGCGCGGCCATCCCCGCCTCGGTCAGCACCGCGAGCTGCGCCCGCTTGTCGCCCGGCGAGTCCTCACGCCGTACCCAGCCCTCCTCCTCCATCCGGGCGACGGTGTACGACAGGCGGGTCCGGGCGATCCGCAGCTTCTCCGCGAGGTCCGTCATCCGCAGCCGCCGCTCGGGCTGCTCGGAGAGGATCACCAGCATCGAGTAGTTGAGGTGGCTCATCCCCGAGTCGTGCCGCAGCTGCTGGTCGAGGGCGTCCTCCATGACGAGACTCAGGTCGGAGAACGAGCGCCAGGTGCGCATCTCCTGCGCGGAGAGCCAGCGGGGTTGCATGCCATGCACCCTAGCAGCGCGAGATGACCGGCTTATCCGGGGCTGACCAGCACGTTCAGCGCATCGGCTCGTAGTTCAGCTGCTTCACCTGGCGCAGCGTCAGCGCCGTCTCCACCGAGTGCACCCCCTCCAGCGCCCCGATCTTGTCGCTGAGGTACGTGTACAGGTCGGCGCTGCTGCGGTGCAGGGTCGCGGCGACGATGTTCGCGGGGCCGGTGATCGCCGCCGCGAACGCCACCTCCGGGTGCCCGGCGAGGGCCCGGCCGATCGAGGCCAGCGCGGACGGGGCGACGGTGAGCCAGAGCATCGCGTCGACCGTGGAGCCCAGGGACTCCGGGTCGTACTGCACGTCGTAGTAGAGGACGCCGGACGAGCGCAGCCGCTCCAGGCGGCGCCGGACCACCGACTCCGACTGGCCGGTGGCGGACTGGAGTTCGCCCAGCGAGGCGCGGCCGTCCAGACGCAGGACCGCGAGGAGGCGCTCGTCGGTCTCGTCGAGCTGGACGACACCGGGCCGCGGGTCCACGGGCGGCGGGCGCAGAGCCTCTTCCTCCTGCGGGGTCAGCGCCTGGAGCTTGCTGAGCCAGCCGGCGGGGCCGCCGTAGAAGTGGTTCAGGATGCAGTGCGCGCTCACCGACAGCAGGCGGGGGGTGCGCTGCAACTGGTTGAGCAGCAGCTCGTTGCGGTCCTCGCGGCTGCGCGGGCGCATCGAGGCGATCACCTCCGTGCCGCCGGACTCCAGCGCCACGTAGATCGTGTCCGGCCGCCGCGCCAGCGCCTCCGCGAGCCGGTCCGCCGAGTCCGGCGTACACCGCATCCGGACGATCCAGCCGCTGCGGCCCACCCGGTTCTCGTCCACGATCCCCAGGACCCGCACCCGGGCGGTCCCGTGCAGCCTGCGCAGCCGCCGGGCGACGGTCTGGTCCGAGACGCCGAGGACCTCCGCGATCCGGGTGAAGGGGGCGCGGCCGTCCAGTTGGAGGGCCTGGAGCAGCTTCAGATCGAGGGGGTCGAAGACGGCTGGTGCCATGGGGTCTCTCCTGGGGCGGGACGGGTGCGACCTCATGCCGGGAGCGTACGGGGCTCGGCATGAGGCCGCGTCGTCACGATCTGTCAGCCGGTCGCGGAGGTCTGTACGGGAGCCTGCGCCGGGGCGCCCGCCTCCGACCCCGCGACCTTCGTCGACGCCGGAGGCGTCCGCGGACTGCGCAGCAGCACCGCCGCCACCAGCGCCGCGACCGCCGCGAGGCCCGCCGCGATCACCAGGCACAGGTGCAGGCCGTCCAGGAACGCCTGGGACATCGCGCCCAGCGCCCGCCCCTGTTCCGCGCCCAGGTCCAGCCTGGCCACCGCGCCGAGTCCGCCCTCGTCGACCGCCGCGCCGATCTGCCGGGTGGCCGCCGCCGAGACGCCCGCGTCCGCGAGGTGCCCCGGCAGCGCGTCCGCCGCCTTCGTGCTGAGCACCGCGCCCAGGACGGCCGGGCCGAGCGCCCCGCCGACCTGCCGGAACGCGTTGTTGCCGGCCGCCGCCATCCCGGCGAGGTGATGCGGCACCGACGCCACCGCCGTGGCCGTCATCGGCGTGATCACGAAGCCGAGGCCGACGCCCAGCAGGGCCAGCCGCCAGGACAGCGAGCCGTACGACGTGTCCACGCCCACCGACGTCAGGGCGAGCAGCGCGCCCGACGTCACCAGCAGGCCGCCCGTGATGAGGACGCGCGGCGACCAGCGGTGCATCAGCCGCGACGCCGGCTGCGAGACGACGATCGCCGCGAGCGTCACCAGGATCATGCGGCCCGCCGACTCCAGCGTCGTCAGCTGCTGGACCATCCCGAAGTACAGGCTCAGCGCGAAGAAGAAGCCGATGAGACCGAGGAAGCTGATCATCGCGACCAGCGTCGTCGCCGTGAACGCGGGGGAGCGGAACAGCTTCAGGTCCAGCATCGGGCTGTCGCCGCGGCGCTCGGCGACCACGAAGACGACGGCGCCGACCACGGCCAGCACCAGCGCTACGACCACCCTGGCCTCGGTGAACGAGCCCGCGCCGCCCTCGATGACGCCGTACACCAGCGCCGTGATCGTCACCGCCGCGCTGATCTGGCCCGGCCAGTCCAGGCGCCGGGTGCCGGGGGCGCGGGAGTCCGGGACCAGGCGGGCGACCAGCAGCAGGGCCAGCAGCGACGCCGGGATCGGCAGCAGGTAGATCCACCGCCACGCGAAGTGCTCCAGGATCAGGCCCGCGATCACCGGGCCCAGTGCGAGGGCGCCCATCAGGGACGTCGCCCACAGCCCGACGAACTTGCCGCGCTCCCGGGGGTCCGGCACGGCGTGGCTGATCAGCGCGAGCGTCGTCGGCAGCAGGGCCGCCGCGCCGAGCCCGGACACCGCCTGGCCCGCCCACAGCACCTCTATGGACTGCGCCGACAGGGCTGTCGCCGCACCCGCCGCGCTGAACAGCAGGCCCGCGAGGACCACCTTCTTGCGGCCGTGCACGTCACCGAACACACCCGCCGTCAGGATCAGCGCCGCCATCGGCAGCACGAACGCGTCGCTCACCCACGACAGTTCGGCCGTCGACGCGTGCAGGGCCCGTTGGATCGCCGGGAGGCTCACCGACACGGTGGTCACCGGCAGGTAGGCGACGAACACGCCCACGCAAGCCATCACGAGCGTCGCCGCCCGGTGCTCGCGCGGGGTGTCCGTCGCGGTCGAGACGTTCACGGGTTCTCCCTTTCCGTGTTGTAGCTGGGGGCAACTTTCCGCCACGGGGGTGGGAGAGACCCAGCCACAACAGGGGTGATGCCGGAAATCCGACATCGCGGGAGGGTTCCGCGAGGATCTACGACACTCAGTACCCGACCCGGAACGTCGCGTCCTGCTTCTCCGTCGCCGTCGACACCGGGTCGACGCGCAGGGCGTAGCTGTAGTGCCGGATGTACCGCGTCGGGTCGCTGTACGACCGGAACGACGCCCAGCTCGCGTCCGCGAGGCCCGCCGTACGGTAGAACGTCGCGTCCCCGGCGAACGCCGACGTCCCGTCGTTCACGTCCAGTCGGAGGACGTAGTTCGCGTGGCGCAGGTACCGGTCCGGGTAGTTGACCGACCGGAACGACACTCCCGCGCTGTCCGCGAGCCCGGGGACCAGCGTCCACAGCGAGTCCTTGTACGGCTCGATCGGGTACTCGTCGATCCGGGCCGCGTAATTGGCGTGGCGGACGTAACGCGCCGGGAAGTTGTACGACTTCAGCCGGTTCCAGGCCGGCGCGCCCCACCGCGCGAGGAGGTTGTCGTACTCGGCCGTCGTGATCGGGACGATGCCGCAGTGCTTGGAGTTGACCGGCTGCGTGTACGTCCTCTGGTCCAGGGCGGTCCAGGTGCCGGTGGCGGGGCTGGTCGACTGCCAGGCGTAGAACACGCCGTTGGGGGTGTACGTGTCGCCCCACAGCCACCAGAGGTTGCTGTTCGTCAGGGACTTGACGATCGTCGGGGCCTCCGTGCCGCCGTGTGCCACCCCCGCGCTGTACTCCGTGAAGCTGCCCGGGTCCAGGGTCGTCGAGCGGGCGCTCACCAGGGTCTGGTTCTTCTTGAAGTACAGGTAGTTGTAGCCGTTCACCCCGACGGCCATGTCGCCGTCGATCACGTCGTAGCCGGGGTCGAAGAACACCTGCGGCGCCGACGCCGTCACGAAGTCCGTCGTGTAGTTGACCATGATGACGTTGTGGCCGCTGGAGTCGACGGCCGAGTAGATCACCGCGTACTGCTGCCGTCCGGCATCCCAGAACGCCTCCGGCGCCCAGCTGTGCGTGGTCATGTCGTGCAGCTTCAGCCGCCGGTACCCCGTGAAGCTCCGCAGGTCCGCCGAGTCCCACACGTGGATGTACTGGCTGTTGTAATTCCAGTCCGTCCCCTTGAGATCCGTCGCCAGCACGACGAACGCCCCGTTCTGCTTGCGCATGATGAAGGGGTCCCGCAGCCCGAGCGCCCCGGCGGTGGGGGTGACGAGGGGGTTGTTCTGATTGAGCGGCGTCCAGTTCAGCCCGTCCGGGCTGACGGCCAGATGCAGCCCGTAGTCGGTGCCGTCCCCCAGATTGGTCGACTCGGTGAAGTAGCACATCGCGTACGCCGAATCCGCCGCGTACGCCGTACCACCTCCCAGCATCAACGCGGCAGGCACAGCGGCACCCATGGCAAGAAGCCCACGGCGCGAAAGGTGGGGCAGTTCGCTCATCGTCTGATCTCCGGTGCGGGGGGAGTCGGTCGTCCGAAATTCCGGACAAGGTTCGGAAAATCGATCAGAAGGTAGGGGGTGGGGGAGCGGAGGTCAATGCTTCTCACACGAACGGGGGTGACCTGTGGGCGGGTTGTGAGCCCGGGCATGATGACGCCATGCCCGACAGAATCAAGCTCTGGTTCCGCTTCGTCCCCCGCCAGGGCTGGCTCCCCCACGAGACGGAGGGCCTCTGGGCGACTCCGACCGCCCCGGGGGCGGCCCGGGTGGACAACGCGCCCTTCCTCCAGGACGGCGTGGCGGAGGGCGACGTCATGTCCTTCCGTACGGACCCGGACGGCCGTCACTGGGCCACGGGCCGCATCACGGCCTCGGGCAACTGCACGATCAGGGTTCTCCCGGTCCCGACAGGCCCCCTCGGCCGCGACCCCCACGCGGTCCATAGCCACCTCGCCCGCTTCGGCCTCGGCGGCGAGGTCTTCAGCGCGGAGTTCCCCCTGGTGGCCTTCACGGTCCCCGCTGACGGGGACTTCGCAGGGCTCAAGGCTCTGCTGGACCAGAGGCGGAGCGAGGGGTGGTGGCACTACGAGGTCGGGTGCGGGAGCGATGCGTGGTGGAACGCCTGAGGTACCCGGGTCTCCGGGTACCTCAGGGAGGCGTCAGGCCGTCAGCTCCTTGCGGATGCGGTCCAGCATGAACGCCGAGGAGTCGTGCGCCCGTTCCTCCCACGCGAACACGCACGCCGTCGCCACGCCGTCGAAGTTCAGGGCACGGAGGGTGCCGAAGAAGGTGCCCCAGTCGACCTCGCCCTGGTCGATGTCCAGGTGCTGGTGGATGCGGGCCGGGGTGCCGGGTGGGTTCATGATGTAGCGGAGGCCCGAGGAGCCTTTGTGGTTGAACGAGTCGGCTATGTGGACGTGCTGGAGCTTGTCGCCGGCGTAGCGGAGCATCTGGGCGATGTCGGCGGAGGCTTCCGAAGGGCCGGACAGGTGGAAGGTGTGTGGCGCGCAGTAGAGGTAGTTCACCCAGGGCTTGTTGATCGCGCGGACCAGGTCCACCGCCGGGGTGTTCTCCTCGCAGAAGTCGTCCGGATGCGCCTCCAGGTTCAGAGCGATGCCTTCGCGCTCGAACAGGGGGAGCAGTTCCTCCAGCGAGCGCCAGAATGCCGCCTCGCTCTCGGCGGCCCGCTCGGGGCGGCCGTTGAACTCGCTGTTCATCAACGGGCATTCGAGCTCGGCGGTGATTTCGATCATCCGTTTCCAGTACCGGACGGCGGCCCGCCGCTCGGACTCGTCCGGCGACGACCACTTGTAGAGCGGCAGCACCGAGGACAGCTGAACTCCGTGCGCACGAAGGGAGTTCTTCAGTTCCGCGATCCGCTCGTCGTCCGCACGCGGATGCCGGAAGAACGGCATGAAGTCGTCGCGCGGCGACAACTCGATGTACTCGTAACCGAGGTCGGCCACCGTACGGACCATCGCGTCGATCGGCAGCGCACGGAACATGTAGGGGTCGAGGGCGATCTTCACGCGGCACCTCCGTAGAAGGCGGGACGGGGCTTCAGGTCGGTCGTGACGACGAGGCCGGACTCCAGGGCCTGGACGGTCGCCGAGGTGATGACGGTCGCGGCGTACCCGTCCCACGCGGAGGGCCCCGTGGGCGCGGAACCGGCGCCGATCTCCGCGACCCACTCCCGGAACTCCGTGTCGAAGGCGTCCCGGAACCGGTCGACCCAGTCGGTGAGGACGGCGGACGTCCGCTGACCGGCACCGCGCAGCGCCACGACCGCCGGATCCGGCAGCCGCACGAGCCCCTCCTCGCCGACCGCCTCGCACTGGATGTCGTACCCGTACCGGCAGTTGACGAAGACCTCCAGGTCGATCCGCACCCCCTTGGCGGTCTCGAACAGCATGATCTGCGGGTCCTTGAGATGCGCGGCCCGATGCCGGGTGGCGCGCGGGGTGACGACCTGCGTGGAGACGATCTCGTCGTCCAGCAGCCAGCGCAGGACGTCGACTTCGTGGACGGCCGTGTCGAGTGCGGCCATGTCGGAGGTGTACGAGTCGGGTACGCCGGGATTGCGGTGCGCGCAGTGCACGATGAGCGGCGTACCGATCCGCCCGGCGTCGATGACCTCCTTCAGCTGCCGGTACCCGGCGTCGTAGCGCCGCATGAACCCGACCTGCACGAGCCGCCGCCCATGGGCCTGTTCGGCCTCGACGATCCGCAGACAGTCCTCGGCGGTGGTGGCGAGCGGCTTCTCGCAGAACACGGGCTTCCCGGCGGCGACCGCGTTCAGGACGTGCTCGGCGTGGGTGGGCCCCCAGGAGGTGACGAGGACGGCGTCGACGTCGTCGGCGGCGACGACGGACAGACCGTCCGGCAGGACCCGCGCCCCCACCGGCCCCGCCGCCTCGGCGGCCCGCCCCGGATCGAGGTCGGTGACGGCGGTGACCCGCGCCCCCGTCACCGTGTGCGTGAGCCGCCGTATGTGTTCCCTGCCGATCCACCCGGCGCCGACGACACCGATGCGTACAGTCATGGCAATAGCTCCGATCAGGGTCGGGAGTAGCGGGCGCGAAGCTCCGCCTCCAGCGTTTCGAGCGTGCGCCCCTTGGTCTCGGGGACGTACCGCTTCACGAACGCGAGCGAGAAGAAGCCCGCGACGACGAACAGGAAGAAGGTGGCCGAGACGCCGATACCGTCGACGAGGGACGGGAAGACCAGCCCGATCACGAAGTTCGTGAGCCACAGCACGACGGCCGCGACCCCCATCCCGAACCCGCGCATCCGCATCGGGAAGATCTCGGACAGCATCAGCCAGGTGACCGGCGAGATCGCGCCCTGCTGGAAGGCGAGGAAGGTGACGGTCATGGCGAGGACGGCGTACGCGCGCCCGTCCCCGGCGGGCAGTGTCAGCGAGAACACCCCGATGAGGAACAGCGCGGCGACCGTGCCGGCCTGCCCGGTCATCAGCATCGGACGGCGCGGCACCCGCCCCAGCAGCCAGATCCCGGCGAACGTCGCCAGCACGGAGATCACCCCGTTGGCGATGTTCGCGGTGAGCGCGGAGTCCGAGGCGAACCCGGCGCCGGTGAGGATCTGCGTCCCGTAGTACATGATCGTGTTGACGCCGGTGATCTGCTGCACGACCGCGATCCCGAACCCCACGAACATCAGCTTCCGCAGCCACGGCGTCGACCTGACGTCCCGCCACCCGCCGAGCCGCTGCTCGGCGTCCTTGACGGCGAGCGCCGACACCTCGGCGAGTTCGCTCTCGGCCCGCTCCCGCGACCGCACTTGGCGCAGCACCTCCAGCGCCTCGGCGAACCTGGTCCGCGAGGCCAGCCACCGGGGGCTCTCCGGCATGACGAGCATCCCGAACCACAGCACGACCGCCGGCAGCGTCGCGACGACCAGCATCCACCGCCACACGCCGCCCGACTCGTCCCCGACGTCCGCGATCACCGCGTTGGACGTGAACGCCAGCAACTGCCCGCTGACGATCATCAGTTCGTTACGGGTGACCAGCGCCCCGCGCCGCTCGGCGGGCGAGATCTCCGCGAGGTACACCGGCACGGTCACCGACGCCCCGCCGACCGCGAGCCCCAGCACGAACCGGGCCACCACCATCGCCGCCGTGCTGGGCGCGAGCGTCGCCCCGAGCGCGCCGGCGAAGAACAGCACCGCGAGCCCCAGGATCGTCCGGCGCCTGCC
Source organism: Streptomyces niveiscabiei (assembly GCF_033794345.1). Lineage (NCBI taxonomy): Bacteria > Bacillati > Actinomycetota > Actinomycetes > Kitasatosporales > Streptomycetaceae > Streptomyces > Streptomyces niveiscabiei. Next base: position 494,472 of record NZ_JARAYJ010000002.1, read on the forward strand.
GCGCGCGTCGGACAGCCGCCCGCCCACCACCGCGCCCAGCGCCGCGCCGAGCAGCAGCGAACTGGTCACCATGCCCTCGGTGAACGGCGTCAGCCCGAGGTCGTCCTTCATGTACGGCAGGGCGCCGTTGATCACGCCCGTGTCGTAGCCGAAGAGCAGCCCGCCGAACGTGGCGACGACGGTGACGGCCCGCAGCCGCCGCGCGACCCCGGGGGAAGCCTCGACCGCCTCTGTCTCAACGGTCATTGCCTGGCCTCCGCGTCCCCGTGAGCCCGCAGCCGGCGAGGTGCTCGCGCGTCCCGACCGCGATCGGCAACGGCACCTCCGGCGCGCAGGGGTACAGATCCTGCTCGACGATCACGAACAACTCGGCGTCCAGACCGGCCAGTTCGGCGACGATCTCGGCGGGGTTCGGCACCCCGGCGGGCGGCGACACGCACACGCCCCGCTTGACGGCCTCCCCGAACGACAGCCCCTCGGCGGCGACCTGGGCCAGGATCTCCGGGTCCATCTGCTTGATGTGGACGTACCCGACGCGCTCCCCGAACCGCCGGATCAGGTCGACGCTGTCGCCGCCGCCGTACGCGACGTGCCCGGTGTCCAGGCAGAGGTTCGTGTACCGGGCGTCGGACTCGTTCAGGAGCCGCTCGATCTCCGGCTGGGTCTGGAGATGGCTGTCGGCGTGCGGGTGGATCACGAGGTGGACGTCGTACTCGTCGAGGAGGAGTCTCCCGAGCCGGTCGGCGGACCTGCCGAAGCCCGCCCACTGCCCGGCGGTCAGCTCGGGGGACTCCGTGAACGCGCCGGTCTTCTCGTCCCGGTACATCGGGGGGGATGAGGACGAGGTGGTGCGCGCCCGCCGCCTGCGTCAGCGCGGCGACCTCGCGGACGTGCGCGAGCGTCTCGTCCCAGGCCTCCGGCCGGTGCAGCGCGCCGAACGCCGTACCGCCGGAGACCTGGAGGCCGCGGGACTCCAACTCCGCCTTCAACGTCCGCGGATCGGTGGGGAGATAGCCGTACGGGCCGAGTTCGAGCCACTGGTAGCCCGCCTCGGCCAGCTCGTCGAGGAAGCGGGGGTACGGCACCTGGTGCTGGTCCTCGGGGAACCAGACGCCCCACGAGTCGGGGGCCGAGCCCAGGCAGAGATTGCCCGCGGTAGCGCGGAGGGAGGCCGGCGCCTTTGCCATGACGTGTCCTTCCGATGGCCTGTAGCGCTCTACTAGAGCGCTCTACGTGAGTACGATCGGGCCTGTGCAAACGTCATGTCAATAGGTCGTTACGAGGAGATGTCTGGGAGTACCGCGCCCCACGTACAGTGGGCCGCGAAGGGTGGTGGACGTGACGGTGGGAAAGCGGCCGACGATGGAGGACGTCGCCGAGCGCGCGGGGGTCTCCCGGGCACTCGTGTCGATCGTCTTCCGCAACCAGCCCGGCGCCAGCCAGGAGACCCGCGAACGGGTCCTGCGCGTCGCCGGGGAGATCGGATACCGGCTCGACAACGCCGCGCGCCTGCTCGCCCGTGGACGCAGCCGCACCATCGGCGTCCTCATCGCCGCCCACCAGCCCTTCCACGCCGACCTCATCGAGGGCATCTACCCCGAGGCCGAGCGGCTCGGGTACGACGTCCTGCTCTCCGCCACCGCGCGCGGACGCGGCGAGGACAAGGCCGTCGAGGCGCTCCTCGCGCACCGCTGCGAGGCCGTCATCCTCTTCGGCTCCGACGCCGAGCCCGCCGACCTCGACGCCCTCGGCCGCCGCACGGTCGCCGTCTCCGTCGGGCGGCGCGTCCCGCACGCCCGCGTCGACAGCGTCCACACCGCCGAGGGCAAGGGGGTCCGGCTCGCCATGGACCACCTCGTCGAACTCGGGCACCGCGACATCGTCCACATCGACGGCGGGAAGGGGCCCGGCTCCGCGGAACGCCGGCGCGCCTACCGGGCCGCGATGCGCCGGCACTCCCTCCAGCCGCAGGCCCGCATCGTCCCCGGCGACCACACCGAGCGGTCCGGCATCGAGGCGGGGCGGCTGCTGCTCGCCGAACGCGACGAGGGGCGTCCGCTTCCCACGGCCGTCCTCGCGGGCAACGACCGGTGCGCGATGGGGCTGATGATGTCCCTCGCGCGGGGCGGGCTGGACATTCCGCGCGACGTCTCGATCGTCGGGTACGACGACAGCCACCTCTCCCATCTCATGCCGCTCGGACTGACGACGGTCCGTCAGGACGCGCTGCTGCTCGCGGAGTACGCGGTGCGGTTCGCGGTGGAGCGGCTGGAGGACGAGGACCGGGAGCCGAGGGAAGCGGTGGTGGACCCGAAGCTGGTGGTGCGGGGGACTACGGGCAAGCCCCGGGGGTGAGGGACCGGGGGCAACTCCCTTTATGCGCCCCGGTCCCTTTGTGTGCCCCGGCGTTCGGCTTGTGTGCCCCGGCGTTCGGCCGGCCCCCGGTCACCGCGTCCCCTTCGCCGCGAACTCCGCCACCGCGTCCACGTTCTCCTTCGTCACGAACGCCGGACCCGTCAGGACCGGTGCCGTGCCGCCGCCGCTGACGTTGCCGTTGGTCCTGTACAGCCACAGCGCGTCGACCGCCAAGTACCCCTGGAGGTACGGCTGCTGGTCCACCGCGAACTCCACGCCGCCCGCCTTGACCGCCACGACCAGTTCCTTGTTGAGGTCGAACGTCGCGACCCTCGCCCCGCTCTTCGCGTCCCGCACGGACTGGACGGCGGTCAGGGCGAACGGCGCGCCGAGGGTGACGACCTGGTCGATCGACGGGTCCTGGCGGAGTTTCGCGGTGATCGTCGCCTTCACGGACGGCATGTCCGTACCGGTGACGTAGATCTTCTCCGTCGTCCCGGAGAACCCCTTCTCCAGGCCGGCGCATCTGGACTCCAGCGCGACCTGTCCCTGTGACTGCACGACGCACAGCGCGCGTTTCGCGCCGAGTCCGTCGAGCCGCTTCCCGAACGCCTGCCCCGCGATCGTCTCGTCCTGCCCGAAGTACTCCAGCATGCCGAGGCCCTGCCACGCGTCCAGTCCGGAGTTGAACCCGACGACCGGTATCCCGGCCGCCGTCGCCTTCGCGACCACCGCCTTCATCGCGTCCGGCTTCGCGGCGGTCAGCGCGATGCCGTCCACCTTCTGGTCGATCGCGTTCTGCACGAGGTTCGCCTGGTTCCCGGCGACCGGGTCGCCGGCGTACACGAGGTCGACGTTGTCCTTCTCGGCGGCGGCCGAGGCGCCCTTGCGGATGAGGTCCCAGAACGTGTCCCCGGGGTCCGCGTGGGTGATGAGGGCGACCTTCATCCGGGGAGTGCCCGCCTTCCCGGCCGGGACGCCCGCCGCGGCGGAGTCCTCCGCCTTCTTCCCGCCGGCCCCGCTGGAGCATCCGGCGACGAGCAGTCCCGCGACGAGGAGCGCGGCGATACGGGGGTGAGCAGCCATGTCCTGCACCTCACTGTGCGGATGTGGAGCGCGTCAGTGGAGCGCTCTAGTGCCGGAAACTATGAGGTTGGCCGAAAGGGATGTCAACAGATCGGAGCGAGCGCCCCGCACCTCCCTGCGCAACGCGCCCGCACACCCGTTCCCCGGGGGTGACGCGCCCCCGACCCCCGTACGCGACCCCGCCGCCCCGGCGATCCTGGCCGGGACCGGCACACAACACCCGCACCGGCAAGGGGACTTCAGTGACCGACGACCTCCTCACCCGCAAGATCGCCCGAGGCTTCGACCAGCTCGACGCCGACGGCGACGGACGCCTCACCGAACACGACCACGTCCTCATGGGCCGGCGTTCCGCCCGGGCCCTCGGACACGAGGAGGGCTCCGCAGCCGAGGACTCGGTCGTCGACGCGTACGTCGGGATCTGGCGCGACCTGCACCAGCCGTTCGCGGGCGGCGCCGACGCCATCGAGCGGGACGACTTCATCGCCTCGACCCGCGGCCTCGCCGACGACCCGGAAGCCGCGTCCGCCACCCTCGGCCGCCTCGCCGAAGCCTTCCTCGCCATCGCCGACACCGACGGCGACGGCATGATCGGCCCCGACGAGTTCTACGCCTTCCAGACCGGCCACTTCCCCACCCTCGACCGCGCCACGGCCGACAACGCCTTCGCCCACCTGGACCGGGACTCCAACGGCACCCTGTCCCGCGATGAGTTCACCTCGGCGGTCCTGGAGTACTGGACGAGCCGCGACCCGGAGGCCCCGGGCAACTGGTGGACGGGAGTACACCCGCTGGACGCGTAGCGGGGAGGGCGGTGGCGGCTCCGGTGATCCGCGTCGGCGCGTGATGTGGATCACCGGCCTGCCCGCCGCCTGGGGGGAATGCGGGCGCGGTCACGCTGTTGAACCGCATGCGACGTCCAGCCACCACCGCCCACCGCAGGACACCCCATGAACACGCGCACCCCGACCCTCTCGGCGGCACCCGCCACCGGCACCCGCCGCGCGAGCGTCGTCGTCATCGGCGGCGGACAGTCCGGACTCTCCGCCGGCCACCACCTCAAGCGCCGCGGCTTCACCAGCGCCCTCACCGACCTCGGCGGCGAACGCACCTTCGTGGTCCTGGACGCCGAACCCGCCCCCGGCGGAGCCTGGCGCCACCGCTGGGAGTCCCTGCGGATGAACACCGTCAACGGCATCTTCGACCTCCCCGACTTCCCGCAGCCGCCGGTCGACCCCGAGGAGCCGAGCCGTACGGCGATCCCCCGCTACTTCGCCGGGTTCGAGGAGGCGATGGCGCTGCCGGTCCTGCGGCCGGTGACCGTCACCGCCGTACGCCCCCTGGACGACCTGCCCGACGGCGAGCTGGCCGTCGAGTCCAGCGCCGGGACCTGGACCACCCGCGCCGTCATCAACGCCACCGGCACCTGGACCAACCCCGTCCTGCCGCACTACCCCGGCCAGGAGACGTTCACCGGCGTCCAGCTCCACACCCGTGACTACGTCTCCGCCGAGCGGTTCGCCGGGCAGCGCGTCGCCGTCGTCGGCGGCGGCATCTCCGCGCTCCAGCAGCTGGAGGAGATCTCGCGGGTGGCCACCACGCTCTGGTACACGCGCCGCGAACCCGTCTTCCGGGACGGCGGGTTCACCCCGGAGGTCGAGGGCCGCGAGGTCATCTCCAAGGTCGCCGCCGACGTCGAGGCGGGGCGCCCGACCGGCAGCGTCGTCTCGTACACCGGCCTCGCCTGGACCCCGTACGCGCTGGCCGCCAAGGCGCGCGGGGCACTGGAGCGCCGGCCCATGTTCACCGCCGTCGAACCGCACGGCGTCCGCGAGGCCGACGGCTCCTTCACCACCGTCGACACGATCCTGTGGGCCACCGGCTTCAAGGCCGCGCTCGCCCACCTGGACCCCCTGCACCTGCGCAACGAGTCCGGCGGAATCACCATGCTCGGCACCCAGCCCGCCCGCGAACCCCGCGTGCACCTGGTCGGGTTCGGGCCCTCCCAGTCCACGGTCGGCTCCAACCGCGCCGGACGGCAGGCGGTCACCGGCCTGCTGCGGCAGTGGAGGACCGGCCCCGGGTCGGTGCCGAGAGTGTCGTACAGCTCGCGCCGGTAGGCGTCGTACCGGGTCAGCGCGGCGGCGCCGCCTCGTGCAGGAGCAGCGCGGAGCTGTCGACCTGGGCGGGTTCGAAGGCGAGCCGGTAGCCGGCCGGCGTGCTGAGGACCACGTCGGCGCCGAGCTGCGCCCGCAGCCGCGAGACGAGGATCTGTACGGCCTTCGCGGGGTGCTCCGGCAGTTCCTGCGGCCACAGGCCCTCGACGATCCGGGCGGTCCCGCAGCCGGTGGCCGGATCCTCGGCGAGCAGGGCGAGGAGGCCGCGCAGCCGGGGCGCGGTGATCTCCCGGCCCCGGCAGGCGACGCGCGGCAGGAGGGTCAACTCGGTGGTCACTCGGGCAGGTTAGGTCACATGTCGCCGAGCTTGTTGCCGAGCAGGACGTGCAGTTCGCGTTCCTGGTCGCCGGAGGCGGTCGTGAGGTCGCGGACCGTGAACAGGGAGTCGAGGGTGGTGCGGAGGCGCTCGATCGCCCAGTAGCCGCCCTGGGCGTCGGCCTCGACGGTGGCGGAGAGGCGGGCCGGGGGCGGGCAGGTGTGGGTCTCGGCGACCTCGAAGGTGCCGAGCCAGACGGCGGGGCGGGTCTCGTGGAGCTGCTGGGGGACGTCGGCGGCCGTGCGGTCGGACGCGTAGCAGGCGCGCAGCGTGTCGAACACGATCCGGGCGTCGTCCTGGTGGCAGCCGCCGATCTCGACGGAGACGGATTCCTCACGCATCGCGATCACCTCCTGGGGGTGTGGAGTGGCTCGCGTACCACGCCACACCTCCAGGAAACCACCGATCGCTAGCTGCGGGTGAAGCGGTAGGTCTTGCTGTCCGTGAGGACGCAGAAGCCCGGCGAGATCACGATCACCCGCAGGACGCCGCTGCGGCGGTCGTAGTCGATGCCCTCCGTCTCGAAGTTGCCGGTGCAGCCGCTGCGCAGGGGGAGCTGGCGCAGGGCGGTGACGCGGCCGGAGACGTTGGAGGTGCCGTTCGGCCGCGCCGCGAGGTCGACCTGGAGGAGCGGCTTCGTCATGCCGAAGAGCGTGCCGGCCGGGTCGTCCGAGGAGCACAGGAGGGTCGTGGGGCCGGAGAAGTCGCAGCCCTGGACGTCCCGGACGGGGCGGTCGAGGGTGACCGTCGTGACCCAGGGGAGGTTGCCGCCCGGCGAGGTGGCCGGGTTGACGCCGGGGGTCGGGAAGACGAGGAAGCGGGTCATCGTGCCCCACTCCCCCGCGAGCATCCACTGTCCGTCCGGCGAGATCGCGACCCACGAGTTGTTGAGGGCCTCGCCGGAGCCGAGCGCGTGCACGTACTCGGACCAGGTGCCGTTCGGGGACTGGACGCGGAACATCTTCGAGGTGCCCGCGTCCTGCTGGTAGGGCTCGATGTACGTCCCGTCGTACGCGGCGTCCGGGTCCCCGACGTGGTTCCAGCCCCGGACGCTGACGCCGACCGGGATCGTCCCGATGCCGGTGTACCGGTTCGGGCTGTTCGCCGGCACCTCCACGGACGTGAGCCCCTGGCTCTCGGTCAGCGGATTCGCGCGGTCGGAGCCGACCTCGGTCCAGGTGTCGGCGGCGGACGCGGGCGGCGCGGCCGAGAACGCGACGGCCGCGGCGGTGGCGAGCGTCACCAGGGCAGCACGGAGCCGACGGGTGGGGCGCAGAGGCATGGGTGCCTACTCCTCGGTAGGGAGGGGATCGGCGGAACAGTCTGTCGGGTGGTGCGGGGCGTGTACAGCCCATGTACGGCGGCGAGTTGGGGAACGGCGGACGACGCGTGGGGGCTCGGTGCCGAGCCCCGTGCCGTCAGGCCCCGCGGTCCGGCGGCCGGATGCCGAGGACGACGTGTGCGTACAGGTCGTCGTCGTACTCCAGGCGCGGGGTGAGGCCGCCCGCTTCGAAGGCGTCCAGGGCCCGCCGCGCCTGGTGTTCGCTCGTCTCCACGAGGAGGCAGCCGCCCGGGGCGAGCCAGTGGGCGGCCTCGGCGGCGACCCTGCGCAGGACGTCGAGGCCGTCGCCGCCGCCGTCGAGGGCGACGAGGGGTTCGTGGTCGCGGGCCTCGGCGGGCAGGAGGGGGACCTCGCCGGTGGGGACGTAGGGGACGTTCGCGGCGAGGATGTCGACGCGTCCGCGCAGGGTGGCCGGGAGGGCGGCGTACAGGTCGCCCTCGTGGACGTGGCCGCCGTACGGGGCGAGGTTGGTGCGGGCGCAGGCCACGGCGGCGGGGTCCACGTCGGCGGCGTGCAGTTCCGGCGGGGCCAGGGACGCGGCGAGGGCGGCGCCGACCGCGCCGGAGCCGCAGCACAGGTCGACGACGACCGTCGCGTGCGGGGCGGCGGCGAGGGCGCGGTCGACCAGGTACTCGGTGCGGCGGCGGGGGACGAAGACGCCGGGGGCGACGGCTATCCGCAGGCCGGCGAACCCGGCCCAGCCGACGACCACTTCGAGGGGTTCACCGGCCGTCCGGCGGGCCACCAGGGCGGCGACTGCGGCTTCCGTGCGGGCCGTGGAGAGGATCAGGTCCGCCTCGTCCTCGGCGAAGACGCAGCCTGCCGCGCGCAGGGCGGCGATGACGGCGGGGCGGGTGGAGAGCAGGGGGTTCATGCGGGGTCCGAGCACTTTCGGGGTGGCGAAGGGCGCTCGTACGGTCCCTACGGCCGGCGGTCCGCGCCGGTACGGAGGGGGAGCACCCGTGCTGACACAGCGGTGATGGGTCCCACCTCCTCGTCTCCAGGTGGTCGCGGCTGTCGCGACCGGCGTCACCCTACCCCACCTCCCCCATGGGTCCGGTGGGGCCGTGGGGCGTATCCGGTTGTACTCTGCAACCAGAGGCGCAAAGGGAGGTCCGCCGTGGATTCCGAGGCCGTGGAGACCATCCAGCGGGAGATGACCGCGTTCGCCCGGCGGGCCAGGGCGAGCGCCGGGCGGCTGCATCCCGAGCTGACGCTCGTGTCGTACACGCTGCTGGGGCACCTGGAGGAGGCCGAGGGCGCGCGGGCGACCGACCTCGCCGCGCACCACGGGCTCGACAAGTCGACGATCAGCAGGCAGGTGACGGCGCTGGAGCGGGCCGGGCTGATCGAGCGGCGGCCCGACCCGGCGGACCTGCGGGTGCAGGGGCTGCACCTGACGGACGCCGGGCGGCTGATCCTCGCGCAGGTCACCGAGAGCCGGCGCGCGGCGTTCCGGGAGCGGCTCGCCGGGTGGGCGGCGGAGGATCTGGAGCGGTTCGCCGCATATCTGGTGCGGTACAACGCGGCGGGCGGATCCTCCGTACGATGACCTGATCGCACCGTTTCCCGCCCCGCTGGAGTCCCCGTGGCCCGCACCATCGACCATCCCGACCTCGCGGACGTCCCGCTCCAGCAGTTCCTGGAGGCCCTCGCCGATCCGGTGCGGCGCGCCATCGTCTCCCAGCTCTCCCGGTCCGCCGAGGACCTGAGCTGTGGCGCGGTCGTGACGCCCGTGTCGCTGTCTACGCGCACCCATCACTTCAACGTGCTGCGGGAGGCCGGGGTCATCCGGCAGTACTACGTGGGGACGACCAAGTTCAACTCCCTGCGCGCCGACGACGCCGACGGGCGCTTTCCGGGGCTGCTGGCCGCGCTGCTCGGGGCGCAGGAGCGGGAAGCGGCTTCGGCGGCCCGGCCTGCGGCGGACGGCTGAACCGGCTGTCCGGGGAGCCTCAGGAGGGGACCCCTGCTTCCTGCGGGGCCCGAACTGCGGGACGTGCACCAGGAGTTGCTGAACACCGACACGCCCCGCGTCCGCCACGGCGTACCGTACGAACCCAACCCCCTGCTCGGCCGGGACGCCGAAGTCGCCGCCGTCGCCGGGCTGCTGCGCCGCGCGGGTCGTCACCGTCGTAGGGCCGGGCGGCCTCGGCAAGATGCGCCTCTCGCACGCCGTGAGCCACGCCGTGCCCCAGCCCGTCGTGCACTTCGTGCCGCTCGCCGGGGTCGCCACGGACGACGAGGTCGCTGCGGCCGTCGGCACCGGCATGCCGGGCGGCCTCCTCGCGGCGCTCGGTACCCGGCCCGCCCTGACTCGGTTTCCGATGCCGCCTCACCACCACAATCACCCTGGAACGGGAAACAGCTTCAGGTCGTGTCGACGGAACCGCAGTCACCAACACCGGCCTGGGCTCCCTCAGCCCCTAGACATGGGCCAACACGGGCACCGTGAAAATCTTCTTCCAATGCCCCACCGCCGCATAACCTCCCGCACGCAAAGGCGCCCCCAACCGTGACTGGTTGGGGGCGCACTTTTAGTTCACTGCGGGTTCGCTGTCCACTTTCACGCCCCTGGTCCACAACTCTTCGGCATGTTCCGCGAATCGGTCGAACATCCCGGCATCGTCGCGCTTTCGCAGGTGCAGGAGTGGTGAATCATGACCGACCAGCCGGGCGAGATGAGGAGTGACCAACGCTTCTTCGTCGAAGCGGAACACAGACAGGGACACGTGATTCACCGCATCGTCCGAGGCGGAGAAACGCACCTCAAGTCTCTCGTGTGCGCCGAGCTTACCGAGGTGCTCAAGAGTGATGCGGATTCGGGTGGATACCGTGAGCGCCACATCCTCGACCGCTTCCCGGTTTCGGGTCACCTCTCCATTCGGGTCGCCGAGGAGGAAACGCACCCGACAACCGTCGTCGAGTTTCCTTCGCAGAGTCTCGACGAACGCAGGCTGGTCAAGCCATAGAAAATAGTTTGTGTATCCGGCGAAAAAGAGTTCCTGCGTGGCGTTGGTGACCAATTCGCCCCACACCGTGGAAGGGCAGGCCGACCGATATGGATAGGATCGGATGATTTCCCGGTCGCCGCCGGTCTTGATTCGGTCCTTTACCGCTTTCGGCCAGATCATTTCTTCGTCAACTCCCAACGCCTTGCAGGCGTCTTCCCGGTTCCTGGCATGCGGCGTGAGTGCAGCGTCCGCAACCCATCGTTCAACGGTCTTGCCGGAAACGCCCACACGAACTGCCAGTTGCCTGGGTGACAACCCGGCTGTCCGCATAGCCGACCTCAGCGCTGTGTTCAAGGCTTCCCCCTGGGACGTTTGGGCGTTCTTCCACGCTACCGCTGAGACATCCCAACTGTCGCTGCGCCCTGGCAAATTCGTCCCTTCTGGGGCGGCAACGTGGTCAGACGCAAGAAACCCCCGCGACGCGGCGAACGTCCGGGGGCGTGGTCCACCAACTGAACTGGAGTTGATGAACATGGCCGAGCGTAGCGCGGCTGCGCTGCACTGGCTCGGGCCGGCCCTGACCTTCCGGGTGCTGGCCTGCCTGTTTCCCGCCACCGGGAACTGTTCCCGCGTCCGGCCCTACTGGACTGCGCGGGAGCGTGCACGCCAGTGGAAGCGGCGCCGGGTACTGGTGATGGCGGCGCACTTCCGTCTCGACCTCAACACCCGGAACATTCACGCCGTACCGGCGGGGAGCGAGGTCCGATGACCAGTCAGGGACAGGCCGTGAACGGCATGCTGCACGCGTACGGCCGGTGGTTCGAGCACGCCCGTAAGTGCGGTGAGTGCTACGCCACCGACAAGTGCGCGACCGCGCAGAAGCTGTGGAACGCCTACCTCGACATCAAGCGCGGGAGTGAGGCGCGGTGACCTTCCCGAAGAACCTGGACACGGAATCCATGTCGTCAGCGTGTTCTGTCGCGTACGAACACGACGTGCCTGCCTTGCACGCCACCTGCAAGCGGACCAAGGACATCCCCACGCCCACCGCCCCTGACATCGTGTTGATCCGCCGCTGTACCTGCCCCTGCCACAGCGCGGGCGGTGCCCGATGACTCATAACCCGGTGATCTCGGTTGCCGAACCCCCGTACCGCTCCCCGCGCTGCGTGATCGGCATTCACGCTCGTTGCAGGGACGCTGAACCCCGCGAGTCGGACGTCCCCGGAGTCAGCTACCTGGTCTGCACGTGTCCGTGCCACCGACGCGCTCTTGCGCTGCCTAAGGGGGCGTCATGACGGTCAACTCCCTTAAGGCCAGGGCGCGTTGGTTCCGCGTGTGCTGGACGGTCACGGAGAACGGCCGCACAGTCGAGCACGGCACCCTCACCGGGCGGAACGTGCCGAACATGCTGGTCAGTCTCCGTGACTGCCTACCCATCAGCACCCCGAACCCCGACGCGGTGAACGCTGCGGTCGGCACCCCTGAAGGGTGGCGCTTCGACTCCAACACGATCAGCGTCCACACCCACCAGGTCCCCCTACAGGGCCACTGGCTCCCGTTCGCCACCTGCCCGGAACGCCGGAAGGGAGGGGACGCGTGACGCCCCGCAGGAAGCGCCGCAAGTGCCTTGAGTCGGTCACCTTCACGGCGGCCCTCATGACCGTGTGGGCGGTCGTCGTCCTCTCGTTCGTCGCCCGCATCACCCACCCCTAGCCCCTGCCCCGTACCCCCATACCGGAGCAGGAACGGCCCCCTCTGCACTCTGCCGCAGAGGGGGCCGACTCATGGCCTCAAGCGCGGTTGAATGGGAATCCGCGCAATCGGTGTGCACAAGTAGGGGGCGAGTCCTATGGCCAACGAGCAACCCGCAAGACCGTCAGGCTGTGGAATCGGGTGTGGTCTTGTCACCATGTTCTTGGTCATCTTCGGCGTGGTCGGCGCGTGCACCAGCAGTGACGACGAAGGGGCGCAGTACGACAGCCCTGGGATCACCGACAGCGTCCGCGATCCGGGGTACGCAGACAGCCTGTGTGAGGGTGCTGACTACCTGTATTACGACGACTGTCGCTAGTGTCCTGAGTCGGGAATTCGGTTCAGATATCCGGCGAGGCGTTCGAGGATCTCGTCCGCGGTCTTCGTCCAGACGAACGGTTTCGGGTCTTCGT